>NZ_AP014521.1:354219-708439 GCF_000828815.1 Candidatus Tachikawaea gelatinosa
CACATTGGATATGGTAAATGTTTACACGGAGAAGCAGTTGCTATAGGAATGATTATTGCTTCACGTATAGCTAAAATAATGAACAATTTTTGTGAAAGTAATATTGTACGTATTATTAAATTATTACAGCTCACAAACTTACCGATTTACGCGCCAAAAAATATGCAATCTTCGACATATATACCATATATTATGCGTGATAAAAAAGTTATAAATGAAAAATTAAGATTAATCCTTCCAACATCTATCGGTCATGCAAAGATATACTCTGATATTGATCATTCATGTATATTAAACGCTATTCAAAATAGCCAAGAGTTATGATAACTATTTTAACTACTTAAAAATATAAATAATAACTGCTATGATATTTTATGTTGTCATCTAACCGAACTTATTTTTTATTTATAATATTTTTTAACATATTCTAGAAAAAGAGCAATTGATGAAAAAATATTTGTTAGCTCCGTCTATTCTTTCCGCAAATTTTGCATGCTTAGGGAAAGATGTTAAAAATGTGTTAGAAGCAGGCAGCGATATGATACATTTTGATGTAATGGATGGTCATTACGTTCCTAATTTAACATTTGGTCCAATAGTTTTAAAATCGCTACGTAATTATGGCATTAATGCTCCTATTGATGTTCATTTAATGATAAAACCTGTAGAATATCTTATTCAACAATTCTCTTTAGCTGGTGCTGATTTTATTACTTTTCATCCAGAATGTGAATACGATATTGATCGTACAATAAATCTTATTAAATTATATGGATGTAAAGTAGGTTTAGCTTTTAATCCTGCTACTCCTTTGTTTTATTTAGATTATGTTTTAGATAAGCTTGATATGATATTAATTATGTCTGTTAATCCTGGATATAGTGGACAAAAATTTATATATAATACTATTGAAAAATTATATCAAGTTCGCGAAAAAATTAATAAAAGCAATTTTGATATTCCTTTATCAATAGACGGGGGGATAAACATAAAAAATATTGCTGATGTTGCTAAAACTGGAGTTGATATTTTTGTGATTGGTTCAACTATTTTTAACAGTTTAAACTATAAAAAAACTATTCATGCAATAAAACATGCAATATCACATGTATAACTAAAAAAAATATTAATTTTTTTTGAAAAATCATATTATAACATGGTATTAATTAATAAAAATTTTTTATCTTATTAATTTAACAGTACTAATTAAGGAACATATAAATGTTAAAAAAACCTACTGTTTTTAGTGGTGCACAACCTTCAGGTTATTTAACTATTGGAAATTATATAGGAGCTATTAAACAATGGGTAAATATGCAAGATGATAATAATTGCTTTTATTGTATCGTTGATTTACATGCTATCACTTCTTTTAAAGAACCTAAATTTTTAAAAAAAATGACTTTTACTACGCTAGCTACTTATTTAGCATGTGGACTTTCTCCTGAAAAAAGTACTATTTTTATTCAATCACATATTCCAGAACATACTCAATTAAATTGGATATTAAATTGTTATACCTCTTATGGAGAATTGTGTCGCATGACGCAATTCAAAGAAAAATCTCAACAATTTTCTGGTCAAGTTAACGTTGGTATTTTAAATTATCCAGTACTAATGGCATCTGATATTTTGCTGTATCAAGCTAGCAAAATTCCTGTTGGAGAAGACCAAAAACAGCATTTAGAACTAGTCCAAAATATCGCAAAAAAATTCAATATGCGTTATGGAAAAATTTTTAAAATTCCCCAACCATTTATTCAAAAAAAAGGATCACGTATTATGTCTTTGTTAGATCCTAATAAAAAAATGTCTAAATCAGATGTTAATAAAAAAAATGTTATTTATTTATTGGATGAACCTAACATTGTTATAAAAAAAATTCGTAATGCATTAACTGATTCAGATTCTCCAGCTATTATAAATTATGATAATATACACAAAAAAGGTATTTCCAATTTATTAAGCATATTTTCTGAAATTAGTGGGCAAAGTATTCTAGATTTAGAAGAAGAATTTAAAGATAAAACATACAGTTTTTTTAAAAAATCGATGTCAGAATCGCTTGCTGATTTTTTATCAGATTTTCAAAAACGATATTATTATTATTATGATAATAAAGATTTTTTAAATCAAATTATATTAGAAGGTGCGAAGAAAGCAAAAAATCATGTAAAAAAAACTATAAAAAAAGTTTTTGATACTATTGGATTAATTACATAAAAAAAATTTTACTATGATAACACGATACATAATTTTAGTAACTGGCCCACCTTATGGTACTCAACAATCGAGTAGTGCTTATTTATTTGCAAAAACAATATTATTTATGAAATGCTGTCAACTAGATAGTATTTTTTTTTATCGTGAAGGAACAACTAACGCAAATTATTTCTTATCTCTTCCTCATGATGAACATAATTTAGTCCTTTATTGGAAAGAATTATCCGAAAAATTTGATGTAAAACTTAATATATGTATTTCATCAGCACTAAAAAGAGGAATTTTTAATAAAAAAAATCATGTAAACCAATATAAAAAAGATATTAAAACAAATGTAATACAAGGATTTCAATTAAGTGGATTAACTACATTATTTAAAAGTATGTTACATTGTGATCGTATGGTACAATTCTAATGTATAAAAAAAAAGGTATTGCTTTTATTTTTTCAAGCGGTCCACACGGTACAAGTCGTGGTTGTGAAGGTTTAGATATTATATTATCTGCTATCTCCTTAATCAATACAATTGGAATTTTTTTTATTGGTGATGGTGTTTTACAATTAATCACACATCAAAATCCAGTTTTAATTCTTACAAAAAATTATTCATCTACTTTTAATGTGCTTCCCTTATATGATATCAAAAAATATTATCTTTGTAAGAAATCTTTAAAAATAAGAGGAATAGAAGAAAAAGATATTTTATTAAATCCAATCAAAGCAAACAACATTATTTGTCAAAGCAGAATTTATCAAAAAATATCAAAATTTAGTTTTGTTATAAATTTTTAGAGAAAGCATATGTTACATACTGTCAGCAAATCACCTTGGGAGTATACTTTTCAAAGTATGCTTGATTTAGTACATTCAGAAGATGATTTATTATTTTTTCAAGACGGTGTTTTAGGAGCATTAAAAAATAGTCTTATCTTGAAAAAACTAATTTTAAAAAAAGTAAAAACATGGGTTTTAAAGGAAGATCTTGAAGCAAGAGGATTAAAAAAAAAAATATCACCTATACCTATATTAATAGATTATCATGGTTTTGTTAACCTTACTATAAAAAATAAGCAACAAATAGCTTGGTAAAATAAACCCTAAATACTTAAAATCATAGATGATATTATCGTTAAGGAATAAAAAAATGGCTACAATTAATCAACTAGTTCGAAAACCGCGTATAAAAAAAGTTATTAAAAGCAACGTTCCAGCATTAGAATCATGCCCACAAAAAAGAGGTGTTTGCACTCGTGTTTATACTACTACACCCAAAAAACCAAATTCAGCTTTAAGAAAAGTATGTCGTGTACGCTTAACTAATGGTTATGAAGTTACCTCTTATATAGGCGGTGAAGGACATAATTTACAAGAACATTCAGTAGTTTTAATAAGAGGAGGTCGTGTTAAAGATCTTCCAGGTGTACGATATCACACTATAAGAGGAGCATTAGATTGCGCAGGAGTAAAAGATCGAAAGAAAAGTAGATCAAAATATGGATTAAAAAAATCAAAAAATTAATACTATTTCAGTAATATAAATTATTACACAAATACTTTAAAATAAGTCTTTATTAATGGAGATATTATATGCCACGCCGTCACGTTATTGGACAACGTAAAATTTTACCAGATCCAAAATTTTGTTCAGAGTTATTAGCAAAATTCATCAATATTTTAATGGTAGATGGAAAAAAATCAATTGCAGAAAAAATTGTATATACCTCTTTAAATAATTTATCAAAGCGCTCTAAAAAAACAGAATTAGATGCTTTTGAAGCAGCTTTAAATAATGTTAGACCATCTATTGAAGTAAAATCACGCAGAGTTGGTGGATCTACTTATCAAGTTCCAGTAGAAGTCCGACCAATTCGCAGAGATGCATTAGCTATGCGTTGGATTGTTGAATCAGCAAGGAAAAGAAATGATAAATCTATGGCATTACGTTTAGCTAATGAACTTATTGATGCAACAGAAAATAAAGGAATTTCTGTAAAGAAACGTGAAGAAGTACACCGTATGGCTGAAGCAAACAAAGCTTTTGCTCATTATCGTTGGTAAAGTAAAAAACTATTAATTTTTTTGGTAATTAAAATTAGAGGAGTAAAATGTCTCGTATAACACCTATTACAAATTATCGAAACATTGGAATTAGTGCACATATTGATGCTGGCAAAACTACTACTACTGAACGTATACTTTTTTATACTGGTGTTAACCATAAAATTGGAGAGGTTCACGACGGAGCAGCTACAATGGATTGGATGGCACAAGAACAAGAACGCGGAATTACAATTACTTCTGCTGCTACTACTGCTTTCTGGTCTGGTATGGCAAATCAATTTGAACCTCATCGTATTAATATCATTGATACTCCTGGACATGTTGATTTTACAATAGAAGTAGAACGTTCAATGCGTGTTTTAGATGGAGTAGTTATGATTTACTGCGCAGTAGGTGGTGTTCAACCACAATCTGAAACCGTTTGGCGTCAAGCAAATAAATATAAAGTACCACGCATTGCTTTTATTAACAAAATGGATCGAATTGGAGCAAATTTTTTTAAAGTTATTGAACAAATAAAATTACGTTTAGGAGCTGATCCAGTTCCATTACAATTAGCTATTGGTAAAGAAGATAAATTTACTGGGATTATAGACTTAATTAAATTAAAAGCAATTAAATGGAACGAAATTGATCAAGGAACTACTTTTGAGTATCAAGAAATTCCTGAAGATATGCTTGATTTATCTATAAAATGGAGACAAAATCTTATTGAATCTGCTGCAGAAGCATCGGATAATTTGATGGAAAAATATTTATCAGGAGAACATATATCTGAGAAAGAAATTAGAAAATGTTTGCGTAAACGTGTTTTAAATAATGAAATTGTTTTAGTTACTTGTGGGTCAGCTTTTAAGAATAAGGGAGTCCAAGCGATGTTAGATGCAGTAGTAGATTACTTACCTGCACCTACAGATATATCAGCTACACAGGGAATATTAGATATTGAAAACAATACTCCTGTACAACGTTTATCAGATGATAAAGAGCCATTTTCTGCTTTAGCATTTAAAATAGTCAACGATCCATTTGTAGGTAACTTAACATTTTTTAGAGTTTATTCTGGGATTGTTAATTCTGGTGATACTGTTTTAAATTCTGTAAAATCACAACGTGAAAGATTTGGCAGAATAGTACAGATGCATGCAAATAAGAGAGAAGAAATTAAAGAGGTACGTGCTGGTGATATTGCAGCAGCAATTGGTTTAAAAGATGTGATTACTGGTGATACACTTTGTGATCCTAACGTTCCAATTATTTTAGAAAGAATAAAGTTTCCTGAATCAGTGATATCTATTGCTGTAGAACCAAAAACAAAAGCGGATCAGGAAAAAATGGGTTTAGCTTTAAATAGATTAGCAAAAGAAGATCCTTCGTTTCGTGTTTGGACTGACGAAGAATCAAATCAAACTATTATTGCAGGAATGGGTGAACTTCATCTTGACATTATTATTGACCGAATGAAGCGTGAATTTCATGTTGAAGCTAATATAGGAAAACCTCAAGTCGCATATCGTGAAACAATTAAAGAGATTGTTAAAAATGTTGAAGGAAAACATATAAAACAATCTGGGGGACGTGGACAATATGGTCATGTGATGATTGACATGTATCCTTTACCTACAAATAGTAAAAAAAATTATGAATTTATTAACGACATTAAAGGTGGTATCATTCCTAACGAATATATTCCTGCTATTGATAAAGGTATAAAAGAACAGTTAAAATCTGGCCCACTTGCTGGATATCCAGTATTGGATATAGGAATACGTTTACATTTTGGTTCTTATCATGACGTAGATTCTTCTGAATTAGCATTTAAAATAGCTGCTTCTATTGCATTTAAAAGTGCTTTTAAAAGAGCTAAACCAGTAATACTTGAACCTATTATGCAAGTAGAAATAGAAATGCCAGAAGAAAATATGGGAGATGTCATCGGTGATATTAATCGTAGAAGAGGTATTATTGAAGGCATGAATAATAATGCAATGGGTAAAATTATTCGTGCAAAAGTTCCTTTATCTGAAATGTTTGGTTATGCTACTGATTTAAGATCTCAAACACAAGGACGAGCATCTTATTCAATGGAATTTTTAAAATATGAAGAAGCTCCGCACAATATTACACAAAATATTATTACATCTCGTGTTTAATAAAAACGTTTAATATATCATAGGAAAATTATTTAAAAATAATTTTATTAAAGTTATGTCTAAAGAACAATTTCAAAGAAATAAAATACATATTAATGTTGGAACGATAGGTCATGTAGACCATGGTAAAACTACTTTAACTTCAGCAATAACTACAGTTCTTGCAAAAAAATACGGTGGACAAGCTCGTGCATTTGATCAAATAGACAATGCACCAGAAGAAAAAGCAAGAGGTATTACTATCAATACTTCTCACGTTGAATATGAAACGATGAAACGGCACTATGCTCATGTAGATTGCCCTGGACATGCTGACTACGTAAAAAACATGATAACAGGGGCTGCTCAAATGGATGGTGCGATTTTAGTTGTTGCTGCAACAGATGGTCCAATGCCTCAAACAAGAGAACATATTTTGCTTGCCAGACAAGTTGGAGTTCCTTATATTATTGTTTTTTTAAATAAATGTGATGCAGTAGATGATGAAGAACTATTAGAACTGGTAGAAATGGAAGTAAGAGATTTATTATCACAATATGATTTTCCAGGAGAAACTGCTCCTATAATACGTGGTTCTGCACTTAAAGCTCTAGAAGGACAACCTGAATGGGAAGAAAAAATAATTAAACTATCAGAAATACTAGATAGTTATATTCCTAATCCAGAACGTGCTATTGATCAACCTTTTTTACTACCTATAGAAGATGTATTTTCTATTTCTGGTCGTGGTACAGTCGTTACTGGTCGAGTAGAACGAGGAATTGTAAAAGTAGGAGATGAAATTGAAATTATCGGTATCAAAGATACTGTTAAATCTATTTGTACAGGAGTAGAAATGTTTAGAAAGCTTCTTGATCAAGGACAAGCGGGTGAAAACGTAGGCGTCTTGTTAAGAGGAATAAAAAGAGAAGACATTGAAAGAGGACAAGTATTAGCAAAGCCGAGTTCGATTACACCTCACACTAAATTTGAAGCAGAAGTTTACATTCTTTCCAAGGATGAAGGAGGACGTCATACTCCATTTTTTAAAGGATATCGTCCACAATTTTATTTTCGTACCACTGATGTTACTGGTTCAATAGAATTATCAAAAGATATTGAAATGGTTATGCCTGGTGATAATATTAAAATGATTGTGAATTTAATTCATCCCATTGCGATGGATAAAGGTTTAAGATTTGCAATTCGAGAAGGAGGACGTACTGTTGGTGCAGGTGTGGTTGCAAATATTATCGACTAATTGAAAATTATGATTAATATTTTATAATTTTTTTATACGAGACACACATATTTTTTTTGGAGGAAAAATCATGGATATTGCAGATTTAGCACAAGAAAGAGAAGAAGCTATAATTACTGCTGCACTTTCATCACGTAGAAAAAAAATTCAAAGTCCAGATGGTGTTTGTATATGGTGTCGTGATGAACGAGTTGTTCCAAGTACAGCTTTTTGTTCTGCAGAATGTGGAGAAGATTATCACAAATTTGAAAGAGAAAAAAAACAAAGAATTCTTAGAGATGTATAATTTTTTATTAATAAATAATGTAAAGTTTTTAAAAATGTAAAAATTGTCGGTCGATTTATGTTTATTAATTTTTCGCTCATATATTGAAATTTTTTATATTTTTAATAGTATAAGATACTGAATATTTTTGATTTTCGACCGACAAACTTTTATTCAATACATTTATTTGGTTTCGGTAGACCTGCAATTTTAGCAGATTGTTTTTTTGGATTTTTAGGAAAAAGATATAAAAAATAACGACTGTTTCCTTTTTTTGGTCCATATTTTTTTTTAATTTCTTGCACTAAAAATCGCATTTTAGGATATATATGGAACTTTAAGTAAAAATTACGTATAAATTTGATAATTTCCCAGTGTATTTCTGTTAGAATAATGGATTCTTTTTTAGCAATTTCTTTTGCTATTTCTTCGTCCCAATTTATATAACTTTTTAGATATCCTTCTTTATCAAATTTTTTTTCTTTATTTTTAATATTCACGATTTTTTTCAAAAATTTTGCAATTTTAAAAATTGATTATATGAAACAAAACATTTTAAAATTAAATAATAATTAACGTTTAGAAAATTGTGAACGTTTACGTGCTTTTCTCAATCCTACTTTTTTACGTTCTACTTGACGAGAATCACGTGTAACAAATCCAGATTTTCTTAATTCTTTTTTAAAAGTATCATCATAATCAATTAAAGCACGAGTAATTCCATGACGTATTGCTCCTGCTTGTCCTGAAATTCCTCCACCTTTTACTGTAATATATAAATCTAATTTTTCTTTCATTTGCATGAGTTCTAAAGGTTGATGCACTATCATTCGTGCTGTTTCTCGACCAAAATAATTATTAATTTTACGTTTATTAATAATCATATTTCCTTGTCCTTTTTTTATAAAAACTCTTGCTGAAGCGGTTTTTCTGCGACCTGTTCCGTAATTTTGTTTGTTATTCATAAATTTTATTTTATACTCTTTTTAAAAATTTATCGTTTTTGGTTTTTGTGCTATGTGATTATGTAAGTTTCCTTTATACACTTTTAATTTTTTAAAACATTCCCTTCCTAAAATACCTTTAGGTAACATACCTTTTACTGCATATTCAATAATTTTTTCGGGGGATCGAGAAAAAATTTCTTTAAAACTGCGTTTTTTCATTCCACCAACATATCCACTGTATTGATAGTATATTTTTTTTTCAAATTTCTTTCCAGTAACTGCTATCTTATCTGCATTTAAAACTATTATATAATCACCAACGTCCATATGCGGTGTATATTCTGCTTTATGTTTACCACGTAGATAAGAAGATATCAAAGTAGATAACCTTCCTAAGATTTTGTTAGTGGCATCTATAATGTACCAGTTATGTTTAATATCATTTTTTTTAATTGAAAAAGTTTTCATAGAAAATACCTAAAATATATGTTAACAACTTTAAAAAATATTTTAATGAAAAAATATTTTATGAATTTTTGCTTTTATGCTCTATTATATATAACTGCTAATTATTTTTTATATTAAATAAATTTTTTTATATAACAAAATTTTATTTGTTTATTTTTTTAAATCATGAACACTATTATAATTTTAAAAGTATTTTAAAATACTTAAAACTATGTATTAAATTTATATAAAATATACTAAACGAATAATCTAAAAAAGTATCAATATAGAATAAAAATTTTTAATAAAAATTAATATATATAAAATACAAAAAATTTTAATATGGAAAATAGGAAAAAAAATGAACTGGATATGGATTTATATAGTTTCTTCTTTTTTTATGGGTATATTAATTGGATTAATAATAGTTTTTTTTAATAACAGAAAAATAGAAAAAAGAATTGCCGTTCTTGCATCAATAGAGAAAACAAAAAAAGAAATAGAAGAATATCATAAAGTATGGAACTATTATTTATTAAATAATATTGATTTAGTTAATAAAATATCTAATAACTATTCCAAAATATATCAGAATATGTTACATGTTTCAAGTAAAATAAAAAATAAGGAACACGAAAAAAATACTCGTTTTTTTCATTCTTCAATGAATAAGAATCAAGATACTTCTCGAGAAAAATATAAAATAGAACAATCAATAAAAACTCCACTTGATTATCCAGAAGATATTTCTTAATAAGATAATAAAGTGTTATTAAAAATTATTAATGTGTATTAATTGAAAAAATGTTCTTGTTATATAGAAAAGATATTTAATATTAATTTTATTAAAAAAGATATACTTCACAATACATCTTTTATAAATAAATTTATTGGATTTTTTAGTCTATGATCAAATATTATTACAGAATAATACAATTGTTTTTTTTTATCATTAACTTATTTATAAAAATTATTAATTAATTCAATATCTATAAAAATTAAATATTTTTTTAAATTTTTTTTAAATTAATTACAAATATACTAGTTTTTTTTTGAAAATTTTTATAAAAATATATATACAAATATCTATTATAGTATTTTTTATTTTATGAAATAAATAAACGTTAAAATTCTATAGGATCAATATCAAGAAACCATTTAACTTTTAGTTTAAATGATAAATTTTTAATAAAAATTAATGAATTCTTGATAATCATATATAGTTTTTTCCTAGAAAAATGTTGTATTAATAATACATATTGAAAATCTCGATAGCTTTTATATTTTGATGCTGGACAAGGTCCCATTATCCATAAAAACTTATCTTTTATAAATTTTTTTTCTAAATTTTGACGAATGTATATAAGAAATTTTTCCACTTTCTGTATATTTATATCTTTTGCAAAAAAAACCACATGTTTTGTAAATGGTGGTAAAGACGCTATTTTTCTTTCTAATAAGATTTTTCTAGCTAGTTTGAAATATCCTTCATAAATTAAAGTTTGTAAAAAATTATTTTTAGGATAGTGAGTCTGTATAAATATTTCATTGTTTTTATCATAGTTTTTGATATATTTCATAATTTTTATATAAAAATGAGCAAATTGTTCTATAGATCTAAAATTAGGAGATAATAAAAAATTATCAATATTGAGTAATCCAATTAATGTTATGTTAGAAAAACAATTTTTTTCTAAAATCATTTTGGTTCCAATAAAAATATAAGAATTTTTATAATTATTAATATTTTTATTTAATATATTATTTTCTTTAGAGCTGTCGCTATCAATACGTAATATAGGTATACCAGGAAATAAAACATTTAATTGCTTTTCTAATTGTTCAATACCTGTTCCTAAAAACTTTAAAAAATTAGATCCACATTTCATACAATATAAAGGTACAGAACTTTTTTTATTACAATAATGACAACGTAATTGTAATAAAAAATAATGAAAAGTATAGTGACGATTACAAATATAGCATTTTGATATCCAACCACAAATATCACAAATAATTGTTGAGGAATGACCACGTTTATTTAAAAATAATAAAACTTGATTATTATTATTAAGATGTGTTTTCATGCTATTAATAAGTTGTGACGATAAATAGCAATTATTCTTTATATTTTTAATATTAATAATTTTATTAAATATATTTTTTTTTTTATTGGAAGAACATAATTGAAAATTTAAATAATAATATTTTCCACAGTGCACATTATATAATGTTTCTAACGTAGGTGTTAATGAACTAATGATAATAGGAATATTTTCTTTTTTTGCACGAAATATGGCAAGATCACGTGTATGATATCTACAACCTTTTTGCTCTTTATATGAAGTATCATGTTCTTCATCAAGAATAATTAAACCTAAACAAGGAAAAGGAGAAAATATTGCTGATCTTGTACCAATCACTAACGACGTTTTGTTGTTTTTTATTTTTAACCAAATATTTAATTTTTCTTTTTGACTTAATTTTGAATGAAGTATGTCAATTTTAATATTTATTTTTTTATAAAAGTGTTTAACTATTTTAGATATTAATTTAATTTCTGGCACTAAAATAAGTATTTGTTTTTTATTTATTATAATATTTTTTAAAAAATATAAATATAACTCCATTTTTTTTTCGTTTTCAATTCCAGTTATTACGTATGCAAAAAATTTATTGATATTTTTAATAATCTTATTAATTTCTTTAATTTTTTCTATATGTAAAATAGTATCTTCTTTTTGATATAATGAAGAAAAGTCTTTTGTATTATTGCTACATATTTTTTTTTTTTATATAAAAATTGATATTTTTTTTCTTTTCCTTTTTTAAGGATATTAGGTAAAGAATTAGTTAACATTAACCCTAAAGGGTAATGATAATAATTTGCAGAAAAAAGTAACATATTCCATAATCCTGGAAAAAATAAAGATTCTTGATCTAAGATAGTGTTTATATATTTTAGTTTTAAAGGATCCAAAGCACTATTTTTACATAAATTAACTACAATTCCTATCATAATACGATGACCAAAAACTACTTTTACTCTACTACCAATAACTGGTTTTATTTTAAATGGAATAAGATAATCAAAAATTTGTAGTAAAGGAACAGGTAATGCAATTTGAGCAATTTTCATAATTTTGTTATTATAATTTTAATATTATTTATGTACTAAAAATTATTTTTATAATATTGTGAAAACAATAAAACATACAATATAATTTTTATATTTTATACTTAAAAATTTTTATAAGGTTATTTTTAATGAAAAAAAATATTCATCCAAAATATGAATTAATAACTGTTACTTGTTCTTGCGGTAATATTATTCATACTCGATCAACAATTGGACATAATATAAACTTAGAAGTTTGTAGTAATTGTCATCCATTTTATACTGGAAAGCAAAGAATAATAGACACTACTGGTCGTGTTGATCGATTTAATAAAAAGTTTGATTTATCAAAAAAAAAGATTTATCTATAATTTTTAGTTTTTTTAATTTTCTTCGAAAAATTCTTATCAAATTTTGACATGAAATATAAAACAACATATTTCAATAAAAATAATATGTGTTTTTATTTAAACTTTTTTTTAAAAATTTTTCTATTTATATATTGTGATAAATTTTATTGCAATATATATATCAAATTATTTTTTAATATATAAAATTTTATGAAAAAAAATACAATAGTAGTACATAGTGGATTAAATATCGATAGACAATATGGCTCAGTAGTTCACCCTATTTATTTATCTACTACTTATAATTTTTTAGAGTTTAATCAACCTCGTTTACATGATTATTCCAGAAGATCTAATCCCACACGTGATATAGCTCAAAATTTATTAGCTGAATTAGAAGAAGGAGTAGGAGCTATTTTAACAAATAGCGGTATGTCAGCAATATATCTTCTAACAACAATGTTTTTATCTACTCAAGATTTAATAATAGCTCCTTATGATTGTTATGGAGGTACTTATCGTTTATTAAAAAGTTTACATGATAAAAAAAATTTTACTGTAAAATTTATTGATCAAAATAACATGAATCAAATAAAAAAATCTTTTAATCAAAAACCCAAATTAATATTAATAGAAAGTCCTAGTAATCCTTTATTACGTGTAGTTAATCTTTCTAAGATTTGTAACCTTGCAAAATCAATGAACATAATTAGTGTAGTAGATAATACTTTTCTTAGTCCAATTTTACAAAATCCATTAAAGTTAGGTGCAGATTTAGTTTTGCATTCTTGTACAAAATATTTAAATGGTCATTCTGATATAGTTGCAGGAGCAATTATCGCTAAAGATATTGAAATTTTTAATGAATTGTCTTGGTGGGCCAATAACATTGGTGTAACAAATAGTGCATTTGATAGTTATTTATTAACTAGAGGATTACGTACTCTCTCTTTAAGAATTGATATAGCACAAACAAATACTCTAAAAATTATTGAATATATTAAGAAAAAATCCATTGTTAAAAAGATATATCACCCTTCTTTATCAGATAATATTGGACATAAGTATGCATTAATTCAACAAAAAGGGTTTGGTTCAATGTTAAGTTTTGAAATAAACTCCTCAATGAAAAATATCATAATTTTCTTGAAATCTTTAACATTATTTACACTAGCAGAATCACTTGGAGGTGTAGAAAGTTTAGTTGCACATCCAGCTACTATGACCCATGCTAGTATTTCAAAAGAAGTACGTATTAAATCTGGAATTTCTAATCAACTTATTAGATTATCTATTGGTATAGAAAATTATAAAGATTTAATTAATGATCTAGAAAATGCCTTTAAAAAAATTTAAATAATCAGTTATTATAGTAATTATTTTTCCTTTCCTCATAGATCTTCCATTCAATTCTTCTATATAAAATCAAATTTTTTTTCAAAAAATATTTTTCTATTAAAAGTACTATCAATTAAATCTTAATTTGTAAGGCGAAAAAATGAATTCATTTGCACTTCATAAAAATAAAGTGAAATCATTCAATAAATATCTATTAGAAATAAATAAATCTATAAATATTTCTTTTGAATTTTTTCCTCCAGTAAATCAAAAAATGGAAGATATGTTTTGGATTTCTATTAATAAATTAAATACATTAAGTCCTAATTTTATTTCTATTACATATAATAATAAAATAGGAAAAAATAATCGTACGCATTCTATAGTAAAAAAATTAAAAAATCATAAAAAAATTAATAACATTGCACCTCATTTAACGTGTATTAATTTTAACCGTGAAGAATTGTTAAATATTGCTCATAATTATTGGAATCAAGGTATTCGACATATTGTTGCACTTCGTGGTGATCAAAATGAACATAGTATAAATTCCAAAATGTATGCTTGCGATTTAGTTTCTTTGTTAAAAGAGGTAGGTAATTTTGAAATTTCAGTTGCAGCTTATCCAGAATCACATATAAATTCAAAAAATGCTTATCAAGATCTTATTTATTTAAAAAGAAAAATTGATTGCGGAGCTAATCGTGCAATTACTCAATTTTTCTTTGATACAGATATTTATCTGCGTTTTCGAGATGAATGCGCTGCTATTGGTATTAATGTTGATATTGTTCCTGGTATTTTACCTATATTAAATTTTCAACAATTATGTAAGTTTGCTAATTTTACAAAAGTACATATTCCAAAATGGATATACTCAAGTTTTGAAAAATTAGAAAAAGAACCTAAAATAGAAAAAATTATTAGCGCAAATATTGCAATAGAAATGATAAAAATTTTGTCAAAAGAAGGTGTAAAAAATTTTCATTTTTATACACTAAATCGTAGTGAAATTACTTATGCTATTTGTCGTATTATAAATTTTCAATCTTATTGAAAAATTAGTTTTTAAACATTAATTTTTTATGTAGAATAATAAAAAATTAATAATTGAAAATTTCAAATATAAAATTATTTTTATGAGATGTTTGGTATAAAAATGGATAAATTCAAAGAAAAAAAAAGAAATTTTATTCGTCAAATCATTCAAAAAGATTTAATGAAAGGAAAAAATATAAATATATGTACTCGTTTTCCACCAGAGCCTAATGGTTATCTTCATATTGGACATGCAAAATCTATATGTTTAAATTTTGAAATTGCTAGAGAATACAAAGGAAAATGTTATCTTCGTTTTGATGATACTAATCCTACAAAAGAAAATGTAAATTTTATTAAATCAATTATAAAAGATATTAAATGGTTAGGGTATCAATGGAATGGAAAAATACGATATTCTTCTGATTATTTTGATCAATTTTATTTATACGCAATTCAATTGATTAAAAAAAATTTAGCATATGTAGATGAATTATCACCAGAAGAAATTAGGTTTTATAGGGGTACTAGGACTAGTCTTGGCATTGATAGTCCTTATCGTAATAGAACGATTGAAGAAAATTTATTATTATTTAAAAAAATGAAAAATGGAGAATTTTTAGAAAAAAAAGCTTGTCTTCGTGCTAAAATTGATATGAAATCAAATTTTATTGTAATGCGTGATCCTATACTTTATAGGATTAAATACATTGAACATCATCAAACTAAAAAAAAATGGTGTATTTATCCAATGTATGATTTTGCACAATGTATTTCAGATGCTTTAGAAGGTATTACACATTCAATTTGTACATTAGAATTTCAAGATAATCGACGTCTCTATGAGTGGATATTAGATAAACTTAATTTTAAATTTCATCCTAAACAATATGAATTTTCTCGACTCAATATTGAATATTCAATACTTTCTAAAAGAAAATTAATAAAGCTAATAGAAGAAAAAATTGTTAATAATTGGGATGATCCACGTATTTTAACTATTTCTGGGCTTCGACGTAGAGGTTATACTCCTCTAGCTATTCGAAATT
Source organism: Candidatus Tachikawaea gelatinosa (assembly GCF_000828815.1). Lineage (NCBI taxonomy): Bacteria > Pseudomonadati > Pseudomonadota > Gammaproteobacteria > Enterobacterales > Enterobacteriaceae > Candidatus Tachikawaea > Candidatus Tachikawaea gelatinosa. Next base: position 370,449 of record NZ_AP014521.1, read on the forward strand.
TTTGTGAAAAAATTGGTGTGACAAAACAAGAAAATTTAATAGAACTATCTTTTTTAGAATCTTGTATTCGAGACGAACTAAACAAAAAAGCTTATAGATTAATGGCTGTTATTAATCCATTAAAAATAGTAATTGAGAATTTTCCTCAAGATTATGAAGAAATTATTTTTATGCCTAATCATCCTCAAAATAAAAATTTTGGTATGAAAAAAGTGTTTTTTAATCGAGAATTATGGATAGAAAAATCTGATTTTTTGGAAAAAGCAAGCGATCAATATAGACGTTTAACATTGAATAATGAAGTACGTTTACGTAATGCCTATATTATTCGTGCAAATAAAATAGAAAAAAATAAAAAAGGAGAAATTATTTGTGTTTACTGTAGTTGCGATTTTGATACATTAAATAAGCATCCAAAAGATGGACGTAAAATAAAAGGAGTAATTCATTGGGTATCTATTAAACATGGATTACCAGCAATATTTCATATTTATGATAAACTTTTTATGACAAAAAATCCAAATTTAGAAGATAATTTTAAAGAATCTATTAACCCCCAATCTTTGATAATTAAAAAGGGATTCATAGAACCTCATTTTAAAAATTTAAAATTGGGGACTGCCTTGCAATTTGAACGTGAAGGTTATTTTTATCAGGATACTAATTTTTCTCAAAATATTATCTTTAATCGTACAGTGACTTTAAAAAAAAGTTTTTAAAAAAATTAAATACGAATTTTATTAACCAATTAAATATTGATTTTATTGATTTCTTCTAAAATTTGTTCTACCCATTGATTAATTCTGATATCAGTTAATTCAGGTTGACGATCTTCATCAATCACTAATCCTAAAAAATAGTTATCTATTAATGCTTTTGACGATTCGAAATGATAACCTTTTGTACTCCACTTTCCAATGAAAGTCACTTCTTTTTTTTCTAAAATATCATAAATAATACGCATAGCATCACAAAAATATTCTGTATAGTCTTCTTGATCACCGCAACCAAATATTCCTATTATTTTTTTTTTTAAATTTGCTTTTTTTAAAGTTGGTAAAAAATCATCCCAATCACCTTGGGCTTCGCCATAATACCAAGTAGGAATGCCTAATAAAAGAATGTTAAATTTTTCTAAATCTTTTTTTGTACTTTGTGAAATATCATATACTTTAGAAATTTCTTTGCCTATTCTTTTTTGTATTATTTTTGAAATATGTTCTGTATTACCGGTATCGCTACCAAAAAAAATACCTATTTTTTCCATAAAGCTATATCCTTATTAATTATATAATATATATTATTAGTATTAATTTGTATTATTCTACATATTTATTAGTTAATTATTATTTTTAACAATATTTTATAAAAATTTTGATATGTGATCAAAGATTTTTGAAAAATTATTGTTTTTTATTTGTTTATAACTAAAATTTTATAAAAAATATATATATAAAAAATATTACTTTATAAGAAAGCAAAAACTAAAGATTTCAATTTAATGAACATCATTTGATTAATATCACAACATTATATTTTAAAATTATATATTAATAATCTAGACAATTTAATAAAAATTCACATATCAAAACATTACAGTAGTTCATAAAAATAATCTCAATAAAACATATATTTTATTAATTACAAAATCTATATCGATGCTATAAAAAATAATACTCAAAATTTTTTTTTATTATAAAAAAAAGTATACACAATATTAAACACTGTAATTATTTCTTTAATTAGTGCACTTGTTGCTAACAATATTACATTTATTTTTCAACAAAAAAAACGTTATACTAACGTATTCTAGTAATTTCTTATTTTATTTTTGAATGTAACAAAAAATTAATTCACAGTATAATTATTAATATCACATTATAATATTTCAGAATATATGGAAATAAAATATAATCTATCACGTGATAAAAAAATAAATATTTTTGTAAAAAAGATATAGAACATTGCACAAATTTTTTTATAGAAAATAAAAAAATTGTGCTTTATCGAGAATTTTTTTTTTATAATCTTATTAAAGAAATTCATCTCATTAAACCTTATATTAAGAATTTATGAAAAATAATTAATCTAGATAGTATAAAAAATTAAAGATAAAAACATGTCTTAATCTGAAAGGTTATGCTAATCTTAAAGATTGAAAATATATTATTAAATATTATAAATTACATTTTAAAATTGTTAAATAATGATATTAATCAAAGTTTTTGTTTTATAAATTTATATTATAATGGATTATTAAACATTGATTATTTTTCTAAACATATAGTTTTTTAATTAATATTAATATAAAAAATTTTTAAACTAATTTAAAGTAATATTTAGAATAGTGATTTTTACGAAGATATTAAAACACCTAGATCAGTGATTTAATCTAATTATTATCTTACAATTATTATTAATTATCTTTTTAACAATTATAAAAAATTAGAATATAAAAATTATTATAGAAAAAAATTTTTCTAATTAAATACTACCAAAGTATTTTATAATTTAGATCATAATTTTAGAAAAAAATTTAATTGGATTCAAACAATTTTTTGATCATTTTATATAATAAAAATTTAAAATTTTGTGATAAAAAATTTTTAACTCTTCTTTTTTAAAATTTAATGGTATTCATCAATAGATGAAGATAATATTTTTTTATATTAATATTTGAAACTTCTATCGTTACTAAAGAAATTTATACTATAAAATTTCAGTAAAAAAACGAAAAAAAAACTACAATTTATCATTATTTTCTATTGCATCATATAAAAATATATTATTTTTTCATTTATACGTTTTTTATCTTTCCTTCACTCTTAACTTCAAAAAAAACATCTATATAACCTATTTATATTTTACATAAAAATTTTTTAAAAAAATATTAAAAATATATTTATAATACTATAAAATTTTTTGTGTTGTACATATATAACATATATAACATATATAAAAATTTTAAAATTATTTAACATGAAATAATTTTTTTGAGAAAATTTATGAATAATTTACAATTAGAGAAAATTATTAATCAAAAAATTAATAAAGATTGTATAAAAGATTATCTTCCTAATGGACTGCAAATAGAAGGACGAAAAACGATTAAAAAAATAATCACTGGAGTTACTGCTAATCAAGAATTAATTAACAAAAGCATTGAATTAAATGCTGATGCTATAATAGTGCATCATGGTTTTTTTTGGAAAAATGAATGTCCTATTATCAAAGGAATGAAAAAAAAAAGACTAACAGATTTATTAAAAAATAATATTAATTTATACAGTTGGCATCTACCATTAGATATACATCCTTATTTAGGGAACAATAAACAATTAGCAAATTTACTTAATATAAAAATAGGTGGAAATATTAACACTTTTGTAAACTGGGGCACTTTTAAAAAAGCAATGGATGATAATCAACTTTTACAATTAATTAAAGAAAAATTAATGCGTATTCCGTTACATTGTAAAAGTAAAAATGCTTCAAAATTGATAAAAAAAGTTGCATGGTGTTGTGGGAAAGGACAAAATTTTATTGATACTGTAATCAATTTTGGAAACATCGATGCATTTATAACTGGTGAAGTTTCAGAACAAACTTTTCATAGTGTTTGTGAAAGTAATTTACATTTTTTTTCAGCAGGTCACCATGCAACAGAAGTAGGCGGGATTAAAGCACTAGGTCAATGGTTATCTAGAAAGTATAAGCTTGATATTACTTTTATTAATATTTCTAATCCTTTTTAAAAAATATTAGATTTTTACAAAAATATTAAATGTGTCTTTAATACTATTTGTAAGCGATATTCACTAATTTTAGAAAGAAAATACTTCATATTTTTATGAAAATTTTTTATTTTTTAATTTAATATATATTGAAAATTTATATTTTTTTTAAAATATTAGAAAGAAAAATTTTATTATAAAACAATATAAAATATAAAAAACAGTTAATTTTATATAGTTTGCATTTCATTTTTTTTTAAATTTGTCAAAAATGATAACTTTTATACTATTCTTATTAATATAAGTTTTACTTTAATGATCACACAGGAACTGCAAATGTCAGATAAAGATAAAATGCATTATTTTTTAAAGTTTTATAATAGTATTGCTAATTGTAATATATCATATGTTGAAAAAATTTATCAAAATTTTTTAAAGAATCCAGATTCTGTAAAAAGAGAATGGAACGTTTTTCTTAATTATATTTTAAAGAAAAATAAATGTTATGAAGAAAAAAAAAATATTTCATTACCTGCTAATAATATTTTATTACAAAAAGAAAAAATTTTTAAAATGATTAACAATTTTCGTATTTTTGGACATCTAATATCTAATATTGATCCATTAAATTTATTAAAACAGAAAAATATTAATGTTCTTGATTTATCTTTTTATCAATTTTCAGAAGAAGATTTAAAAAAAAAACTTAATATTAATATATTTTCTAATCAAGAAAAAAAAATAAATATTATTGATATTTATAACATTTTAAAAAAAGTTTATTGTAAAGATATTGGCATAGAATATATGCATCTTCTTGATGAAGAACAAAAAGAATGGATCCAAAAAAAAATTGAAGGATCATATAAAAATAATTTTTTTTCTTCTGAAGAACAAATATTTTTTTTAGAAAAACTAATTGAAACAGAAGAACTAGAAAAATATCTAAATAATAAATTTCCAGGAGCAAAAAGATTCTCAATTGAAGGTGGAGAATCAATAATGCTTATTTTACATGAAATAATTAAAAGTTCACATAAATATAATATTTATAAAATATTTTTAGGTATGGCACATCGTGGCAGATTAAATGTTTTGGTTAATGTATTAGGAAAAGAAATAGAAGATTTAATAAAAGAGTTCAAGGGGAAAAATAATTTTTTTGGTAGTGGAGACGTTAAATATCATATGGGTTTTACATCTTCTATTGAAGAATACGATCAAAAAATACGTGTTAATCTTGCTTATAATCCTTCGCATTTAGAAATAGTTAATCCCGTTGTTATAGGTTCTGCACGTGCATGTTTAGATTTTTTTATGAATACTGGAAAAGTTATTAATGTCTTACCTGTTAATATTCATGGAGATGCATCTATAATATCTCAAGGAGTAGTACAAGAAACTTTAAATATGTCACAAATAGAAGGTTATAAAGTAGGGGGTACTATCCACATAGTAATAAATAATCAATTAGGTTTTACTTCTAACGTAAATGATACACGTTCTACACTATACTGTACTGATATAGCAAAAATGCTTCAATCACCTATTTTTCACGTTAATGCAGATAACCCAGAAGCAGTAGTTTTAGCAACTAAATGGGCAATTGAATATCGTATGTTTTTTAAATGTGATGTTTTTATAGATTTAGTATGTTATCGTCGATATGGACATAACGAAGCAGATGAACCTAGTGTTACTCAACCGATAATGTATGAAAAAATAAAAAAACATCCTACGGTATGTGAAATTTATTTTAATTATTTAAAACAAACAAATGTAATTGATCAACATAAAATGTATCAAATTAAAAATAATTATAAAAAAAAATTATTAGATGAATCATGTATTGTAAAAAAAAGTAATATTGAAAAAACAATATTAAAGAAATCATTTAATCAAGTTTCAGATGGTATTGAACAAAATTTATCGAAAGAATATTTAAAAAAACTAGGTAAATCTATTTTTTCCTTACCTCATACGTTAAAAATACATCCTTTAGTTGCTAAAATATATCAAAGTAGATATAAAATGGTAGAAGAAAAAAGAATGTTTGATTGGGGAACAGCTGAAGCTCTTGCTTATGCTACTTTATTAGATTGTGGTATTTCTATACGTTTATCAGGAGAAGACTCTTGTCGAGGAACTTTTTTTCATCGTCATGCAGTAATTTATGATCAAAAACAAGAAACAAAATATATACCATTACAAAACATTAAAAAAAAACAAGGAAAATTTCAAATATGGAACTCTATTTTATCTGAAGAAGCTGTATTAGCATTTGAATATGGATATTCATTGAGTATGATAAAAAGTTTAACTATTTGGGAAGCACAGTTCGGAGATTTTTCCAATGGGGCTCAAGTAGTTATTGATCAATTTATTAGCTCTGGAGAACAAAAATGGGGAAAACTATCTAATTTAGTTATTTTATTACCACATGGCTATGATGGACAAGGCCCAGAACATTCTTCTTCTCGTTTGGAACGTTATCTACAACTTTGTGCTGAAAATAATATTATTGTATGTTTTCCATCAACACCATCTCAATTTTATCATCTATTACGTCGTCAAATTATTGAAAAAAAATATAAACCGTTAATTGTTTTATCACCTAAATCTCTACTTAGACATCCTTTATCAGTGTCTTCAATACATGAACTATCAAGAGATAGTTTTCAGATGGTTATTGACGAAGTAGATAATTTAACTATTAATCAAGTAAAACGAATAATTTTTTGTTCTGGAAAAATATATTATGATCTGTTAGAAGAGCGTAGAAAACAAAATAAAAAAAATATTATTATTATTCGAATTGAACAATTATATCCTTTTCCATTACAGATAATTAATAATTTATTTAAGAAATATATACATATTCACGATTATATTTGGTGCCAAGAAGAACCAAAGAACCAAGGAGCATGGTATTATATTCAAAATATCTTAAAAAAATTTTTTCTAAAAACGTCATGTTCTTTGCGTTATATAGGTCGATATTCATCCGCTTCTCCAGCTACTGGATCTATTTTAATTCATACTATTCAACAGAAAGAAATATTAGTAAAAGCGTTAAATATCAATTACTAAAAGGAAAAAACAACATAATGAGTCTCAAAAAGATTTTAGTTCCTGATCTTCCAGAATCTATTAACGTTGCCAAAATTATCAAATGGTATAAAAAAGTAGGACAAAAAATATTAAGTGAAGATATTTTAGTTTCTCTTGAAACAGATAAAGTTATTTTGGAAATATCTGCAGATTGTAATGGATTTTTAAAGGAAATTGTAAAAAAAGAAGGTGACAATGTTACTGCGAAAGAAATCATAGGATTTCTTACAAATGAAAATTTTGTAGAAAAAAATCAATATAAAAATTTAAAAAACATTAAAAAAAAAGAAAATAATAAAGTTTTAACAAAAGAAATAAAAAACGTTGATAGTCCTTCAGTACGAAGAATGCTTAGTAAAAATGAAATAGATATAAATCAAATAAATCAAAAAAATAAAAGTAATAGAATAACAAAAACTGATATAAGAGAATATTTGTTAGAAAAAGAAATTTCTTGTAAAGAGAATAATAGAAAGAAACGGCGTATTCCAATGACGTTTTTAAGAAAACGTATAGCAGAACGTTTATTAAGTGCTCAAAAAAATGCTGCAATTTTAACAACGTTTAATGAAGTTAATATGGAACCTCTGTTGAATTTTCGTGAGAAATACAGAAAAGTTTTTGAAAAAAAATATGAAATAAAGCTAGGATTGATGTCTTTTTTTATGAAAGCTTCAGTTATTGCTTTAAAACGTTTTCCTAAAATAAATGCATCTATTGATAAATCAGATATAATTTTTTATGATTATTTTGATATTAATTTTGCTATTTCTACAAAAAATGGTTTAGTTGTTCCTATTTTAAAAAATGTAGATTTATTAAATTTAGTAGATCTAGAAAAAAGCATAAAAGAGATCATTAATAAAGCACATGAAGATAAGTTAAATATAGAAGATTTAATTAGTGGAAACTTTACCGTTACTAACGGAGGCGTTTTTGGATCTTTAATGTCTACTCCTATTATTAATCCTCCACAAAGCGCAATTTTAGCAATGCATGCTATTCAAGATCGTCCGGTAGTAAAAGAAAAAAAAATTCATATTTTACCTATGATGTATATTGCTTTATCTTATGATCATCGAATTGTGGATGGAAAAGAATCTATCGGATTTTTAATGACTATTAAAGAAATGATAGAAGACCCTATTCAACTTTTAATGAATTTTTAAGTATTATTTATTTTATAAAAGTAAATGAATAAAAAAAAAGATATAATTGTATTACAACTAAAACTAAATGATATATTTATGTATGTGTTTTAGAATTCTATCTTTTGATACTTCAACTGAACTTTGTTCAGTAGCTATTTTGAATAAAACAAAAGTTTATTATCGATCAGTAATAACTAATTACGATCATAATCAATTTATTTTGCCTTTAATCAATTATGTTTTAAAAAAATCAAATCTCAAATTGACAGAATTAGATGCTATAGCTTTTAGCCAAGGGCCTGGTAGTTTTACAGGGGTTCGTATTAGTGCAGCAGTAGCACAAGGATTAAGCATAGGATCCAATGTTCCAGTTATTGGCATTTCTGCATTAGAAACGATGGCTGAATCAGCTAAAAGAATTTTAAAAGCTAAAAAAATATTAGCAATGATTGATGCAAAAATGAACCAATTTTATTTATCACAATATCGCTATAGCAATAAATTACATAGTTTTAATAAAAAAGAACAATTAATAACTATACATGATTTGTTAAATTGGTTAAAAACATTAACAGGGACATGGGTAATAGTTGGAAATTCATGGCAAAAATTAATTGAAATTTTTAAAAAAAATAAAAAAAATAATATTACTTTCCAACAAAGTGATATTAAATTTCCTGATGCTTTTGATTCTTTAACTATAGCAAAAAGAAAATTTAAATTAGGTCAATTTATAACGTTAGAGAAAATATTACCAGTTTATTTAAATAATAATTTATTAAAGTAATAATAAAAAACCCGCAGATGCGGGTTTTTTATTATTCTGACTGTTAAGTTATTACAAACTGATAACGTTAGCAGCAGATGGACCTTTTGCACCGTCAGTAATTTCAAACTCAACACGTTGTCCTTCGGATAGAGTTTTGAAACCATTGCTTTGGATAGCAGAAAAATGTACAAAAACATCTTTACTACCATCTTCCGGAGTAATGAAACCGAATCCTTTTGATTCATTAAACCACTTAACGTTACCTTTAATTTTGGACATCTATATTACCTTTACATGAAAATAGACACTGAAAAATATGTCAACATATAGTAAATCAATTTTATTAAGTTTTGTCTAGTAAAATTAATAATTTTTATTAACTTTTAAGAAAAAAAGCTTAAAAAACAATATTTTTTTTTTTTTCTATACTAAAATGGAATATCATCATCAAAATCTATAGATTCTTTTTCTAAAGAAGACGATTCATCCTTAATTTTGTTTTGTTCAGAACTTTTTTCTTTTTTTGATAACTTATCCCAATTTTCATTATTACTAAAATGAGACTTATCTTGAGAATTATTTTGTCTATTTCCTCCTAAAATTTGCATAGTACTACCATTAATACTATTAATAATAATTTCTGTTATATAACGATCGTGATTATTTTGATCTTGCCATTTTCTTGTACGTAGTTGTCCTTCAATATATACTTGAGATCCTTTTTTTAAATATTCTCCAGCAATTTCTGCAAGTTTACCAAAAATAACTACACGATGCCATTCCGTTGTTTCACGATTTTCTCCTGTCTGTTTATCACGCCAATTCTCAGATGTTGCAACATTTAAATTAATTACAGCATTTCCATTTGGCATATAACGCAATTCAGGATCTTGTCCTAAATAACCCACTAAAATAACTTTATTTATACCTCTACCCATTTAGTTGTCCTAAAGTTTATATTTTAAATATTAGAAATATTATATTTTATATAATTTTTTTATTTTTAATCTAGTTTTCTTTTTTTTAATACTTGATACATTCATAAAATGAATGAATTTATTAAAATTATTTTAATATATAATGCGATTTATTTTCTGGTTGATAATTAATAAAAATTATTAAATTCATTATGCATGCACCTAATAATGATATAAATAAAATACGGAAAGAAAATACACTTAATGATCCTATTAAAACTAAAATATCAAAAAATATCTGTACAGCACCTGCACGTAATCCTATTTTTTCTTGTAAAAATAATGATAAAATATTTATACCACCTAAACTAGATTTATGACGAAATAAAATAATTAGACCCACTGCTATTAATATGTTTCCTAAAATAATTGCATAAAAAGGATTTATTATATAAAAACGAAAAAAAAATAAATGAAAATGAACAAAAATTGAAACTAACCCAACAGAAAAAAAAGTTTTTAATATAAATTCTATTCCCATAAATCGTAGTGCAAGAATATAGAAAGGTAAATTAATAATAAAAAAAATTTTACTGAAAGAAAAAGAACTAAACTTGCTAAAAATAAAAGCAATTCCAGCCATACTTCCAATAATTGCACCAACTTCTTTTAGAAAAGTAATTCCTAAGGAAATCATTATCGCGCCTAAAAAAATAGCTAAAAAATCTTCTATATAAGAAAATTGATAATGATTCTTAACAAGATTTTGCATAAAATTTCCAACATTAACATATTTTATGCAAAAATATAATTTATATAAAAAAAGTTATATAGATTACTTTAATATATTTATAATTTTTGTTGAATATTTATGAATAAAAATCAATCAATATATTGAGACATTGAAACATAATTATCAAAACGTGACCATTGACCATTAAAAGTAAGATTAATTTTTCCCACAGGACCATTTCTTTGTTTGCTAATAATAATTTCTGCAACACCTTTTAAGTCAGTATTTTCATGATAAACTTCATCACGATAAATAAACATAATTAAATCCGCATCTTGTTCTATAGACCCAGATTCTCTTAAATCAGAATTTACAGGACGTTTATTTGATCTTTGTTCAAGTGAACGATTAAGTTGTGATAACGCTACAATCGGAACATTTAATTCTTTTGCTAAAGCTTTTAAAGCTCGTGATATTTCAGTGATTTCTCTTGTTCTATTTTCAGATAAAGAAGGGACATGCATAAGTTGTAAATAATCCACCATGATTATACTTAATCCTTTATTTTCGCTATAAATTCTTCGTGATCTGGTACGAATTTCTATAGGAGTTAAGCTAGAAGAATCATCAATATATATATTTTTTTTTTCTAATAAAATATTAATAGTTGCAGAAATTCTTGACCAATCTTCGTCATCTAATTGTCCAGTACGAATTCTTGTTTGTTCAACACGAGAAAGTGATGATAAAATACGCATCATAATTTGTTCGCTAGACATTTCAAGACTAAAAATTAACACAGGTTTATCATATAACATGGCTATATTTTCACATAAGTTCATAGCAAAAGTTGTTTTTCCCATTGATGGTCGCGCTGCAACTATAATTAAATCAGAATACTGTAAACCTCCTGTTTTTTTATTTATATCAGGATAACCACAATCAATACCAGTAATTCCATTATTAGGATTTTTTAATAAAAATTCTATTTTAGATACAGTCTTTTCTAAAATTTGTTGAATATTCTTAGGACCTTCTTTTCTTAAACCTTTTGCACTATTTTCAGCAATATTAAAAATACTTAATTCCGCAAAATCAAGTAACTCTTCGACAGATTTTCCTTTCGGATGATACCCAGATTCTATAATCTTATGAGATACAGATATCATTTCACGTATAAGTGAACGTTCTCTTACTATTTTAGCATAAGTATCTATGTTAGCAGCACTAGGTATGTTCTTTGCTAATTCTGCAAGATATGAAAAGCCACCGATTATATCTAATTTTCCACATTTATCTAATGATTCAGAAATAGTAATTAAATCAATGGGTTTATTTTGATCTAAAAGTTTTTGCATTTCAGAAAAAATAAATTGATGTTGAAAACTAAAAAAATCTTTTTCTACTATATGTTCAATCACAACATCCCATTTTTCATTGTTGAGCATTAGCCCACCTAAAATAGATTGTTCTGCTTCTAAAGAATAAGGAAGTTGATTCATATTTTTTTTTAAAAAAAAATTATTTTTTGTTAAGTCACTAGAATGTTTTTTTTTTAACATAAAAACAAATTTGTTAAATATTAATTGTTAATAACTAGATTATATAATATCTAATTTTACTTAATAAAATAAATTAGAGTTAATCTTTTTTGAGAAAATAATGTACATTAATTGATGATATCAATTAATCAATAATATATACAAAACGTTTTAAATAATTTATTACTGATATAAATGATAAAAATAAAAAAATATTTTATTTTACTATATAATATTTTAATTTTAAAATAACTAATATTTTTAATAAAAAAAAGAACTTAGTTGTATAATTAAAATTTAATAATTATCTTTATTTAAAATAACGTGGAAAAATTTTATGTCACTTAGATATAAATATGTTTTTAAATTTTTAAAATTTTTAGCTTTTTTATTTATACGTAGTAAAATTGTTCCGTCTACTTTTAAAGTAAATAATTCCTTACCAACAGTTTATATTTTACCATCTCAATCAAAATTTAAATTGTTAATTTTGCGTGCTACATGCATAAAAAATAAATTACCGGATCCTTTAGATCCTTTATTAATTAATAATAAAATTTTTCCACGTTATTTTTTTTTGTATAAAAAAAAAATTTACTATAAATGTTTCAAAAATAAAATAAAAAAAATAAATAATATTGTACAAGATTTTTTAAAATTGCAAAAAATTTATCCAAAGATTAATATACAAATTGTACCTGTTTTAATAAATTTTGGACGCAACCCAAATATAAAAAATTTTTTAAATCATACATCTAAATTGAAAAATACTTTCAATATAATAAAAAATTTAATAAATGTTATTAAAAATGGAAGAAACACTTTTGTTTATTATTCGTCTGGTATTTTATTAAGTGATATTTTTTGCCGTTACTCAAAAAATAAAATGATGTATGAAAAACTGCAAAAGTTAGCAAATATATTTTTTATTCGTCAAAAAATTGCTTTAATAGGACCTACTCCAGTTAAAAAATCACAAATATTAAAAAAAATATTGTCCTCTAAAAAAGTTAAAAAAGCAATTAAAAATATTAATGAATGTAATAAAAACAAAGTAAATATAAAAAAAATAAAAAAAATTGTTCAGGAAATTTCTGCTAATGTTTCTTATACTTTTATTTGTCTGATAGATATTTTATTAAACTTTTTTTTTACAAAAGTATATAAAAAAATTTATATTTACAATTCTAATCAATTAAGAAAATTAGCGCACAATAGATATAATATTATTTATATTCCATGTCATCGTAGTCATATGGATTATTTATTGCTTTCTTATGTAATATATCATGAAGGACTTTCTATCCCATATATTGCTGCAGGAATTAATCTAAATTTTTGGCCTGCAGGAACTATTTTTCGCAAATTAGGTGCATTTTTTATACGTCGCACATTTAATAGCAATAAATTATATTTTTCGATTGTAAAGGAATATTTAAATATTTTATTAAAAAAAGGTCACTCCATTCAGTATTTTATAGAAGGAAAACGTTCGCGAACCGGGTTTTTTTTAAATCCTAAAACCGGTATGTTAAACATGACTATACAAGCTATTTTATCAAGTAATAATAATTCTATAGCTTTAGTACCAATATATATTGGATATGAAGATATTTTAGAAACAGAATCTTATCTAAATGAACTAAAAGGAAACAAAAAAGAGAAAGAAGGATTAAAAAAAACTGTTCATAGTTTTTTTCAATTACGTAATTTAGGAAACGTTTATATAAATTTTGGAAAACCATTACTGTTAATAACGTATTTAAATAAACATTTTCCTAATTGGCACAATAAACTTTTAAATCAACAAGAACCTATCTCACTAACATCTATTACTCAATATATTGCAAAAGTCTTAGCAATACGTATAAATCAAGCATGTATCATTAATCCAGTAAATTTTTGTGCAACAATATTATTAACTGCTAACAAAAATGAATTAAATAAAACAATTATTATTAATCAATTAAATTTTTATATATATATTTTTTGTACAATCTCACCTAATAACATTAATCAAAAAATTATTAATAAATATTATTCAGGAGAAAAATTGTTATTTTATTTTTTATCAAGAAATAAAATAACCATAAAAAAAAATATTAATCAACAAGAAGAAACAATTTTTTTATCTGAAAAACAAAAAAAATCAATGTTATATTACAAAAATAATATATATCATATATTAGCAATTCCATCATTACTTGCTTTAATTATTAAAAAAAATTTTGAAGTAGATGAAACAAAACTAATTTATCAGATATGTTTAATGTATCCTTTTTTAAAGAATCAGTTATTCTTACATTGGAATATAAATGAAATTCCTCAATTATTAAAAGAATTAAATAATAAATTTTTTAAAAAAAAAGTTTTTTTAAATAAAAATAAAAAAATAAAAATTAACATTTTGCATTATCATACAGCAAACATTCTTTCAAAAAATATTTCAGATATATTAGACTTCTATTTCATTGTTTTTTATATTTTTCTAAATAGTTCTTTAAGAAAACGTTATGAAATAGAAAAAAAATTTTTTTTAATAGCTCAAAACGTGTTTTTTTTATATCATAATTTTACTCTTGTAAAAAAAGTTTTTGATAAAACAACATTTTCAACTTTAATGACGACATTACGTGAAGAAAAATATATTAATAATAATTATGAAATTATTGATTTATTAAAAATGAAAAACATGTTTTTTATTCTAAAAAAGTTAATAAATAAAAACGTACAGAAATCTATAAAAAGTTATTTTTAGTATATACTCAAACTAAATTACATAATATTGTAACCAATTATTTAATAATAATTGACCATGACTGCGCCATGTAATGTAAGGAGAAAGTTTAGGGTTATCTTGGGGAAAATAATTACATGGAATTTCAGAAGGTATTTTATTTTCAATATCACGACGATATTCATTAAACAATGTTAAAGAGTCATACTCAGGATGACCAGTTACAAAAATAAAACGATCATCTTGACTAGTCATTAAATATATTTCTTTATTTTCTACTTCTGCAATAATTTTCAGTTTCTTATTTTTAATAATATGTGATTTTGAAAAATCAGCATAACGAGAATGAGGTACGAAAAAATATTCATCAAACCCTTTAGTTAATAAATGATTATGGTGAATTATTACATGTTTATAGATACCAAATAATTTTTTTTTTCTAATCTTCTTAGGTATATTATATAAAATTTTCAATGCAGCTTGTGCTGACCAACAAAACAACAATGTTGATTTTATATGCTTTTTTATCCATTTAAAAAAAAGTTTTATTTCTTTCCAATAACTAACTTCACTAAAGTCTAATAAACCAAAGGGAGCACCTGTAATAATTAATCCATCAAAAAAATAACTTTTAATGTCTTCAAATTTATCATAAAAATTATGAAAATGTTCTATTGATGTATATTTTGACGTTCTATTTCCAATATATAAAAATCTTACATTTATATCTAAAGGAAAATTAGATAACAAACGAATAAACTGATTTTCAGTTTCTATTTTTTTTGGCATTAGGTTTAAAATTAATATTTTTATTACAGAAAATTTTTTTATATTTTTGTCACAAATAGTTTTTATCAAAATATTTTCTTTTTTTAAAAAATTTATAGCTGGTAAATTTTTTAGCACTCTTACTGACATATTTTTTTATTTACCTTAAAAATTATAGTTTTTACTAAATCTGTTTAAATTTTTAACTATAAAAAAACAGGGGCAGGGGGACTCGAACCCTCAACTTTCGGTTTTGGAGACCGATGCTCTACCAAATTGAACTATACCCCTATTACTTAATGGCGGTGCGGACGGGTTTCGAACCCGCGACCCCCGGCGTGACAGGCCGGTATTCTAACCAGCTGAACTACCGCACCTTTTAAAACTGCTAAATTATACAGGAATAAAGTATTGTTTTAAACCATAAAATCAATAAAAAACAAGAATTAGTTTTACTTGGCAAATTCCTACTCTCACATGGGGAGACCCCACACTACCATCGGCGCCATAGTGTTTCACTTCTGAATTCGAAATGGGATCAGGTGGTACCACTACGCTATTTTTACCAAGTAAAACATAAATAGATTCTTATCTATATCATTTATAGTAAGCGAACAACATTTCTGCAAATCAAAATAACATAAAAAATTTTTGATGTTGTAAGATTAAGCCTCACGGGTCATTAGTACTAGTTAGCTCAACGTATCGCTACGCTTACACACCTAGCCTATCAACGTCGTTGTCTTCAACGTCCCTTCAGGACTCTCTTAGAGTCAGGGAGAACTCATCTTAGGGCAAGTTTCGTGCTTAGATGCTTTCAGCTCTTATCTTTTCCGTACTTAGCTACCGGGCAATGCCATTGGCATGACAACCCGAACACCAGCGGTACGTTCACTTCGGTCCTCTCGTACTAGAAGCAACCCCCTTCAATTCTCCTACGCCCACGGCAGATAGGGACCGAACTGTCTCACGACGTTCTAAACCCAGCTCGCGTACCACTTTAAATGGCGAACAGCCATACCCTTGGGACCTACTTCAGCCCCAGGATGTGATGAGCCGACATCGAGGTGCCAAACACCGCCGTCGATATGAACTCTTGGGCGGTATTAGCCTGTTATCCCCGGAGTACCTTTTATCCGTTGAGCGATGGCCCTTCCATTCGGAACCACCGGATCACTAAGACCTGCTTTCGCATCTGCTTGCGTTGTCACGCTCGCAGTTAAGCCAGCTTATGCCTTTGCACTAAACTTACGATTTCCGACCGTAATTAGCTGACCTTTGTGCTCCTCCGTTACTCTTTAGGAGGAGACCGCCCCAGTCAAACTACCCACCAGACACTGTCTGCACTCCGGATGACGGAGTAACATTAGAATATTCAACATTAAAGGGTGGTATTTCAAGGACGGCTCCATATAAACTAGCGTTTATACTTCATAGCCTCCCACCTATCCTACACATCGATGTTCAATCTTCAATATCAAGCTATAGTAAAGGTTCACGGGGTCTTTCCGTCTTGCCGCGGGTACACTGCATCTTCACAGCCATTTCAATTTCACTGAGTCTCGGGTGGAGACAGCCTAGCCATCATTACGCCATTCGTGCAGGTCGGAACTTACCCGACAAGGAATTTCGCTACCTTAGGACCGTTATAGTTACGGCCGCCGTTTACCGGGGCTTCGATCAAGAGCTTTTCTTTTAGAAAAAAAAAAGATAACCCCATCAATTAACCTTCCGGCACCGGGCAGGCGTCACACCGTATACGTCCACTTTCGTGTTTGCACAGTGCTGTGTTTTTAATAAACAGTTGCAGCTAGCTATTATCTTCGGCTAGTTTCAGCTTAAAGAGCATGTCTTTTTACTTACTTCTAGCGTGCCTTCTCCCGAAGTTACGGCACCATTTTGCCTAGTTCCTTCACCCGAGTTCTCTCAAGCGCCTTAGTATTCTCTACCTAACTACCTGTGTCGGTTTGTAGTACGGTTCTATATTATCTGAAGCTTAGAAGATTTTCTTGGAAGCATGGCATTAATTACTTCAATTCCTAAGAATTTCGTCATCACACCTCAGTTTTTATTTTTCGGATTTTCCTGAAAAATTAACCTACATGTTTAAACCGAGATTTCCAACACTCGGCTAATCTAGCCTTCTCCGTCCTTTCATCGCAATAATATAAAGTACAGGAATATTAACCTGTTTTTCCATCGATTACGCTTTTCAGCCTCACCTTAGGATTCGACTTACCCTTTTCTGATTAACATCGAAAAGGAAACCTTAGTCTTTCGGCGAATGGGTTTCTCACCCATTTTATCGTTACTCATGTCAGCATTCGCACTTCTGATACTTCCAGTAAATTTCACAACTTACCTTCTTCAGCTTACAGAACGCTCCTCTACCCAACAAAATTATTTGTTGCCGCAGCTTCGGTACATAATTTAGCCCCGTTACATCTTCCGCGCAGGCTGACTCGACCAGTGAGCTATTACGCTTTCTTTAAATGATGGCTGCTTCTAAGCCAACATCCTGGCTGTTTAAGCCTTCCCACATCGTTTCCCACTTAATTATGACTTAGGGACCTTAGCTGGCGGTCTGGGTTGTTTCCCTTTCCACAACGGACGTTAGCACCCGCTGTGTGTCTCCCGTAATAACATTCTTTGGTATTCGGAGTTTGCATTGGATTGGTAGGCTGGAGTAGCCCCCTAGCCAAAACAGTGCTCTACCCCCAAAGATGAGTTTACGAGGCGCTACCTAAATAGCTTTCGAGGAGAACCAGCTATCTCCCGGTTTGATTGGCCTTTCACCCCTAACCACAAGTCATCCACTAATTTTTCAACATTAGTTGGTTCGGTCCTCCAGTTAGTATTACCTAACCTTCAACCTGCTCATGGTTAGATCACCGGGTTTCGGGTCTACATCCTACAACTTAACGCCCAGTTAAGACTCGGTTTCCCTACGGCTCCCTTATACAGTTAACCTTGCTATAGAATATAACTCGCTGACCCATTATACAAAAGGTACGCAGTCACATTATAAAAAAAATGCTCCTACTGCTTGTACGTATACGGTTTCAGTATCTTTTCACTCCCCTTTAGGGGTTCTTTTCACCTTTCCCTCACGGTACTAGTTCACTATCGGTCAATCAGGAGTATTTAGCCTTGGAGGATGGTCCCCCCGTATTCAAACAGGATATCACGTGTCCCGTTTTACTCATTGAGTACACAAATTATATGTTTTTATATACGAGACTATCACTCTGTATCGTGTGATTTTCCAAACACTTCTACTAACAAAATAATTTGATAAAACTCTGGGCTTTTCCCCTTTCGCTCGCCACTACTAAGGGAATCTCAATTGATTTCTTTTCCTCAGGATACTTAGATGTTTCAGTTCTCCTGGTTTGCTTCATTATATTATATATTCGTATAATGATGATGTATGTTACTACATCGGGTTTCCCCATTCGGACACTACCGGTTATTAACGGATCTTATCGCCTTACCGATTCTTTTCGTAGATAAGCACGTCCTTCATCGCCTCTGATTGCCAAGGCATCCCCCGTATACGCTTAATTGCTTAATCTTACAACTCAAAAATTTCTTTTTAATATGTTGTATGCTATTCAACATTTATCTATACAGCGTTTTTTGTTGAATATTTTGATTTGCCAAAAATGTTAAAGATCATTGTGGTGGAGCCAGGCGGAATCGAACCGCCGACTTCCTGCGTGCAAGGCAGGTGCTCTACCTGCTGAGCTATAGCCCCAAATTAGGCTTGAGTGGACTTGAACCACCGACCTCACCCTTATCAGGGGTGTGCTCTAACCAACTGAGCTACAAGCCTGAACATTTACTAAATAATTTGTTGTGAGCACTTTTCAGGAATACCTTTTAACAAAGTTAAGGAGGTAATCCAACCGCAGGTTCCCCTACAGTTACCTTGTTACGACTTCACCCCAGTCATGAATCACAAAGTGGTAAGCACCATCCCGAAGGTTAAGTAACTTGCTTCTTTTGCAATCCACTTCCATGGTGTGACGGGCGGTGTGTACAAGGCCCGGGAACGTATTCACCGTGGCGTTCTGATCCACGATTACTAGCGATTCCGACTTCATGGAGTCGAGTTGCAGACTCCAATCCGGACTAAGACGTATTTTATAAGATTTGCTAGCTCTTACGAGATTGCTACTTTTTGTATACGCCATTGTAGCACGTGTGTAGCCCTGGTCATAAGGGCCATGATGACTTGACGTCATCCTTACCTTCCTCCGGTTTATCACCGGCAGTTTCCTTTAAGTTCCCGGCCGAACCGATGGCAAAAAAGGATAAGGGTTGCGCTCGTTGCGGGACTTAACCCAACATTTCACAACACGAGCTGACGACAGCCATGCAGCACCTGTCTCACGGTTCCCGAAGGCACTTCTATATCTCTATAAAATTCCGTGGATGTCAAGACCAGGTAAGGTTCTTCGCGTTGCATCGAATTAAACCACATGCTCCACCGCTTGTGCGGGCCCCCGTCAATTCATTTGAGTTTTAACCTTGCGGCCGTACTCCCCAGGCGGTCGACTTAATGCGTTAGCTTCGAAAACTACAGGTCATGCCCACAATTTTCAAGTCGACATCGTTTACAGCATGGACTACCAGGGTATCTAATCCTGTTTGCTCCCCATGCTTTCGCACCTGAGCGTCAGTATTCATCCAGGGGGTCGCCTTCGCCACTGGTATTCCTCCAGATATCTACGCATTTCACCGCTACACCTGGAATTCTACCCCCCTCTATGAGACTCTAGTTTATCAGTTTCAAATGCCATTCCTAAGTTAAGCTCAGGGATTTCACATCTGACTTAATAAACCGCCTACGTGCTCTTTACGCCCAGTAATTCCGATTAACGCTCGCACCCTCCGTATTACCGCGGCTGCTGGCACAGAGTTAGCCGGTGCTTCTTTTGCACGTAACGTCATGTATCAAACGTATTATATTTGATATTTTTCTTTCGTGCTGAAAGTACTTTACAACCCGAGGGCCTTCTTCATACACACGGTATAGCTGCATCAGGCTTGCGCCCATTGTGCAAGATTCCCCACTGCTGCCTCCCGTAGGAGTCTGGACCGTGTCTCAGTTCCAGTGTGGCTGATCATCCTCTCAGACCAGCTAGAGATCGTCGCCTAGGTGAGCCTTTACCCCACCTACTAGCTAATCTCGTCTGGGTTCATTTAATAACATAAGGTTATTATTTGTTAAAATAATAATCCCCTACTTTGGTCTAAACGACATTATGCGGTATTAGCCATCATTTCTAATGGTTATCCCCCTTTATTAAGTAGATCCCCAGATTGTACTCACCCGTTCGCCACTCGCCGACAAAGAAGCAAGCTTCTTTTCGTTGCCGTTCGACTTGCATGTGTTAAGCTTACCGTTAGCGTTTAATCTGAGCCATGATCAAACCCTTCAATTTTTATTGACTTTTCTTTTAATTCATGTTTTTAAACTTACTATATAACGTAACTTTAACATGCATTAAAAATATCTGTTTTTATGAAGATATTTCCTTGAAAAATGCCCACACAAATTATTTAGTTAATTATAAAAGAACAAAATATTAGATTATTTAAATATAAACAACTTATATTACACGCTCTTTTTAAAGAGTCAATTTATTTTTATTATTTTGGTAAGATTTTTATAAATCTGTTATATTTTTATTTATAATAAATTTATTATATAATATGAGAATAATATGAAAAAAATATTAAGAATACGTAATGCATTAATTAGTGTTTTTGATAAAAAAAATATTTTTGAACTTTCAAATTTTCTTTTTAAAAAAAATATTAATTTAATGTCAACTGGTGGTACTTTTTCTTACTTAAAAAAAAAAGGTTTAAAAGTAAAAGAAATTTCTAAATATATAGAATTTCCTGAAATTTTAAATGGCAAAGTAAAAACGTTACATCCTAAAATACATGCAGGAATATTATGTAGAAAAGGTTATGACGATCATATCATAAAAAAATATTCTATTATTCCAATCGATATGGTTATAGTGAATCTTTATCCTTTTTCACAAATAAGTAAAATTAAAACATCTACTCTAGAAAATATAATAAATAATATTGATATTGGTGGTGTGAGCCTAATTCGTGCTGCAGCAAAAAATTATGAACACGTATTAGTAGTAACTAATTGTAACGATTACGATAAAATTATGTTAGAAATAGATTCTAACAATTTTATAAAACAAGATGTTTGTTTTGAATTTGCTAAAAAAGCTTTTCAATGTACTGCAAATTATGATTATAATATTTCAAATTATTTATATTCGATCAATAATAGTAAAAAATTTCCCCAGGATTTTAGTTTAAATTTTTCAAAAAAACAAGATCTTAGATATGGTGAAAATCCTCATCAAAAAGCTGCACTTTATATAGAGAAAAATTATATTTTGCCTTCTATAGTAACAGCAAAAAAAGTTCAAGGACAAAAACTTTCCTATAATAATATTTCAGATGTTAATGTTGCATTAGAATGTGTAAAAGAATTTTTAGAACCTACCTGCGTAATTGTTAAACATATGAATCCATGCGGTGTTTCAACACGGAAAACAATTTTAGAATCTTATAAAAATGCTTATTTAGCAGATCCCGTTTCAGCATTTGGAGGGGTAATTGCGTTTAATCGAGAATTAGATAAAGAAACTGCACAATGCATTCTAAAACAACAATTTGTTGAAGTTATTATTGCACCTAGTTTAACTAAAGAAGCCAAACAAATTATAGAAATAAAAAATAATATTCGTTTATTAGTTTATGGATTTTGGACAGATAATAATATTGCAGAAGCATTTGATTATAAAAAAGTTAATGGAGGTATTTTAATTCAAGATATTGATAATAAAAAAATAAATTTTAATGATATTAATATAGTAACTAAGAAAAAACCTAGCGATTATGAAATAGAAAACGCTTTTTTTTCTTGGAAAATAGTAAAATTTGTAAAATCTAATGCTATTGTTTGTGCTAAAAATTTACAAACAATAGGTATTGGTATAGGACAAACAAGTCGTGTTTTTTCTATAAAGATTGCAAATTTAAAAGCAATAGATGCAGGTTTTAATTTTGACAAATCAATTATGGCTTCTGATGCTTTTTTTCCTTTTAGAGATAGTATAGATTTGGCAGCATCTTTTGGTATCACTTGTATTATACAACCTGGGGGTTCTATACGAGATAATGAAATAATTAATGCTGCAAATGAACATAATATTTCTATGATTTTTACACATATTCGTCATTTTAAACATTGATATTTTAATAAAATACAAATATAGAAATGAAAATTTTAATTATTGGTAACGGTGGCCGAGAACATGCTTTAGCATGGAAGATACAACAATCATATTTAGCAAAAAAAGTTTTTATTGCTCCGGGTAATGGAGGGACTCAATTAGAAAAAAAAATTTTTAATATAGATATTCCTGTAACAAATATTAACGCACTAGTTATGTTTGCAAAAAGAGAAAAAATACATTTAACTATCGTAGGATCAGAAATACCACTAAATATGGGTATCGTTGATGCTTTTGTTAAACATGGTTTAAAAATATTTGGCCCTACTAAAAAAGCTGCACAACTAGAAAGTTCTAAATTATTTGGAAAAAAATTTCTATTAAAATATAAAATTCCCACTGCTCGTTATAAGTTTTTTGATGAACCAAAATCTGCTATAAATTTTGTAGAAAAGATACGTTGCCCTATTGTTATAAAAGTAGATGGATTAGCTGCTGGAAAAGGTGTAATGATTGTTCATTCAATTCATGAAGCAAAAAATACAATTGAAAAAATCATGGTTCATAAAATATTTGGTAATGCTGGCAAAATAATTCTTATAGAAGAATTTATTTTGGGAGAAGAAGTTAGTTTTATTGGTATAATTGACGGTAAGGTTTTTCTTCCTGTAGCAATGAGTCAAGATCATAAAAGAATTGGAGAGAACGATTCTGGCGCAAATACCGGAGGTATGGGAGCTTATTCTCCTGTACCCTTTGTAACAAAAAAAATTTATAAAAATATTATAAAAAATATATTAACACCTACTCTTAAAGGATTACGTAAAGAAAAAATTTTTTATACTGGTTTTTTATATATAGGTTTAATGATTAATAAATTTGGTTATTCAAAAGTAGTAGAGTTTAATTGTCGATTAGGTGATCCTGAAACTCAAGTTATTTTAATACGACTTCGTTCAGATTTATTAAAAATATTAATAGAAGCTATTAACCATAATCTTTATCAAAAATTTTTAGTTTGGAATTATAAAGTAGCAATTTGTACTATTATTGCAAGTAGGGACTATCCAAATAAAGTTCATGTTGGTGAAATTATTCAAGGATATCCTCAAAAAACCCCTAATGATATAAAGATTTTTCATTCCAGTACAATGATAAATAAAAAAAATTTATTGGTAACTACTGGAGGACGAGTTTTATGTGTTACAGCTTTAGGAAAAAATATTATAATAGCAAAAAAAAACGTTGATATTTTTTTAAAAAAAATTTATTGGGAAAACAGTTTTTTTAGAAGAGATATTGGATTTCGTATAATTAAAAATTAATATTTTTTAAAAAATTTTATTTATAAAAAATGAGTATTTAATAAATGAATAAAATTTTATTTCAGTAAAAATCTAACTTTTGCTAAATATTATATGAAAAATAACTAAAATTTTGGTAAAAATTATTATAAATTAATTTATAATGTTAAATTAAAGTTATAATTTTATATTACTAATAAGCACTAGATTTTTATAAAAATAAATTTTATATCTACTAATTTTTTTCAATAAAACATATGAGTAATAAAAGTGTTTTGTACAGGATTATAAGATTATATTAAACTTTTATCTATTTATTAACAGAACCCTTGAACAGGGGGGTTCTGTTATTTTTATTATTCAGGCTTATCTATAGCAATATTAGCGTTAAGCAATTCAGATAAATTACTTGATGCTTCGTCGACAGTTATTGGTTGTTTTGTAAAAGATTTTTTTTCTTTGTTTAATCTACGTTTTTTTCTATTTTTATGATATGAATATCCTGTTCCTGCAGGAATTAAACGACCAACAATAACGTTTTCTTTTAAACCTCTTAACTCATCATATTTTCCAGCTACTGCTGATTCAGTTAAAACTCTAGTTGTTTCTTGAAATGACGCTGCAGAAATAAACGATTCAGTTGCTAAAGATGCTTTAGTAATACCTAATAAATCTCGTTTATAAGTGATTGGTACTTGATTGTTTTCTTTAAGTTCTTTATTAAGAATTTTTACGCGAGAAACTTCTACCTGTTCTCCTTCAAGTAAACTAGAATTACCTGAACTAATTACTGTAGCTTTTCTTAACATCTGACGTACAATTACTTCAATATGTTTATCATTTATTTTTACGCCTTGAAAACGATATACATCTTGTACTTCATTAACAACATATCGTGTAACTGCATGTACTCCTCTTAAACGTAAAATGTCATGAGGTGATTCTGGTCCATCAGAAATTATATCACCTTTTTCTACACGCTCCCCTTCAAAAACATTTAATTGACGCCATTTTGGAATCATTTCTTCATATGGTTCATCATTGTTCAATGGAGTAATAACTAATCTTCTTTTTCCTTTCGTTTCTTTTCCAAAAGATATTAAACCACTAATTTCTGCTAAAATTGCTGGTTCTTTTGGTCGACGTGCTTCAAATAAATCAGCAACTCTTGGTAATCCACCTGTAATATCTTTAGTTCCAACTGATTCTTGAGGAATTCTTGCTAATGTATCACCAGCACTAATTTTTGAACCGTTTTCTAATTGAACAATTGCTTTTCCAGGTAAAAAATATTGAGCGGGCATATCTGATCCAGTAAAACATATATCTTCTTCCAGATCATTAACAATTTTTAGAGCAGGTCGAAGATCTTTACCTAAAGCAGTTCTTTCTGATGTATCTAAAATAACTAATGAAGATAATCCAGTTAATTCATCAGTTTGACGTACAATACTTTGACCATCAATCATATCTACAAATTTAATAAAACCGTTTACTTCATTAATCACTGGCATAGTATGAGGATCCCAATTAGCAATAATTTCACCTGCATAACTATGCATTCCATCACCTTTTTCCATAATAGCACCATATGGAAGTTTATAACTTTCTTTTGTTCTACCAAAATCATCTAACATTTTTAATTCAACATTTCTAGAAGTAATAACAAATTTTCCATCAGAATTGATAACTGATTTAGCATTTATAAGTTTTATTTTCCCTTTATTTTTTACTTGAATGCTTGATTCAGCCGCAGATCTTGAAGCAGCACCTCCTATATGAAAAGTACGCATAGTTAATTGTGTTCCAGGTTCTCCAATAGATTGTGCAGCGATTACTCCTATTGCTTCACCTTTATTAATAATATGCCCTCGCGCTAAATCACGACCATAACAATAAGCACAAACTCCAAAACTAGTTTCGCAACTAACTACTGATCTTACAAAAACGCTATCAATAGTATTTTTTTCTAAAACATCACACCAGTATTCATCTAATAAAACATTTCTTTCAATGAGAACATGTTTATGATTAATTGG
The DNA here is from genome assembly GCF_000828815.1 of Candidatus Tachikawaea gelatinosa. Lineage (NCBI taxonomy): Bacteria > Pseudomonadati > Pseudomonadota > Gammaproteobacteria > Enterobacterales > Enterobacteriaceae > Candidatus Tachikawaea > Candidatus Tachikawaea gelatinosa. Next base: position 396,533 of record NZ_AP014521.1, read on the forward strand.
ATGAACAACAATTTTTGCAGTCATTCTTCCTAAAACACGTTCTCTTAAAGATTCTTTTACATCTCCACCTTCAATTAACGGTGTCATCATAATGCCTTCGTGGGTACCGCAATCATCTTTGGTAACAACTAAATCTTGTGCAACATCAACTAAACGGCGAGTTAAATAACCAGAATTAGCAGTTTTTAACGCTGTGTCTGCCAATCCTTTTCTTGCACCATGTGTTGAAATAAAATATTGTAAGACGTTTAATCCTTCACGAAAATTAGCAGTAATCGGTGTTTCAATAATTGATCCATCAGGTTTTGCCATTAAACCACGCATTCCAGCTAGTTGACGAATTTGAGCAGCTGAACCACGTGCACCAGAATCTGCCATCATAAATATACTATTAAAAGAAACTTGTTTTTCTTTTTCTTTTTTAGCATTGATCACTATTTCGTTAGAAAAATTTTTCATCATTGCTGATGCTACACATTCATTTGCAGAAGCCCAAATATCAATAACTTTATTATATCTTTCACCAGCAGTTACTAATCCAGATTGAAACTGTTTTTGAATTTCTCTTACTTCTTTTTCAGCTTCGAAAAGAATACTTGTTTTTTTATGAGGTATAACCATATCATCTATTCCAACAGAAGCTCCTGAACGTGCTGCGTAACTAAATCCGGTATACATTACTTTATCAGCAAAAGTAACGGTAGATTTTAATCCTAAAATACGATAACAAGTATTTAACATTTTAGAAATATCTTTTTTTCCTAAAGTTTGATTTACTAGATGATATGGTAAACCTTTAGGAACAATCATCCATAAAATTGCACGACCTATAGTAGTTTTTACTAATTTTTTTGTTTTTAAAAAAGATTTACTATTTGCTATATATTTATATTCATTAATACGTACTGTAACACGTGCGTGTAACTCAGCTATATGCATACGATAAACACGTTCTGCTTCTTTCGATCCATTTAATATCATACCCTCTCCTTGTGCATTAACTTTTTCACGTGTCATATAATACAAACCTAATACTACATCTTGTGATGGTACAATAATAGGTTCTCCATTTGCTGGAGAAAGAATATTATTAGTAGACATCATTAAAGCACGAGCTTCTAATTGTGCTTCTAATGTTAACGGAACATGGACGGCCATTTGATCACCGTCAAAATCAGCGTTATAAGCAGCACATACCAAAGGATGAAGTTGTATAGCTTTTCCTTCTATTAAAATTGGTTCAAATGCTTGTATACCTAAACGATGAAGAGTTGGAGCACGATTAAGCAAAACAGGATGTTCTTTAATAATTTCATCCAAAACATCCCAAACTATTGCATCTTCTCTTTCAACCATTTTTTTAGCTGCTTTAATAGTTGTAGCTATACCTCTTAATTCAAGTTTTCCATAAATAAATGGTTTAAAAAGTTCTAAAGCCATTTTTTTTGGTAAACCACATTGATGTAAACGTAAATACGGACCAACTGTAATAACAGAACGTCCTGAATAATCAACACGTTTTCCTAATAAATTTTGACGAAATCTTCCTTGTTTACCTTTAATCATATCTGCTAAAGACTTTAGAGGTCGCTTATTAGAACCAGTAATTGAACGTCCACGACGCCCATTATCTAATAAAGCATCTACAGCTTCCTGTAACATACGTTTCTCATTACGAACTATAATATCTGGTGCAGCTAAATCTAGTAAACGTTTTAATCTATTATTACGATTTATTACGCGTCTATATAGATCGTTAAGATCAGAGGTTGCAAAACGTCCTCCATCTAATGGAACTAGAGGTCTTAAATCAGGAGGAAGAACAGGTAAAACTGCAAGAATCATCCATTCAGGTTTATTTCCAGAATAAATAAAAGATTCTAATATTTTGATACGTTTAGCTATTTTTTTTCTTTTAGTTTCTGAATTAGTTTCAATAAGTTCTTCATGTAAAGTTTGCGATTCTTGTTTCAAATCAATATTTTTTAATAAATCTTGTATTGCTTCAGCACCCATTTTTGCGCTAAACTCGTCACCAAACTCTTCTAAAGAATCAAGATATTGTTCTTCAGTAAGAATTTGGCATTTTTCAAGATTAGTCATTCCACTATTTATTACAACATAAGATTCAAAATATAAAACACGTTCTATATCACGTAACGGCATATCTAATAATAAACCAATACGTGAGGGCAAGGATTTTAAAAACCAAATGTGAGCAGTTGGAGAAGCAAGTTCAATATGTCCCATACGATCTCTGCGTACTTTTGTTTGCGTTACTTCTACCCCACATTTTTCACAAATTACTCCTCTATGTTTTAATCTTTTATATTTTCCACATAAACATTCATAATCTTTTACTGGTCCAAAAATTCTTGCACAAAATAAACCATCTCGTTCTGGTTTAAAAGTACGATAATTAATTGTTTCTGGTTTTTTTACTTCTCCAAAAGACCAAGATCGGATCATATCTGGTGAAGCTAAAGCAATTTTTATTGCATTAAATTCTTCATTTTTGTTTTGTGCTTTTAAAAACTTAATTAAGTCTTTCACTGATTAGTTCCATTCGGAGTTTAATTTTATTAATTTTAATAATAAATCAACATATAAAAAATAAATAATTTTAATTATCTTCTAATTCAATATTAATACCTAAAGAACGAATTTCTTTTAAAAGAACATTAAAAGATTCTGGCATACCTGGTTCCATTTGATGACGATCATCTACAATATTTTTATACATCTTAGTACGACCACTAACATCATCAGATTTAACAGTTAACATTTCTTGTAGTGTATATGCTGCACCATATGCTTCTAGTGCCCAAACTTCCATTTCACCAAACCTTTGACCACCAAATTGTGCTTTTCCACCTAAAGGTTGTTGAGTAACTAAACTATATGAACCGGTAGAGCGTGCATGCATTTTATCATCTACTAAATGGTTAAGTTTCAACATATACATATAGCCAACTGTAACAGGACGTTCAAATTCTTCTCCTGTATGTCCATCAAAAAGTTTTATTTGACCTGAAGTAGGCAAATCAGCTAATTTTAGTAATTCTTTTATTTCGTTTTCTTTTGCACCATCAAAAACTGGTGTGGCAATTGGTAAACCTTTTCGTAGATTTTTAGCTAATTGAAGAATTTCATTATCTGAAAAAGAATTAAAGTTGATTTTTTGTCTGATATTATTTCCTAATTCATATGCACGTTGAATAAATTTTCGTAATTTTATTACTTTTTGTTGTTCTTTTAAAATTTTGTTAATTTTTTCTCCAATACCGTAAGCAGCCATTCCTAAATGAGTTTCTAAAATTTGTCCAATATTCATTCTGGAAGGAACACCTAATGGATTTAAAACAATATCAACTGGAATTCCATCTTTATCATACGGCATATCTTCTATTGGATTAATTTTAGATATTACTCCTTTATTACCATGACGACCAGCCATTTTATCACCTGGTTGAATTTGACGTTTTACAGCAAGATAGACTTTTATAATTTTTAATATTCCTGGAGCTAAATCATCCCCTTGAACTATTTTTTTGCTTTGTACTTCTAATCTTTTTTTAAATTCTTTTTTTATATCGTGATATTGTTTTATTAATTGTTGAACATTCTGTAGTTCTTTAATATTTTTAATGTTTTTTTTTATTGTTTCATCTGAAGGAAAATTAGTTATTATCGTATCAAGTTTTATTGAATTTTTAATCAAAATATGTTTTATGCGATCTAATAGACCTATTTCTAATATTTTTTGTTCTTCAAGTAGTTCTTTTTTAATTTTATTGAGTTTCATTTCTTCGATAGCAAGAGATCTTTTATCTTTTTGAACTCCTTCTCTAGTAAAAATCTGTACATCAATTACAGTACCTGATACCCCATTAGGTACTCTTAATGAAGAATCTTTCACATCAGAAGCTTTTTCTCCAAAAATAGCACGTAAAAGTTTTTCTTCTGGGGTGAGTTGTGTTTCTCCTTTTGGAGTGACTTTTCCTACTAAAATTTCGCTACCAATTACTTCTGCTCCAATATAAACAATACCGCTTTCATCTAATTTAGCTAATGCAGATTCACCTACATTTGGAATATCAGCTGTAATTTCTTCAGCTCCTAATTTAGTATCTCTTGATATACAAGCTAATTCTTGAATATGAATGCTAGTAAAGCGATCTTCTTGCACCACTCTTTCAGAAACTAATATAGAATCTTCAAAATTGTAACCATTCCAAGGCATAAAAGCTACACGCATATTTTGTCCTAGTGCTAATTCCCCAAGATCGGTGGAAGAACCATCAGCTAAAACATCACCACGCTCAACTATTTCGTTTAAAGAAATACATGGTTTTTGATTTATGCAAGTATTTTGATTAGAACGAATATATTTTGTTAAGTTATAAATATCAATTCCTGCTTCACCAGGAGATATTTCATTTTCATTAACTTTAATAACGATATTTGATGAATCAACAAATTTTATAATGCCTCCTCTTTTTGCTATTAATGTTACACCGGAATCAATTGCTACAGCACGTTCCATACCAGTACCAATTAATGGTTTGTCAGCTTTTAGTGTTGGAACGGCTTGACGTTGCATATTTGCTCCCATTAAAGCACGATTAGCATCATCATGTTCAAGAAATGGAATTAAAGATGCACCAACAGAAACGATTTGTTGAGTAGAAACGTCCATATAATTAATTTGATCACGATTAAATAAGTTAAATTCTCCTTTATGACGACATATTAATAAATTATCAACAAAAAAACTATTATCATCCATTTTAGCGCTTGCTTGAGCTATAACGTAATTACCTTCTTCAATAGCAGAAAGGTAACGAATTTCGCTAGATACTTTACCATTTATTACACGTCTATAAGGTGTTTCTAAAAAACCATATTCATTAGTTTGAGCGTAAACTGCTAAAGAATTTATTAAGCCAATATTTGGACCTTCTGGAGTTTCTATAGGACAAACACGCCCATAGTGTGTAGGATGAACGTCACGAACTTCAAATCCTGCACGTTCTCGAGTTAAACCACCTGGTCCTAATGCAGAAATACGACGTTTATGTGTTATTTCAGATAATGGATTATTTTGATCCATAAATTGTGATAATTGACTTGAACCAAAAAATTCTTTGATAGCTGCAGATATAGGTTTAGCATTGATCATATCTTGAGGTAGTAAATTTTCAAAATCCCCTAATGACAATCTTTCTTTCACTGCTCTTTCAACACGAACTAAACCAATACGAAATTGATTTTCAGCCATTTCTCCTATAGAACGTACACGACGATTTCCTAAATGATCAATATCATCAATTTCACCTTTTCCGTTTCTAATATCAATTAATTTTTTTATGACATCGATAATATCGATATTATTTAACGTGCCTAAACCTTCAATAGTTTTTCGTTGCAAAGATCGATTAAATTTCATACGTCCAACAGCAGATAAATCATAACGTTCTTCTGAAAAGAAAAGATTTTTAAATAAATTTTCAGCTGTTTCTCTCGTAGGAGGTTCTCCAGGACGCATCATACGATAAATTTCGACTAAAGCACTCATTCTATCATTTGTAGGATCAATACGTAATGTATCTGACATATAAGATCCATGATCAAGATCGTTAGTAAAAATTATTTCAATAATGCTATAACCCACTGATTTTAATTTATTAAAAATTTCTAAAGAAATACTAGAATTTGCTGATAAAATTATTTCACCTGTTTTTTTTTCAATATAATTTTTTGCAGAAACTTTGCCTAATATATATTCAACTGGAACTTCTATATGATCTATCTGATCTTTTTCTAATTCTCGCACATGACGAGCAGTAATACGGCGTCCTTTTTCTACATACACTTTGTTTTTAACTTGAATGTCAAAAGATGCTGTTTCTCCGCGTAATCTTTCTGGTAATAGCTGCATTTTTAATTGATTATCTTGACATATTTCGAATTTTACTTTTTCAAAAAATATATCAATAATTTCTTCACTCGTATAGCCTAATGCACGCATAAGAATTGTTACTGGTAGCTTTCTTCTACGATCAATACGAACAAATAAATGATCTTTCGGATCAAATTCAAAATCTAACCAAGAACCTCTATAAGGAATAATACGAGCATTATAAAGAACTTTTCCAGAAGAATGAGTTTTTCCTTTATCACTGTCAAAAAATACCCCAGGACTACGATGTAACTGAGAAACAACTACCCTTTCAGTTCCATTAACAACAAATGTACCATTATCAGTCATAATAGGAATTTCACCCATATATACTTCTTGAATTTTTATTTCTTTTTTTGAATGACTTATAATATCACGATTATGAATTACAAGACGTAAAGTTACCCGAAGAGGTACAGAATATGTAGCCCCTCTAATACGACATTCTCGTACATCAAAAACAGGCTCTCCTAAACGATAACTAACATATTGTAATTCAGAATTACCGTTATAACTTTTAATTGGAAAAATTGAAAGAAATGCAGCTTCTAATCCATATTGACCTTTTGGATCTTTTTCAATGAATTTTTGAAAAGAATCCAATTGAATAGAAAGAAGATAAGGGACGTCTAAAACTTGGGGACGTTTTCCAAAATTTTTACGAATCCTTTTTTTCTCAGTATAGGAGTAAATCATAGGATTCCTTTATTAAATTAAAGTTAACTTATCTTATCCGTTTGATTAATCAGACGGTGTTTTAAAATTATTCTTTTCTTCTGAAAAGAAAAGAATATTTGATGTAAAATAATTAATGTTTTAGTTAGTAAATAATTTTTTATTTTTCGAAAAATCTAAGGAACCATAAACAATAGTCAAATAATAAATTTAACATAAAAACGCTGGTGATTTATTTTTATATAATCACCAGCAATTAATTTTTTATAAAAAAAGATGTTGAATTTTTGTTATTTAATTTCAATATCGGCACCAGCTTCAGTTAAAATTGCTTTTAATGCAGATGAATCATCTTTATTAAGTCCTTCTTTAATAACTATTGGAGCAGATTCAACTAAATCTTTAGCTTCTTTTAAACCCAAACCAGTTGCGCTACGAACTGCTTTGATAACTGCAATTTTATTTGGTCCAATTGCTTTTAACATAACATCAAATGCTGTTTTTTCTTCGATTTTTTCGTTCGTATTATTACTTGCATTAGACATAGGAGCAGAAGCAGAAACACCAAATTTTTTTTCCATAGCAGTAACCAATTCTGATATTTCATTTATTGACATACTAGCAATAGTTTCTAAAATTTGATCTTTAGTGATGTTAGACATGACACTTAATCCTGAGAGTTACGATAAGTAAAATATATGTTTAGCAATGATAAAAAGAAAGGAATTGAGATTTTTATTTTTTTATATCTCGAATAGCAGATAATGTTCTGACAAATTTTCCTATTGAAATCTCTTGTATAATAAATAAAAATTTTATTAATACTTCTTCATAAGTTGGCAGCATTGCTAATTCATCAATATTCTCTGCTGTAATCAACTTTCCTTCAAAACATGCTGCTTTTATTTGAAATTGTGTATTATTTTTTGCAAATTCTTTAAAGATTCTAGCAGCTGATCCTGGATGTTCCATAGAATAAGCAATAATAGTGGGACCAAAAAGTTTTGATTTTAAAGATTCGAATTGAGTACCAATAATTATTCGGTTTAATAGTGTGTTACGAACAACTCGTATATACACATTTGATTTTCGACTGATTTTTCGTAATTCATTAATTTTTTCAACATTGATATTACGTAAATCTGCAATAATTGCGGATAACGCTTTTTTGGCGACTTTGCTTACTTCAACAACAATTTTTTGTTTGTCATGAAGATTTAATGCCATCAGATTTTGCTCCTAGATTTTGGTTAGAATTTATTAATGATCTAACTAATCTATTGATATAAAATATAGATATGTAAAAATATAATCAATAGAACCTAAGAATCAAATAAATTAGATTGATTCTTTAAAAAATATCATAATAGCTATTATATAATTTTTTATATAAAATTTTATTTATAAAATTTATAAAAATAGATTAATTTTTAAAATAAAAAATTTTTTAAATAAAAATTAATTTTTTGATAGATTTAAGCTATTTTGATCAACCATTAATCCTACACCCATAGTAGTAGACAAAGTTATCTTTTTAAAAAAAGTACCTTTTGAATTACTTGGTTTATTTTTTTTTAAAGATTTCAATAAAGATACTAAATTTTCTTTAATTTTATTAATATCAAAATTAATTTTTCCAATTGTTGCATGAATTATACCATTTTTATCGTTACGATACCTTACTTGTCCTAATTTTATATTTTTAATAGTTTCTTTCAGGTTATTAGTCACAGTACCTAATTTAGGATTAGGCATTAACCCTTTTGGACCTAAAATTTGTCCTAAACCGCTAACAATACTCATAACATCAGGAGATGCAATTAATACATCAAATTTTATTTCATTTTTTTTTATTTGATTAGACAAAGACTCCATTCCCACTATATCAGCTCCTGCTGATTTTGCTAAATCTGCATTATTTCCTTCAGCAAAAACAGCTATTCGTGTTGTTCGACCTAAACCATGAGGTAAAAAACTTGAACCGCGAACATTTTGATCTGATTTACGTGAATCAATACCTAAATTAACTGCTATATCAACGCTTTCTACAAATCTATTTGAAGCAGTATCTTTAAGAAGTGAAATAGCATCATCAATTGCGTACTGAACAGAATAATCAACTTTTTTATGAATATCGCGCATGCGTTTTGTTAACTTAATCATTATTAGTTATCCATTATAAGTAAACCCATAGAACGTGCAGTGCCTTCTATTGATTTTATTACTGAATTCAAATCACTACTATTCATATCTGAAATTTTTTTTTCCGCAATTTCACGTATTTGTAAACGATTAACTTTACCTACTTGCTCTTGTTTTGGTTTTTTAGCACCATTTGTAATACCAGCTGCTTTTTTCAATAAAATTGATGCAGGTGGATTTTTTGTTAAAAAACTAAAAGAACGATCATTGTATACAGTAATAATAACTGGAATAGGTATGCTTTTTTCTAAATGTTCAGTTTTTTTATTAAATTCTTTACAAAACTCCATAATATTCACTCCTTTTTGACCTAATGCAGGTCCAACAGGAGGACTAGGATTAGCCATACCAGCAGGTATTTGTAATTTTATATAAGTTTGTATTTTTTTTGCCATAAAAATTCTCTTTCAGTTTATATTGATATTCATTAAGTATGATTATTATTCATTAGTTTTTTTCTATTTGACTAAAATCTAACTCTACTGGAGTAGCACGACCAAAAATAGAAACTGAAACTTTTAAACGACTTTTTTCATAATCAACTTCTTCAACTATTCCATTAAAATCTGCAAAAGGACCATTATTTACCCGTATTGTTTCTCCTGGTTCAAATAATCTTTTTGGTCTTGGTTTATCTCCAGCTTTTTGTAACCTATTAATTATTTTTTCTACTTCTTGATCACTAATAGGAGATGGATGATCAGAAGTACCACCAACAAAACCCATAACACGTGAAATATTTCGTACTAAATGCCAACTAATCTCATTCATAATCATTTGAACTAAAATATAACCTGGAAAAAATTTTCTTTCACTTTTACGACGTTGACCTAATTTTATTTCAACAACTTCTTCTGTTGGAACAACAATATCACCAAACATTTCTTCCATTTTTTTTAATTTAATACGTTCATGTAGTGATTGCACGACACGATTTTCAAATCCAGAAAAAGTTTGTATTACGAACCAGCGTTTTCTTAGAATTTTTGACATTTTTTAGAATCTCAAGTTAGTAAAAAAAGTAACTACACGCACTAAAAAACTGTCTAATCCCCATAAAATTAATGATGTTAAAATAGTAATCACTATTACTATTAGTGTAATATTAAAAGTTTCTTTATGAGTTGGCCAAGAAATTTTATATATTTCTTTTTTTGCTTCTTTTAAAAAGAATACAAATTTTTTTCCTTTTTTTGTAAAAAGAAAAATAATACTTGAAAAAGTCATGAAAAAAAAGAGCGTTAAAGAACGCATGACTAAAGAAGTACTTCTATAATAATAATTACTTATTATTGCTAATATCAAAAGAACAACAATAACTATCCATTTTATGATTTCTATACTGTGGCGTTTATTCTTTTTCGCGTCAGTATTCACATTCATAGATTTCCTATAAAATTTATTTGAATATAAAAAATTATACTTATTATAAAAAAATTATAAAATACTAATCATAGTTTTCAATTAGTCGATAATATTTGCAACCACACCTGCACCAACAGTACGTCCTCCTTCTCGAATTGCAAATCTTAAACCTTTATCCATCGCAATGGGATGAATTAAATTCACAATCATTTTAATATTATCACCAGGCATAACCATTTCAATATCTTTTGATAATTCTATTGAACCAGTAACATCAGTGGTACGAAAATAAAATTGTGGACGATATCCTTTAAAAAATGGAGTATGACGTCCTCCTTCATCCTTGGAAAGAATGTAAACTTCTGCTTCAAATTTAGTGTGAGGTGTAATCGAACTCGGCTTTGCTAATACTTGTCCTCTTTCAATGTCTTCTCTTTTTATTCCTCTTAACAAGACGCCTACGTTTTCACCCGCTTGTCCTTGATCAAGAAGCTTTCTAAACATTTCTACTCCTGTACAAATAGATTTAACAGTATCTTTGATACCGATAATTTCAATTTCATCTCCTACTTTTACAATTCCTCGTTCTACTCGACCAGTAACGACTGTACCACGACCAGAAATAGAAAATACATCTTCTATAGGTAGTAAAAAAGGTTGATCAATAGCACGTTCTGGATTAGGAATATAACTATCTAGTATTTCTGATAGTTTAATTATTTTTTCTTCCCATTCAGGTTGTCCTTCTAGAGCTTTAAGTGCAGAACCACGTATTATAGGAGCAGTTTCTCCTGGAAAATCATATTGTGATAATAAATCTCTTACTTCCATTTCTACCAGTTCTAATAGTTCTTCATCATCTACTGCATCACATTTATTTAAAAAAACAATAATATAAGGAACTCCAACTTGTCTGGCAAGCAAAATATGTTCTCTTGTTTGAGGCATTGGACCATCTGTTGCAGCAACAACTAAAATCGCACCATCCATTTGAGCAGCCCCTGTTATCATGTTTTTTACGTAGTCAGCATGTCCAGGGCAATCTACATGAGCATAGTGCCGTTTCATCGTTTCATATTCAACGTGAGAAGTATTGATAGTAATACCTCTTGCTTTTTCTTCTGGTGCATTGTCTATTTGATCAAATGCACGAGCTTGTCCACCGTATTTTTTTGCAAGAACTGTAGTTATTGCTGAAGTTAAAGTAGTTTTACCATGGTCTACATGACCTATCGTTCCAACATTAATATGTATTTTATTTCTTTGAAATTGTTCTTTAGACATAACTTTATCCTCTAAAAAATAGAGATTCTTAATTATTAACTATAATTTTTCTTATAAATTAAAGTTGCTGATACCCAGAATTGAACTGGGGGCCTCATCCTTACCAAGGATGTGCTCTTCCAACTGAGCTATATCAGCAAAATCTATAAAAAAAATGAGCGGATAATGGGAATCGAACCCATATCATCAGCTTGGAAGGCTGAGGTAATAACCATTATACGATATCCGCTTTTTAAAAGATTAAGAACAGATGAAAAGTTTTAAAAACAGTAGTTTTTTTTGTAAACTCTATTATAAGATATTTATTATTTATAAATATATGGTGGGAGAAGGATTTGAACCTTCGAAGTCATATGACAACAGATTTACAGTCTGCCCCCTTTGGCCGCTCGGGAACCCCACCTTTTTTTGCCGGCTACCGGAATCGAACTGGTGACCTACTGATTACAAGTCAGTTGCTCTACCTATTGAGCTAAGCCGGCATTTTACTATCTACTACTTATATTGTTTTAATTCTTTCTTATTTTCTTGCTTTCGTCAAGAAAGATTTTTGATAAAATATCATATATAGTACATATAAGTATGTATTGTATATAAAAAACATTATTAATTAACATAATACATTATTTTTATGTTTTTTCTATAAAATTTTTTAAAAAAATTTAATAATACTTTTTTATTTTAAAAACTCATAAAAATTGTATCATTTTTAATTAAAAATGTTATTATAACTTCTTGTTTTTTAAAATAAAAAAATATTATGCAAACCTATCTACATTTTAATCGTAAAAAATGGATATCTTTAAATAATGCTACATCAATAAAATTTACAGAAAAAGATTTTAATAAGATTAATTTTTTTAAGAAAACTATTCCTTGGACTGAAATTACGGAAATATATTTACCGTTATTAGTTTTTTTAAATAATTTAATAAGTTTTTATTTAAAAAAACAACAATCCATTGCTAATTTTTTCCGCAATAAAAAAAAATTCCTTATATTATAAGTATTGCAGGTAGCGTGTCTGTTGGAAAAAGTACTACAGGTCGCTTATTACAAGTATTATTAAGCAATTACCCTCATAAAAGAAATGTTGGATTAGTTACAACTGATAATTTTCTCTTTCCTAATGAATTGCTGAAAAAAAAAAAATTAATGGACAAAAAAGGATTTCCTGAATCTTACGATATTCATAAATTAATTAAATTTGTTTCTGATTTAAAATCAGGTGTAAAAAAAATAAAAATTCCAGTTTATTCTCATGTTTTTTATGATATTTTACCTTTTTATAAAACTATGAAAACCCCAGATATTGTTATTATAGAAGGATTAAATGTTTTACAAAGTGGTATGGATTACTTACATGACCCTCATCATGTTTTTATTTCAGATTTTGTAGACTTTTCAATATATATTGATGCATCTGAATCACTTTTAAAAAAATGGTATATTGATCGTTTGTTAAAATTTAAAAAACAAGATTTTACTAACCCTGCTGCATATTTTTACAATTTTTCTTTACTTTCAGATGAAAAATTTATCATCATTGCTAATGAATTCTGGAAAAATATTAATGTAAAAAATTTAAAAAAAAACATTTTACCAACAAAAAAAAGAGCAAATTTAATTTTAACCAAAAGCTTTAATCATATAATAAAGCTTATTCGATTAAGAATATAAAAAAATAACAGTTTTTTTAATGTATCCTTATATTTAAAGGTTATCTATGTTAAATAAATTTTTTCAATCATCCATGATTTTATTTTTTTGTTCTTTTCTTCTAATATAAATTTTCCTTTTAAATCAACACCTCTAGCAATACCAATTTTTTTTTCATTTCCAATCATACATTTCACTGATTTATTTATGAAATAATCAAATCTTTTCCATTTATGAAAAAAAAAATTAAAACCATGCTCTTCAAATTCAATTAAAGTAGCATGAATTTTATTTATTATTTTAATTGTAAGTGTATTTCTATCAAAATTATTAATAATTTCTTCTAAAGAAATAGCTTTGTTAGCGACAGATGTGTATAAAAAATTTTGTTTTTTTAAATTAATACCAAGTCCTAATATTATTTTTTTTGTATTAATAGCTTCTATTAATATCCCGCCAAGTTTATATTTGTTAAAATACAAATCATTAGGCCATTTTACTTTAATGTTTTTTACACCAAATTTTTCTAAAACTTCAGCTACTACTATGCCTATAACTAAGCTAAATCCATCAATGTTTTTTTTCTTAAACTTCCAATATATAGATAAACAAATATTACATCCAAAAGATGTAAACCATTTTTTTCCATATGTTCCGCGACCAGAATATTGGTATTCAGTTATACAAATATCGCCATTTTTTAGCGCGCTAACATTATTGATGAGATATTGATTTGTAGAATTAATAATTGGTACAAAAATTAATTGAGGATATTTTAAGTTTTTTAGAATTTTTTTTTATTTAATAACTGTATTTTATCAAATAAATAATAAAATTTTTTATTTATAGAATATAATTTTAGTCCTAAAGAATGAATAATTTTTATATATGAATCAATTTGATTTTTATTAATTTTGAATCGTTTTTGTAAAAATGATATAGAATGTTTTTTTCCATCTGCAAGTATATTTATTAATTTTATTAAAAAAATATATCTTTTATATGAATGCATCAATTGCATTGAATTCACCTTTTCTATCGATAAAATGAACTTCTGGTTCTAACCATATATTAAATTTATTTCCTACTGTTTTATAAACATAACGCGAAAGATCAAGAATATTTTTAGGACTAGCATTTTTCTTATTAATTAAAATTAAAGGTTGTTTATGATAAATTTTTGCTCCTCCTATCATGTAGGAGGATAAATTACATTGATCAATTAACCAAGCTCCAGATATTTTAATTTGTTTATTTTTATAAAAAACATAAGAAATTTTAGGATATTTTTTAAGTAAATTTTTAAAGTTATTATCATTTTTAATTAAGGGATTTTTAAAAAAGCTTCCAGCGTTTCCATAAGTAGATAGGTCTGGTAATTTCTTTTTTCTTATAGAACAAATTGTATTAAATATCTTAATAGGTTGAACATATTTGTTCATATGTGTTAAGGCATAGTGATTTAATTTAGGTTGCCAATTTTTATATAGCTTTATACCAACTGATATTATAGCATAATTTTTATGATATTCGTTTTTAAAAATACTATTTCTATATCCAAATTTACATTCTTCTCGATATAATCGAGTTTTTTTATGATTATTAAAATTTAAAATATCAACATACTCACAAATACTATTAAAATCAACTCCATAAGCACCAATGTTCTGTATTGGTGCGGCACCAATTACACCTGGAATCATTGCAAGATTTTCTAGACCTGGTATTTTTTTATATATAGTAAATTTTACTAAATTATGCCAATTAATTCCTGCTCCAACATGTAAACGCCAATATTTATATTCTTCTTTAATATTTAACATCCATATTTTATTAATTACAATTAATCCTAAAAAATTTTCTAAGAAAAAAACATTACTCCCTTGTCCAAGAACTAAAAAAGGAAGATTATTTTCCTGACTATAATCCCAATATTTTTGCAGTTTTTTACAACTTTTAGCAAAAACAATAGATTTAGCATAAACTTTCAGTTTGAAAGTATTAAAATATTTTAATGATTGATAAGACATTTTTGTGAAATATTTATAAAATAAAAAACTATTTTTTATGTAAAAATTTATTTCTAGAAAATTTTTCTTAAAAATAAAAATATAATTTTTTTCAATAAACACATACTATTAAATAATATTTTTAATATTTATTTAACTAAAAAACAATATATAAAAAATTATTACTAATATTTTTAGATATATTAACTTTTATAAAAAAATATCTTTTTTTAATATTAAAAGTGTAAAAAAAATTATAGTTGTTCCCTAAATCATTAGTGATTTTTTTTTGTAAATAAATATTTTTTATATATGGGTTGTAAAGGATTTGAACCTTTGACCGATGGATTAAGAGTCCACTGCTCTACCAACTGAGCTAACAACCCTTTTTTATTAATTAATGTTTTTTTATATTCTTAAAAATAATTAATTACATATTTTTATAAAAATTTTTATAGTTTTAAAAAGATTGAAATTTTATAAAACAATAAAATTCAGTATTTATTTCAACACATATTATATAACTAATTATTTTTTGAATGAACAACTAATATCATTTTTTTTTGTATTGGAAACAAAATTTTTATATATATTTACTACTTCTCCAACAATTAATAAAGTTGGAGATTTTGGTTTTTCTTTTTCTATTGTTTTTATCAAACGTTTTAAATTAGTAATAATAACTTTTTGATTAATTCGTGTTCCGTTTTCTATAATAGCAATAGGAGTGTCTAGACACATACCATAAGTTTTTAACTGTATACTAATAGATTTAATCCAATGCATACACATATAAAAAATTAATGTTTGGTTCTGTTTTGCATAGATATAGTTTTTTAAATTAGGTTGTCCTGATTTATTATAACCGGAAATAAAACAAACAGATTGGCCTAGTTCTCTGTGAGTTAACGGAATTCCAATGGAAGCAGCGCATCCAATTGCCGCAGTTATACCTGGAATTATTTTACAACTAATTCCTATTTTATTCAAATTTTCTATTTCTTCTCCCCCTCTTCCAAATATAAAAGGATCACCTCCTTTTAGACGGACAACAACATATCCTTTTAACACAAAATGTTTAATAATATTATAAATATTATTTTGTTTAAATTCATGATAATTGAATTTTTTACCTACATTTATACAAATAGTTTTTTTTGAAATTTTTTTTAAAATTTCTGAACTAATTAAATTATCAAATAGTATTACGTCTGATTTTTTTAATATTTTTAAAGCTTTTAAAGTTAATAGTTCTGCATCACCAGGACCTGCTCCAACTAACCAAACACATCCTTTTTTTATTTTTTTTTTTATATTTTTCTTTTTTAAGAAAAAGCATATGTAATCTCATTTTTTTTAAATATTATTGTTATATATATATTTTTATAAAATTTTATTTTATATTAAAAAATTTTCCAAATGTCACTCTAGGTAGTTGATTATAATCTTTTATGGTCTGTACATTAGTAAAACCTTGTTTTCTTATAAAACTATTGATTTTTTTTCCTTGTTGAAATCCATGTTCTAAAAATAATAATCCATGTGATTTTAACCATTTTTTTGATTCTTGTATTATAAAAAATAAGTCTTGAAAACCATTATTTTTAGATATTAATGCATGCAATGGTTCAAAATTATTTTTTTTAAAAAAAAGATCATTTTTGTCAATATAAGGAGGATTACTAATAATAACATCAAATAACATATAAGGAACATTAGAAAACCAATTACTTAAAAAAAAAAAAACATTTTTAATATTTAAAGTATATGCGTTTTTACGAGCTAACATTATTGAATATTTTGAACAATCAATACCAAAAATCTTACAATCTGGTCTTTCGTGAGCAATAGCTAAAGCTATTGCACCAGATCCTGTACCTAAATCCAATATAGAAGATGGTTTTTTTGGTATATTATTTAAAGTATTTTCTACTAAAATTTCTGTATCTTGCCTTGGAATAAATACTTTATTATTCATATGAAGAGTTAATGACCAAAAATCCCATTTTTTCAATATATATTGAAGAGGTATTCCTTTTATCCTTTTTTTTAATAAATAATTAAGATTTTTAATTTGTTTATTGGTTAATATTTTATCATCAAAAACAGTTAACCAACTATATTTCTTTCCAGTCACTTGGGAAAGTAAATATAAAGCTTCGCATTTTGGATTTTCTACATTTTTTAAAAATTTAATAGCGTTTTTAAGCCATATATAGATTTTCATATCTTTTGATTTATTAGTTTTAATAACTGTTTTTCTTGATATGCTTGAATAATAGGATTAATTAAGGAATCAAGTTTTCCATTCATAATTTCATATAATTGATATAAAGTTAAATTTGTTCGGTGATCAGTAATTCTATTTTTTGGAAAATTATATGTTCGAATTCTATCTGATCGTTCACCGCTACCTAATAATTCTCTTCTTATAGAAGTTTCTATAGATTGACGTTTTTTAATTTCTGCAGCATTAATACGCATAACAAGTACTTCAAGAGCTTTTGCTTTATTTTTATGTTGTGATCTTTCTGCTTGACATTCAACAACAATACCAGTAGGTAAATGAGTTATACGTATAGCAGAATCTGTAGTATTTACATGTTGTCCACCAGCACCTGATGAACGAAAAGTATCTATTTTTAAATCGTTAGATTTTATTTCAGGCAAATTAGATTTAGGTAAGATAGGCATAACTGCAACTGTACATGTTGAGGTATGTATTCTTCCTTGAGATTCTGTTTCTGGGACACGTTGCACACGATGTCCTCCTGATTCAAATTTTAGTTTTTCATATACTTTTTTACCAATTATTTTAGCAATTATTTCTTTAAAACCTCCATGTTCTCCTTCATGAAAACTCATTATGTCTATTTTCCATGTATTATTTTCGACATATTTTGTATACATTTTAAATAAATCACCTGCAAATATAGCAGCTTCATTTCCTCCAATACCAGCTCTAATTTCAATAAAACAATTACGTTTATCATCATCATCTTTAGGTAAAAGTAAATAATGAATTTGTTTTTCTAATAATTTAGTTTTTTTTAATTCTTTATTTAATTCTTCTTGTGCTATCTCATAAATTTCTGAATCTTGCAGAAGCGATTTTATTTCATCAATATTATTTTGTTGATTTTGCCACTTAACAAAAAAGTTATATATTTTGCTAATTTTTGTATATTCTTTAGAATATTTATAAAATAATTCATTATTTAAAATAATTTCTTGTTTGCTTAATAATTTTTCTAGTTTTTTATGTCTTAGCTCTATTTGTTTTAATTTTTCGATAATAGCTTTTTTCATATTTGATTTTTTATAGGTAAATTAGTGAATTTTATTTTATTAAATTATTTTATAAAAACTTTGTAACTATTATCTTTTCTTAAAAACATTAAATTAAACGTTAATATAATTGATACATATATTAAACATTTTATAAGTTTTTATGTTAATTTTTCTGATATTTTTAATATATTTTTTTATAAAAATAAAAAATTAATTTTTTATTTTTTAGATATATAATATTTTTTATAAAAAATTTTTAAATAATTTTTCGTAAATAATATACATTGCACAAATTTTTATATAATCAACGTTTGTGATTAGTGAATGGTTAGTTAATATAAGTTATTCTTTATAAGAATTATAGTGTTACATAATTTTTTATACTATTCTAATTTTATTAGAATAAAATTTTTATTTCATAAAAATATTTTTTTAAAATATTTATAATGTTAACTATAAAATTATAATTCGTATTAAAGATTAGTTATACATTTTGTTATAAAATTTTATACCTTAAATAAAATGAATTGTTAATAAAATTAGTAATTTTATTCTATAATGTATATATTTTGCAATAAAGAAAAAATAATTTATCTCAAAATTTGAAGAAATATAATGAAAAATTGGTTATCTCCAGCAAAACTAAATTTATTTTTTTATATTAATAATAAAAAACATGGTTATCATAATATAAAAACATTGTTTCAAATATTAGATTACAATGATACTTTATCTATTTCAGTAAATCATAGTGAAAAAATAAATATAATTGATAAATCTAACAAAATTCCATTAGAAAAAAATTTAATTTTGCATGCAGCAAAAATATTATTTTTTTTCGCAGAAAAAAAAAAATATTTAAATTAGGAGCTACTATTAAAATAAAAAAAAAAATTCCAATTGGAAGTGGATTAGGAGGTGGGTCATCTAATGCAGCTACGACCTTAGTTGCTTTGAATTATTTATGTAAAATTCATTTTTCTAGTAATTTTTTAGAAAAAATAGGGGCAAATTTAGGATGTGATATTCCATTATTCATTAGAGGACATACCTCTTTTGGAGAAGGTAAAGGTGACAGATTAAAACCATTTTGTTTATTAAAAACAAAATGGTATTTAATTTTATATCCTAATATTCAAATATCTACTAAAGAAATTTTTCAAGAATATTCGATCAAAAATCATAATAAAAGTTTTTCTTCATTATCTTCGTTATTTAATAAACCATTTAAAAATGATTGTGAAGAAATAGTAAGAAAAAAATATAGTTTAATTAATAAACTCTTTTTATGGTTATCTCAATATGCTACTCCAAATCTTACTGGTACTGGTTCGTGTGTTTTTGCTATTTTTAATAAAAAAAAACATGCTGAAAATGTACTTTTATTAATTCCAAAATGGACAGAGGGTTTTATTAGCAAGGGTATTAATGCTTCTCCTTTAAAAAAATTATGTAATTCACAAAAAAATACATTTTAATTTTTTTGAGATTCATGAAAATATAAAGTTTTTAATAAAAATTATTTTATTATCAGATAGTGAGGGTTTATGCCTGAAATGAAAATTTTTGCTGGAAACGCTATTCCAGAATTAGCAAAACGTATTGCTAGTAAACTATATACTAATTTAGGAAATGCTAAAATTAGCCGTTTTAGTGATGGAGAAGTAAGCGTCCAAATTAATGAAAACGTTCGCGGTGATGATATTTTTATTATTCAATCCACTTGTTTTCCAACTAATGATAATTTAATTGAATTAATAGTTATGGTTGATGCTTTACGAAGAGCTTCAGCTGCACGTGTTACTGCTGTAATTCCTTATTTCGGATACGCACGTCAAGATAGACGTGTAAGATCTGCTCGTGTACCAATTAGCGCAAAAGTAATTGCTGATTTTCTTTCTAGTGTAGGTATAGATAGAGTATTAACAGTAGATTTACATGCTGAACAAATACAGGGATTTTTTGATGTCCCCGTTGATAATGTTTTTGGTAGTCCAGTATTATTAGAAGATATGTTACAAATTGGATTAGAAAATCCAGTAGTTGTTTCCCCTGATATTGGAGGAGTAGTGCGTGCACGTGCAATAGCTAAATTATTAAATGATACTGATATGGCAATTGTTGATAAAAGACGCCCTCGTGCTAATATAGCGCAAGTAATGAATATTATTGGAGATGTTAAAGATCGTGATTGCGTATTAGTAGATGATATGATTGATACTGCAAGTACTTTATATAAAGCTGCTGAAGCTCTAAAATTAAATGGCGCAAAAAGAGTATTTGCATATGCAACACATCCAGTTTTTTCTGGAAATGCTATTAATAATTTGTCTCAATCAGTGATTGATGAAGTTGTTATATGTGATACAATACCGTTATCTAATGAAATCATGTCTTTAAAAAAGGTACGAGTTTTAACTCTTTCAGCAATGTTAGCAGAAACTATTCGACGTATTAGTAATGAAGAATCCATTTCAGTAATGTTTGAACATTAATATAAAAATGTTAAATTTTGATTTAATATTTTTTTTTTTAGTTTAAAATGTTTTTACAATAATATATGTATTTTATCAAAAAATTTACTGTGAAAAAAATTAAACTAATAGTAGGACTAGCTAATAAAGGAAAAGAATATACCCAAACCAGGCATAATGTAGGTTCTTGGTATTTAAAAAAATTAGCAAAAAAATACAATCAAATTTTAAAAGAAGAAAAAAAATTCCTAGGATATACTACAATAATTAATTGCTGCGACAGCAAATTACATCTTTTAATTCCTTCTACTTTTATAAACTTTAGCGGACAATCAGTAGCTAAAATTGTAAATTTTTATCATATTAAATCAGAAGAAGTACTAATCGTTCATGATGAATTAGATTTTGTTCCAGGTATTGCAAAATTTAAAATAAAAAGCAGCTATAGCGGTCATAATGGCATAAAAAATATAAGTACAGAATTAGGTTTATCTTTTAAATTTTATAGATTAAGAATTGGTATAGGCAGACCCATTAATAATGAAAAAATTAACAAATTTGTATTAAATAAACCATCTTTTTTTGAAAAGAAATTAATTGATAAATCTATTGATAAAGCTATAAATTGTACTGAAGATTTTTTAAATAATCCATTAAAAGCAATGGATAAATTACACGCTTTTAAAGCTTCAATTGACTGAATTTATTATTATTATTACAATTTATTTATAAGAGAGGGAAAATGTGGAACTAAAAGTAGGTATTATTGGTCTTCCTAATGTTGGTAAATCTAGTCTATTCAATTCATTAACTAACTTAAATATTGAAGCAAAAAATTTTCCATTTTGTACTATACAACCAAATATTGGCATTATTCCTGTCCCTGACAATAGATTACAAAAACTTAAAGACATTGTAAATTCTAAAAAAGTTATACATAGCACAATAAAATTTGTAGATATTGCAGGTTTAGTTAAGGGAGCTCATAAAGGTGAAGGATTGGGAAATCAATTTTTACATAATATCCGTGAGACAACTGCTATTATTCATGTAGTACGTTGTTTTAATGATAGAAAAATTACACATATTACAGGAGATGTAAATCCAATAGAAGATATTAAAATAGTGAATACTGAATTGATCTATTCAGATTTCGAAATATGTGAATTAGCTATTAATCAAATACAAAAAAAAAATAGAAATAAAAAAAACATTTCTAATTTAGAATTAATAACATTAGACAAATGCTTAAAACATTTAATAAAAAACTCTCCATTACGTATTTTAAATTTAAGTGCAGATGAAAAAAATATTATATCTCGTTGGAACTTTTTAACTCTTAAACCTGTTATTTATTTAGCTAATATTAGTGAAGATAATCAAAAAAATAGTGATTATTATCAAAAAGTTTTATGTTTTATAGAAAAAGAAAACTCAAAAATTTTAAAATTATGCATAAAAAAAGAATCTGACTTAATGCAATTTAATTCTAAAGAATATAAAAAATTAAGCCAATCTTTTGACACTCAAAGATCAAGTCTTGATAAAATTATACAAGCTAGTTATAAAATGCTTAACTTACATACATATTTTACTGTAGGTAAAAAAGAAATTCATTCATGGACAGTACCAATTGGAACAAATGCTTTAGAAGCATCTGGAAAAATTCATAGCGATTTCAAAAAAGGTTTTATTAGAGCTCAAATTATTGCTTATCAAGATTTTATCTTATATAAAAGTGAAAATAAAATAAAATCATTAGGAAAAATGAAATTAGAAGGTAAAAAATATATTATAAAAGATGGTGATATTGTTAGATTTCTATTTAATATTTAATTATTTTAGATGATCGGTTAATATAATTTAACTCGTTTACATTAAAACTAATATAATATATTTTTTTTCACTAGAAATAAACTTTTTAGATTTTTTATGTCATAAATATTTGAATAATATAAAATAAATTCTTTTATTTTTAGTTTTTTTTATAAAAAGTAACAATTTTTTTTATTTTTTTTAAAGTACTATTACTTTATTTAATTAATTGTTTTATACAAATTTTTAGCATATGTTAATTCATATTTTGTTAGAAATTAGTTTTTTTGAACTTAATTTAAAAATATCTTGATTATGTACTGTAGGCACAGTAATAATTTTAACATCATCATTTAGGTCCATGATTATTTTAAGAATTATTCATAATTGTTGAAAGTCTTTTTCTCCAAAAAAAATTGGGAGTATTAAATAACTTAATTATAAGAGTAGTAACAATTTTCAAAAATAAGACAATTTTTAACTTTAAGAATTGAATAAAAGGTTTCTAATAAAGATTTTATTAAATTTTAAAAGAATATTTTATTAATAAAAAACTTAAAAAATAAATCAATATTTTTAAGTTTTCAATGTTTATAATCTTCTTTATAGAGTTTTGAGTATCATTAAAAACCGTAAAAGGAACTAGATTGAATTAGATTCATAAAAGTTTAAAAAAAAATGATGTTAACATATTAATGAGTTTTTTAATTTAATTGTAAATATCTGTTATAAATATTTTTCTATTCTAGGAACTAGACCAATATCCTTATTTTCTTTATGCTAATTAATAATTAATTGTTTTAATACTAATATATTATTAATAATAAAAAATTTTAACGGTTAAATTTATAAAAACGTATGTTCTAAAGAAGGAAATATACTATTTTTTACTTCATAAACGTAAGCACGAATAGCAGAACGTATATTATTATTTTTTATAAGAAAGTTTTTTACAAATTTTGGGATATTCCCGCTAGTAATTCCTAATGCATCATGCATAACTAAAATTTGTCCATCAGTTTTATTACCAGATCCAATGCCAATTATTGGAATTTTTAGTTCCTTTGTCATTTGTTTTGCAAGTTCAGAAGTAATACATTCAACTACTATCATTTTTAGTCCAGATTTTTCTAAGATAATTGCATCTGATAAAATTTGATGGAATTGCTCTTGGGCACGTCCTTGTACTTTATATTTTCCAAATAAATTAATTGATTGTGGGGTTAAACCGATATGTCCACATACTGGAATGGATCGTTCTGTTAACAAAGATACAATATCTTTTAACCAATGGCCACCTTCTATTTTGATTATATTAGCACCAGCTTGTATAATTTTTTTAGAATTTTTAAAAGCCTTTTTAGGGCAAGTATAACTCATAAAAGGTAAGTCAGCAATAATTAACGAATTAGGAGCTCCTTTTCTAACACCACGAACATGATATACTATATCTTTTACTGTAACTGGAATAGTAGAATTATGCCCTTGTATAGTTATACCTAATGAATCGCCTACCAACATTACTTGTATACCTTCTTCAAAAAAGAGTCGAGCAAAACTAAAATCATATACAGTGAGAGCAGCAAACTTAATTTTTTCTTTTTTCCACTGATATATTTTTGAAATTGTTATATTATCCATTATTTTCTCTTATTAATTATTATATATATAAAAATAATACTAAATTATTTTAATATCATTAGTACTAGTTTTTTTTAAAATTTCTGAAAGCTTATTTCCATCTGGAAAAACTAAATTTGAAGTGATTTCATACAAAGGTATCAAAAAAAAATTACGATTATAAATATCATAATGCGGTATTGTTAAATATGATGTGCAAATTTTTAAATCTCCAAATAATAAAATATCAATATCAATAATACGTGAATGCCATTTATTTGATAAATTTCTTACACGTCCTTGTTTAAGTTCAATAGTTTGAATTTTTTGCATGAAATGATATACATTTATTTCGGTTTTTAATAGAACAACAGCATTAATATAGTCTGGTTGATTAAGAAAACCATATGGTTTAGTTTGATAAAAAGAGGATGTTTTTATTCTTTTAGTTAAAGAAATTTGATCTATACTTTTAATAGCTTTTTTTATTTGTTGTAATGGATTATTAAGGTTGCTACCAAGAGCAATGTATGTATATGTCATAATATTAATGTATTAAAAATAAAACATTTTTTCATTAAATATTTTATGTATTCAATATAATTAAAATACAATATTTTATATTGCAAAAAAATCTCTTCTTTCTACTGCTTTTTCAATAGTTTCAATCAATATTAAAAGTTCTTGTGTAGTGATTATATAGGGAGGAACAAGATAAATAAATTTAAAAAATGGACGAATCCACACACCTTTTTCTACAAAAAATTTTTGTATTTTAGCTATATTTATTATTTTTTTACATTCAACTATTCCTATAGCACCTAATACACGTATATCTTTAACTTGAGGATATTTTAATAAAGGAATCAAACCTTTTTGTAATATATTTTCAATATGCTTGACTTTTTTTTCCCAATTTGTTTCTATTAACAAATTAATACTTTCTAGTGAAACTGCGCAAGCTAAAGGGTTTCCCATAAAAGTAGGACCATGCATAAAACTTTTTGGTATACTTGCATCAATACCATCAGATATTTCTTTTTTACAGACAACTGCAGCAAGAGTCAAGTTACCTCCTGTTAAAGCTTTTCCAATACAGATAATATCTGGTATTACATTATCAGCATGTTGATAAGCAAACATTTTCCCGCTTCTTCCAAAACCAGTTGCAATTTCATCAAAAATTAATAAAAGATCATAATCATTACATATTTCACGTACTTTTTTTAAAAAATTTGGATGATAAAAATACATACGACCAATACCTTGGAAAATAGGCTCTAAAATTACAGCTGCTATTTCCGAATGATTGTTTTTAACTAGTCTAAAAAAATCATCGATATCAGAATTTTTCCATTTTTTATGGAATGCAGATTTCGGAGATTCAGCAAAAATATGACAGGGAAAATATTTATTCCAAAATGAATGGATTGAATTATTAAGATCTGATATAGACATAGCACCAAACGTGTCACCATGATATCCATTTTTAATAGTTAAAAGACGTGTTTTATTTCTTTTTTTACCCATCCAATATTGAAACGCCATTTTCATAGATACTTCGATAGCTATTGAACCTGAATCTGCAAGAAAAATACATGAAAGCGGTTTTGGCATAATACTTAAAATTTTTTTACATAAATGAATAGCTGGGATATGAGTTATTCCTCCAAACATTACGTGAGACATGTTATTTATTTGCTTTTTTAAAGCATTATTTAATCTTGGATGGTTATATCCATGTATAGCAGTCCACCATGAAGACATACCATCAATTAACAATTTACCATTAAATAGTTCTAGTTTACAACCATAAGCTTTTTTTACAGGATAACATGGTAAAGGTTTTTTTATTGAAGTATAAGGATGCCATATATGGTTTCGATCAAAATTGTAATCTTTGTTAGTAAACATTTATATTTTTACCAAAAATTATGTAGTTTTTAATAGTATAGAAGTAATTATAATCTTCTAAAAATGAGAAAAAATATATGAAAAAAAAGTGGACATACAAAAAAATAAAAGATTTGTTTCAAACACCTTTTTTTGATCTTATGTTTAAAGCACAAAATGTACATCGTAAAAATTTTAATCCACATTTTTTACAAATTAGTAGTTTGTTTTCAATTAAAACTGGTTTATGCGCAGAAGATTGTAAATATTGTGCTCAAAGTGCAAAATATAACACTAAATTAAAAAGTAAAAAGTTAATAGATATAGACATAGTATTAAAAGCAGCTAAAATTGCTAAACAAGAAGGTGTTAGTCGATTTTGTATAGGAGCAGCTTGGAGAAATATAAAAGATAAAGATTTATTATATCTACAAAAATTAATAAAAGAAATAAAATCTTTAGGGATGGAAACCTGTATGACATTAGGTTTTTTAAACGAAAAACAAGCAAAAGTTTTAGCTGATGCAGGACTAAATTTTTATAATCATAATCTTGATACTTCTCCTAATTTTTATAAAAAAATCGTCACTACACGCACATACCAAGATAGAATCAATACAATTAATATTGTTAGAAAAGCAGGCATAAAGGTTTGTTCTGGAGGAATTCTAGGATTAGGTGAAAATATGAAAGATCGTATTGATTTATTACTAGAACTTTCTAGTCTCTCTGTACCACCAGAAAGTGTGCCTATTAATATGTTGGTAAAAATAAAAGGCACTCCATTAAATAATGATACTGTAAAAAAAATAGATGTTTTTGAATTTATTCGAACAGTTGCAGTAGCACGTATTATAATGCCTACATCGTATATTCGTCTTGCTGCAGGACGTAATAAAATGAGTGAAGAAATGCAAGCTATATGTTTTATGGCAGGTGCAAATTCTATTTTTTATGGTAACAAACTACTAACAACATTAAATTCTAAAAAAAGTAAAGATCTAATTTTATTTAAAAAATTAAATATAAAAACAATATTTTCATGTTTTGATAAAAAAACTCAAGAAAAATATATATAAAATTAATAATAATTGTTTATTTTAAGAAACTACGGTAGTTTAATGAATTGGAAAGAACAAATTAAAAACAAATTAAAAGAACAAAAAAATTTACAATTATGGCGTAATCGTACAATAGTAGAAAATAATAATACACGTTTTTTAACCATTAAAGGAAAGCGTTACTATAATTTTTCAAGTAATGATTATTTAGGATTTAGTCAAAATAAAAAAATTATTCATGCTTGGAAAAAAGGTAGCCTAATTACAGGAGTAGGTGCATCTGCATCTACTCATATGATTGGGTATAGTTATTTACATGCAGAATTAGAAAAAAAAATAGCTAAATGGTTAGGATATTCGCGTGCTTTATTATTTAATTCGGGATATTCTGCTAATCAAGCTGTTATTCAACTATTGATGAAAAAATCAGATTGTATATTAGCAGATAAACGAATACATGCTTCTTTTTTAGAAGCGGCAAAAAATAGTCAAGCTAAATTATATCGTTTTTTACATAATGATGTGAATAGTTTAGAAAAATTAATTCAAAAAAACAATAATACAAATAATACTTTAATAATTACTGAAGGATTATTTAGTATGGATGGAGATTATTCTCCACTAAAAGATATAGTAAAAAAAATAAAAAATAAAGAATGGTTATTAGTTGATGATGCACATGGAATTGGAATAATTGGAAAACAAGGAAGAGGTAGTTGTTTTTTACAAAAAGTAAAACCTGAATTACAAATTATTACTTTTGGAAAAGCGTTTGGGCTTAGTGGAGCAGCCTTATTATGCGATAACGATGTCGCAGATTATTTCTTACAGTTCTCGAGACATTTAATATATAGTACAGCTATTTCTCCAGCACATGTATATACATTATTAAAGTCATTATCTATGATAAAAAAAAGCGGTAGTTTACGTAAAAAACTTTACAATAACATTCATTTTTTTAAAAATATGCTAAAAAAATTACCAATAAAATTATATGGATATGATAGTCCTATTCAGCCTTTAATAATAGGAAAAAAAGATAAAACAATTCAGTTAGCATCTATTTTAAGATCTTTAGATTGCTGGGTTACACCAATATTACCACCTACTGTTCCTGAAAAAACATCTCGTTTACGTATTACAATTACTGCTGCTCACAAAAAAAAAGATATCTTACATCTAATTAAGGCATTACATTATGCAACAAAATTTTGATAAATTAGCTATTGCAAAATCATTTGATCGTGTAGCTAATTCATATAATGAATATGCAAAGTTACAAAAGAAAACTGGAGATACATTATGGAAATTTAAACCAAAAATTTCAGGAAAAAATATTCTTGATGCTGGTTGTGGTACTGGATTATATAGCAAAAAATGGTTAAGTATTGGTAATAAAGTTATAGCACTTGATATATCTAAAAAAATGTTATTAAAAGCGCGTCAGTTAAAAACTGCTGATTATTATCTAATTGGAGATATTGATTTTTTACCGATTACTACTAGTAGTATTGATTTGATATGGAGTAATTTATCAATACAATGGAGTTATAGTTTTCAAAATGTCTTACAAGAATTTATGCGTGTTGCTAAACCACAAGGATATATAATGTTTTCTACCTTAATTGATGGTTCTTTAAAAGAAATGAAAAACGCTTGGAAAAAATTAAATAGAAATTATCATACTAATAATTTTACTAAAAAATGTACAATAATTAATTCATGTGCTAATTTAAATACTTTTTTTCAATATCAAAAAATTGTTTTTTATTTTTCTACGCCTTTAGATGCGATGAAATCTATAAAAAATGTTGGTGCTACATATCTTTATAAAAAAAATTATGTTTTTCTTACTAAAAAAAGAATTAATGATTTAAAAAAATATTGGGCGTATGATAGTTTTGGATATCGTCTAAGTTATTATATAATATATGGTTTAATTAAAAAAAAATGAAATGTTATTTAGTTACGGGAACAGACACATCAGTTGGAAAAACGTTTATTAGTGGAATACTATTAAATTTAGCTAGTTCTATGGGATATAAAACGGCTGGATTTAAACCTATCGCTTCAGGTATTAAAAAAAAAAAGGGGGGTAAAATATATAATTCAGATGTATTATTTTTAAAAAAAAATAGCTCAATTGAATTAACGGAAAAAGAAGTTAATGTTTTTTCTTTTACAGAAGAAACATCTCCTTACATTGCAAGTATAATAAATAATAGAAAAATTTCTACTAAAACTATTTCAAAACATTTTAATTTTTTAAAAAAAAAAGCAAATTTAATAATAATAGAAGGTGTCGGTGGATGGTATACTCCTATCACAAAAACAAAAACTTTTGCTGATTGGGTAAAAACTGAAAATTTACCAATTATATTAATAGTATATCTAAAAACTGGATGTATAAATCATGCTATTTTAACTAAAAAAGCTATTAAAAATGATAATTTAAATTTAGTAGGATGGATTGCTAATAATTTCCAAAAAAAAAAACTCTATCATAAAGAATACCTTATAGATTTAAAGAAAAGATTATTGCCTACAAAACTATTAGGAATAGTTCCGTTTTTAAAAAACAAAAAAAATATAGCAGAAAATATTAAATATATTAATTTTCAGTTTAAATAGATAATTTTTTAACAATTAAAATGTGTTATTAATAGGTAATCGTGGATACACATTAATTTTTAAATTTTTAACAGTACGTTGTTTTTTAAATGTTCCAGCATAAGCTATCATAGCTGCGTTGTCTGTACAGAATTCTTTACGAGGGTAAAATACATAACCACCACGATCAGACATCATTTTTTTCATTTTTTTACGTAATTTATGATTAGCGCTAACTCCTCCAGAAATAACTAAATTTGATAATCCTGTTATATTTAAAGCTCTTTCAGATTTTATTATTAAAGTATCTATAATAGCATCTTCAAATGCACATGCTATATCTGCATATGTTTGTTGATCATGAGTATTAATTTTTTTAAAAGATTGCATAACCGCAGTTTTAAGACCAGAAAAACTTAATTCTAACCCAGATTTATTAGTCATAGGACGAGGAAAAAAAAACCGTTTAGGATTACCATTTTTTGCTAATTTTGATAACAAAGATCCACCTGGATAATTTAATCCTAATAATTTAGCAATTTTATCAAATACTTCACCAACGGCATCGTCTAAAGATTCACTAAGTAACAAATATTGACCATAATTTTTTGCAAGAATAAGTTGCGTATGACCACCAGACACTAATAACGCTAAAAAAGGAAAAGATGGTTTTTTTTTTTCTAACATTGGTGATAATATATGTCCTTCTATATGATTAATAGGAATTGACTGAATGTTCCAGGCAAAAGATAAAGCATTTGCAAAAGTAGCACCAACTAATAAAGATCCAACTAAACCTGGGCCTGCAGTATAAGCAATAGCGTCTATTTTACTAATATCAAAATTAATATCTTTTAAAGTTTTTTTCATTAAAAAAATTATTTTTTTTATATGATCTCTTGATGCTAACTCGGGAACAACACCACCATATTTATTATGAATTTTTTTTTGACTATAAAGATTATTTGATATAATACCAACATTATCGTCATAAACAGCAATACCTGTTTCATCGCAAGATGTTTCAATTCCTAAAATTTGCATAACTCATATTTTTAGTCATATATTTACTTTTTTAAAATTATACTATATAAGTTCTTAATTGAATATTTAATTTCAATATTTGTTTTAAAGTTATTTTTAATAAAAAAATACCAATTTATTATATATAGGAAAAAAAATGCCAATCATCAAAATACGTGAACACGAACAATTCGAAGTTGCTTTACGACGGTTTAAACGAGCTTGTGAAAAAGCAGGAATTTTAGCAGAAGTTCGTCGACGTGAATTCTATGAGAAACCTACGACTGAACGTAAAAGAGCTAAAGCATCAGCAATAAAAAGACATATAAAAAAATTAGCTCGAGATAATACAAAAAGAACAAGATTATATTAATAATATATTACGTAATAAAGAAATAATTGAGGATATAATAAAATTTTAACAAACAATATATTTTTTATATATACGTTATCGATATGGCTAAAAGAATTTTAAGCTCATTTATTAATGATTTAATTTCTCAAACGAATATTATAGATTTAATAAAGAACAAAATTCCAATAAATAAAAAAGGAAAAAATTTTTTAGCGTGTTGTCCTTTTCATGATGATAAAAACCCTTCTTTTACTGTTAATGAAGATAAACAATTTTATTATTGTTTTGGATGTGGTGTACATGGAAACGTTATTGATTTTTTAATGTTATATGAACATATTAATTTTGTTGAAGCTATTCAAGAACTAGCTAGCATACAAGGAAAATCAGTAATTTATGAAAAAAACAATGATTTTTATAATAAACAACTTGAAGAACGTCAAAAACTTTATGAATTAATGGAAAAAGTCAAAAATTTTTATCAACTTTTTCTTATAAAGAATAAATCACATCATGCTTATAGATATCTTGAAACACGTGGCATTAATAAAAAAAGTATTCAAACGTTTTCTATTGGTTATGCTCCTGAAAATTGGAATCATATAAGACATTTTTTAAAATTAAACATAGAAGAATGCAATTTACTAGTAAAAACAGGAGTTTTAATAAAAAATAAAAAAAATCAATATTATGAACGTTTTAGAAACAGAATTATGTTTCCATTAAGAGATCAATATGGAAAAATCATAGGTTTTGGTGGTCGTGTAATTAACAAGAATTTTCCAAAATATTTAAATTCTCCAGAAACCTGTATTTTTCATAAAAAGGAACAGTTATATGGTTTTTTTGAACAAAAAACAAATTACATAAAAAAAAATTGTTTAATAATTGTGGAAGGATACTTTGATGTTATAAGTTTAAATCAATTTGGAATAAATTACTCTGTTGCGTCTTTAGGAACTTCGATTACAGTAAACCATATTCAAAATATTTTTAAAGTTGTAGACAAAGTTATTTGTTGTTATGATGGAGATTTTGCTGGAAAGAAAGCAGCTTGGAGATTATTAACGTTAGCTTTATCTTATATTAGAAATACTAAACAAATGTATTTTGTTTTTTTGCCACTTGGTCAAGATCCCGATAGTCTTATACATCAAGAAGGAAATAAAATTTTTAAAAAAAGAATTAAACAAGCTATTCCTTTAACAAAATTCTTTTTTGATTCGTTATTATCAAAAATAGACTTGAGTACGGATGAAGGAAAAATGCGTTTAAGTACATTAGCTCAACCTTTAATTGATCAAGTACAATCAAAAACATTATATAATTTGTTATATCAAACGTTAAAAAATAAACTGGGTATTTTTGATGAAAATAAACTTAATACCTTAAATATCAAAAAAAATTATGAAAAAAAAATTAAAGAGAATTCTGATATTAAATCTAATACTATACGTTTATTAGTAGCTTTATTAATACAGAATCCATATTTATCAAAAATAGTTCCATCATTAAATATAATTGATACTTCAAAAATTGTTGGTTTATCTTTATTTATGCAAATAGTAAAACATTGTAAAGATAATGATAATTTAAAAACAGCTAATTTATTAGAACTATATCGTCAAACAAATTTAAAAAAAACTATTGAAAAACTTTCTATTTATGATCATATGATTGATAAAAAAAAAATAAAAACTGTGTTTCAAGATTCATTAGTAAACATTTTACATTTATTAATTAATCGTCATCTTGAGATTTTAATTGCTAATGATCGAAAATATGGTTTAAATGCATCTGATAAACAAAAATTTTGGGTTTTAAAACAAATGCTATTAAACAACAAAATTAAAAATTGGATTACAAAAGATTCAAAAAATTTATTGAAAAATAATAGTTATATAGATTTATTATAAAATAAATATTGATTTTTTTTTTTATAGATATATTAATAAAAAATTAATCCTTTGATTAAAAAGGAGTTCTAAAAAAGCATATTTTAAAAAATAAATTTAAAAAATTACTAAAAAATCACCACTATTTATTTTAAAAGACATTACAATTTTATGAATAAATATACAATTTAAACTAATTAACAGAAATGTGGGATTATTTCTTATGGAACAAAACCCGCAATCAAAATTTAAAATGCTTGTTTCTCGTGGAAAAGAACAAGGTTATTTGACTTATGCAGAAGTTAATGATCATCTTCCTGATGATATTGTACACTCTGATCAAATTTCAGACATTGTTCAAATGATTAATGATATGGGAATTCAGGTTTTAGAAGATGCACCTAATTCTGATGATTTAATGTTAAACGAAAATAACACAGAAACTTCTGATGAAGATGCAGCTGAAGTAGCGGCTCAAGTATTGTCTAGTGTTGAATCAGAAATTGGACGAACAACAGATCCTGTACGCATGTATATGAGAGAAATGGGTACTGTAGAATTATTAACTCGTGAAGGAGAAATAGATATTGCAAAAAGAATTGAAGATGGTATTAATCAAGTTCAATGTTCCGTTGCTGAATATCCTGAAGCAATTACCTATTTATTGAATCAATATGAAAAAGTGCAATTAGGAGAATCAAAATTATCTGATTTAATTATTGGTTTCGTTGATTCTAATATTCCTCAAAATTTAAATTCTATAAACGGAAAAATCATTACAGAGATTTCTGAAGAAGATAATATTAATGAAAATTCAGATGAAAACGATGAAGAAGATAATTCTATTGATCCAGAATTAGCAAGAGAAAAGTTTCTTGAATTACGTAATTATTATGAAATTGCATGTGATTGTATTAAAAAAAAGGGACGTAATCACGTTGATGCTTTATCAGCTATTCAAGATTTATCTAATATTTTTAAGCAATTCAGATTAATTCCAAAACAATTTGATTATTTAGTAAATAATATGCGTAAAATGATGGATAGAGTACGTTTTCAAGAACGTATTATAATGAAATTATGCATTGAAAAAAGTAAAATGCCAAAAAAAATTTTTATTAATTCATTTACAGGTAATGAAACAAACTTAAGTTGGTTTAAAAGTGCACTAGAAATGAATGAATCTTGGTCAAAAAAACTATATGAAGTAAAAAAAGATATGCATTTTTGCTTAGAAAAATTAATTCAAATTGAAAAAGAAACTGGTTTAACTATTAATCAAGTTAGAGATATAAATCGAAGAATGTCTATTGGTGAAGCCAAAGCTAAAAGAGCAAAAAAAGAAATGGTAGAAGCTAATTTACGTTTGGTTATATCTATTGCTAAAAAATATACAAATAGAGGACTACAGTTTTTAGATTTAATTCAGGAAGGTAATATTGGTTTAATGAAAGCAGTAGATAAATTTGAGTATCGACGTGGATATAAATTTTCTACATATGCAACATGGTGGATTAGACAAGCAATTACAAGATCAATTGCTGATCAAGCAAGAACTATACGTATTCCTGTACATATGATTGAAACAATTAATAAACTAAATCGTATTTCTCGACAAATTTTGCAAGAAATAGGAAGAGAACCAACTCCTGAAGAATTAGCAGAAAAAATGCTAATGCCAGAAGAAAAAATTCGTCGAGTTTTAAAAATTGCAAAAGAACCAATATCTATGGAAACACCAGTTGGTGAGGATGAAGATTCACATTTAGGTGACTTTATTGAAGATACAACACTTGATTTACCTTTAGATTCAGCTACTTCTGAAAATTTAAAATCTGCAACACATGACATTCTATCAGGATTAACAGCAAGGGAAGCAAAAGTTTTACGAATGCGTTTTGGAATTGATATGAGCACCGATCATACTTTAGAAGAAGTTGGAAAACAGTTTGATGTTACAAGAGAGAGAATTCGACAAATAGAAGCAAAGGCTTTAAGAAAACTTCGACATCCAAGTCGATCAGAGTTACTTAGAAGTTTTTTGGATGATTAATTTTTAACTAAAAAATAAAACCTCGCTTTTTTTTTGAAAAAGAGGTTTTATTTTTTAGTCTTTTCTTATTATTATTTTGCTTTATTTACGGTCTCCAGTTATTTTTAATACTGTTAAAAATAGATTTATAAAATCAAGATATAATCTTAATGCTCCATAAATAGAGTAACGACGTATGCTACTAGGATCCTGAAAATCAACTTCTTCGCTAATTTTTTTCAAGAGTTGAGTATCATAAGCAATTAATACTATAAAAACAACAACACTTACATAATTAATAATTAAATATAATATTGAATTTTTTAAAAAGATGTTAGTAATTGAAGCTATAATTATTCCTGTTAGAGCCATAATTAATGTATTGCTAAATCGTCCAAGATTACTTTTTGTTGTATATCCATAAATACTCGTTACACCAAACATACTAGCAGTAATAAAGAAAGCATTAGCAATATCATAGTAGTGATAAGCAGAAAAAATACTAGTAATAGTAACTCCAGTAATGAAAGAATAAAACATAAACCCAGCAGTAAGCAATGTACTATTTAATTTCGTAATAAAGCTAGATAATATAATAAAAGTAATCAGTTGAACAATAACAAGTGAAATTATAATATAAGGATGAGTGTAAACAATTTGTAAAAAGGACGAATACTTTGCTAAATAAAATGATACAAAAGCAGTAAGCAATAAACCACAAGTCATCCATCCATATACTTGATTTAAATAAACTTTTAAGTTTGAAGAAGTATTTTGTTCTATTATAGAATCTTTTATTATTTGTTTGAAGTTCATGTAATTTTTCCTTGTTCAATAAAATTTTAAACAATTAATTTTATATCAATAATATATAATTTTTATTCTCAATATTAAATATAAAAAAATTATTGAATACATAGTAATACTTGCGTAGTTACTTTATTTATGATAATAAATGAAATAAAATTCTAGTGAAGAATATCTTAAATAAGATTATATATTTTAGTACACTTATTTTATAATAAATTTGTAACACAATCTTTAGGATTGTGTTCATATAAATAAGATAAACATTAATTTTTTATAACTTTTTAACATATTAAAGATAAAAATGGATATAATATTTATTGAAGAACTTGTTGTGTTTGCTAAAATTGGTATATATGCATGGGAAAAAAAAATTCAACAAAAACTTATATTAGATATTAAAATTTCGTGGCGTAAAAACGAATTAGATAGAAAATATATTAATTATTCACATATTGTTTCAAAAATTTTAATTTATATTGCTAATAAAAAATTTTCTTTAATAGAAAGTTTTGCAGAAGAAATAGCTGCATTATTAATGCAGTCTTTTAAAATTTTAGGAGTATGTATAAAAGTTAGAAAACCAAATGCAATAATTCAAGCAAAAAACGCCGGTATTCGTATAAAACGAGGTATTTTTTAAATTTTTTTTAATTTTCAATTATAACTATAGCAAAAACGTACAAAGAATCATCAGTTAATGTAACATGAATTGACTTAACACCTAGACTTTTTGCTAGTTTTTTTGCTTCTAAAAAAAAATTTAACTTAGGTTTTCCTAGTTTATCATGAAACAACTCAAATTGCTTAAAACTAATATTATTTTTTATACCGGTTCCCAACGCTTTCGATGCAGCTTCTTTTACTGCAAAACGTTTAGCTAAGAATGATATTAGTTTATTTTTCTTATTTTTATATTCTTTTAATTCATTCTCATGAAGAATACGATTAGCTAATCTAGAATTGTATTTTTTAATTAAGTAAGCAATTCTATTAATTTCTATTAAATCACTACCTATGCCAATAATAGTCATGTATTTCTTGCTTCTTTCATTAAATATTTCATATCTTTTACAGCATTATGTAATCCATGAAAAATAGCACGTGAAATAATTGAGTGTCCAATATTTAACTCATTAATTTCTTTTATTTTTGCAATAGCACATACGTTATGATAATCCAGACCATGACCTGCATTGACTACTAATCCTAATTTTTTTGCATAAATTGCCATGTCTTGAAGTTTTTTTAGTTCTTTTATTTCTTTTTTTTGTATAATTTTTTGAGCATAACTACCTGTATGTAACTCAATAATAGAAGCTCCGACACTAACAGCAGCTTCAATTTGTTCAAATGTTGGTTCAATGAAAAGAGAAGTTTTAATATTTAACTTATTAAATTCTTTTATAGCACTAATAATTCTTTTTTTATGAATAAGAATATTTAATCCACCTTCAGTAGTTAGTTCATTACGTTTTTCAGGAACTAAGCAACAAAAATCAGGTTTTACTTGATAAGCAATATTTAAAATTCTTTCATTTAAAGAAAGTTCTAAATTCATTTTTGTTTGAATAGTATCACGTAATAAAAAAACATCTCTTTGAGAGATATGACGTTCATCTTCGCGTAAATGTAAAGTTATACTATCCGCTCCTGCTTGTTCTACAATATATGCAGCTTGTATTGGATCAGGATAACTTGTTTTTCTAGCATTTCTTAATGTAGCAACATGGTCTATGTTGACTCCTAATAATAAATTTTGCATAAAATCGTTCCTGTCTATATACAATAATAAATATTATGTTTTTTTAAATTCTTTTGATTGAACCCAAAGATCTAAATACACTTTTTTCTTTAAAAAAAATTCTATATCTTTTCTTGCTGCTTTGCTAATTAATTTTATAACATTTGCATGTTCTCCAATGATGATTTTTTTTTGTCTATTTTTTTTAATCCAAATAGTACTGTTAATGTAAAAAATATCTTGTTTATTCTTAAAAAGAAATGAATTTATTTTTATATTAACTAAATAAGGTAACTCTTTATTTAAAAAACGCATTATTTTTTCACGAATAATTTCCGAAATAAAGTGTTTTTTTGTTTGATGAATAACATTATTTCCAGAAAATAAACGTTTTTTTATAGATAAATACTTACAGATTCTATTAAATAATAAGGATATATTATCATTTTTTTTTGCTGAAACAGGAATAATATCATTTTTACTTTTTTTAGATAAATATTTAATAAACGGTAATAATTTAGTTTTATCATGAATTTTATCAATTTTATTAATTACTAAAATAGTAGGAATATCAGTATGATTTAAAGTATCAAACATATTTTCATCTTCTTCAGTCCAAATTGTTTTTTCAATGATGAAAAGAATTAAGTTTACTTCATTAAATGAAGTATCTGTTTTTTTTTTTAATAAAAAATTTGTGTCCATATATTTTTTATTAAAAAAACCTGGTGTATCAATATATATTGATTGATATACATTTTTATTATAAATACCTATTACTGGTTTTTGAGTTGTATGTATTTTATGTGAAGTAATAGATATTTTTTTTCCTATTAATCGATTAAACAAAGTAGACTTACCAACATTAGATCGACCTACTATTAAAACGAAACCACATTGACATAATTTTTCATTCATTTTAAACCTAACTTTGTTAACACTTTTTCAGCAGCATTTTGTTCTGCTTTTCTTCTACTAGAACCAACACCGTTAATTGGATAATTTATTTTACTAATTTTACAATTAATTGTAAATTTTTGATCATGAGGTTCTCCAGAAATTTCTGCAACTGAATATGAAGGTAAAGGAAGATATTCTCCCTGAAGATATTCTTGTAATCTAGTTTTTGGATCTTTTTGTGTATCACCAGGAACTACTGTCTCTAAACGATTTTTATACCAAATTAAAATAAGTTGCTCAATGATTTTAATATCAGCATTTTTATCTAAAAAAATACTGC
This sequence comes from Candidatus Tachikawaea gelatinosa, assembly GCF_000828815.1. Classification (NCBI taxonomy): domain Bacteria; kingdom Pseudomonadati; phylum Pseudomonadota; class Gammaproteobacteria; order Enterobacterales; family Enterobacteriaceae; genus Candidatus Tachikawaea; species Candidatus Tachikawaea gelatinosa. Next base: position 435,549 of record NZ_AP014521.1, read on the forward strand.
CTATTAAAGCTTCAAAAGCATTAGCTAAAATTGATTCTCTATATAATCCCCCACTTTTTAATTCTCCAATTCCTAGACGTAAAAATTTACTTAAGGAAAATTCACGTGCTATTTCTGCTAAAGTGCTACCACAAACTAAAGATGATCTCATGCGACTCATATTACCTTCATTTATGTAAGGAAATCTATCATATAAAGTTTTGGTTATTACATAATTTAAAATTGAATCACCAAGGAACTCAAGACGTTCATTATGCTTACTACAAGCACTACGATGAGTTAGTGCTTGTAGCAATAATGATTGATGATTAAAAGTATATCCAATTTTTTTTTGAAGACTATTTATCAGAATAGAATTCATGTTAACATACCTCTTTTCCTACTTTTGAACATTTTTATAGAAAAAATGTTTACTAAAATTAGTAATTATTTACTATTTTAATAAATTCGTCCAAGACGATTTAAACGAATTCCTGTTGGAAATTTTTTATCTTGTTTTTTAAAACTCATCCAAATGGTAACAGCTTTGCCAATTAAATTTTTTTCTGGCACAAAACCCCAATAACGACTGTCAAAACTATCATCACGATTATCTCCCATTACAAAATATTGTTTATCTGGTACAATCCAAGTAGTGATTTTTTTTGTTTGTTGATTACTATAAATTTTCTTTAAATCATCTGTCTGTGGATTTAATAACAAAATATTATGATTAATATTTTTATTTATCTTTTCTTTTTTTAAAGAAACATCAAAAAATTTTTTTAAATTTTGAAATTGAGGAGATTCATAAAAATCTTTTAATTTTTCATTATTTTTCTTTTGATTGAGATTATTCTCATTTTTTATATCATAATATTTGATAGGTATTTGACAAAATTTACCATCTGCACTATTTTTTCTTAAAATAGTTAGTTCTTTTTTTTCATTGTCATAAATTATTTTGTCACCAGGTATACCGATTACACGTTTTATATAGTTACTTCGTTTGTCTGTGGGAGATTGAAAAACAACAATATCTCCTCGTTTTGGATGTCCGGTTTTTATTATTGTTTTATTAAAAATTGGATCTTTAATTCCATATAAATATTTTTTAACAAATATAAAATCTCCCACTAACAATGTAGGCATCATAGAACCAGATGGTATTTGAAAAGGTTCAAAAAAAAATGAACGTATAATAAGTACAGTAATTAAAACTGGAAAAAATGATCCAATTGATTTAATTGTAATTAACCCGCTGTTTTTTTCTGGTTGAAGAAAAATTTTTGATTTAACAAAATTTATGCCCCAAAATATACCTGTTAACAATGTTAAAATTGTTAAAATAATAGAAAATGTATAAATCATAAATTTTTCCTTAATTTTTATTAATATGTAAAATACTTAAGAAAGCCGTTTTAGGAATCTCTACATTACCTATTTTTTTCATGCGTTTTTTTCCTTCTTTTTGTTTTTGTAATAATTTTTTTTTACGAGTAACATCTCCACCGTAACATTTAGCTAATACATTTTTACGTAATTGTTTTATAGTAGATCGAGCAATAATATTTTTATGTACTGCTGCTTGGATAACAATATCAAATTGTTGACGTGGAATTAAATTCTTCATTTTTTCAACAATTTTTTTTGCTCGATATCGCATGTTTGAACGATGAGAAATAATTGATAAAGCATCAACTTTAATAGAATTGATTAAAATATCTAAACGTATTAGATCTGCTTTTTGAAAATTTTTAAACTGATAATCTAAAGAAGCATATCCATGCGAAAAAGATTTAAGCTTATCAAAAAAATCAACAATAATTTCTGCCATTGGAATATTATAAATTAATGCGACTTGATTATCATAATATTTTATATCTTTTTGAATACCTCTTCTTTCAATACACAATTGAATAATTTTTCCCAAATGCTTTTTTGGAAAAAGCATGTAACATTCAGCAATGGGTTCTTTAAAATATTTAATATAATTTATTGATGGTAATTTAGATGGATTATCTATATATATAATTTTTTCTTGTAAAGTTTTTATTTCATATACTACTGTTGGATTAGTAACAATTAAGTTTAAATTATATTCTCTTTCTAATCTTTCTTGAATTATTTCCATATGTAACAAACCTAAAAATCCACATCTAAATCCAAAACCTAATGCTTCTGATACTTCTTTTTCATAAAAAAGTGATGAATCATTTAAACAAAGTTTTTCTAAAGAACATTGCAATAATTTATAATCTTCAGAAGAAACAGGAAAAATTGAAGAATAAACTTGAGGTTTTATCTTTTGAAATCCAATCAATGCAGTTTTTGCTGGATTTTTTAAATGAGTAATTGTATCTCCGACTGGTGCTCCATGAATATCTTTTATCGAACAAATAATCCATCCTACTTCTCCACAACTAAGTTGTTTACAAGTAATTTTTTTAGGTGTAAAAATTCCTAATTTTTCTGCAGTATAAATTTTTTTTGTACTCATAATTTTTATTTTGTCGCCTTGTTTTAAGCATCCATTTTTTATTCGAAGTAACAGAACTACTCCTGAATAATTATTAAACCAAGAATCAATAATCAAAGCTTGTAAAGGATTATGAGGATCGCCTAAAGGCATAGGAATATTTTTTACTATTTTTTCTAAAATATCACGAATACCAATACCTGTTTTTGCAGAACATTTAATTGTATTTGTTACATCAATTCCTATGATATTAGAAATATCTTTAATTACACGTTCAGGATCTGAAGATAACAAATCAATTTTATTTACAACCGGTATTACAACTAAATCCATTTCTATTGCTGTATAACAATTTGCTAACGTTTGTGCTTCAACACCTTGACTAGAATCTACAATTAATAATGCACCTTCACAAGCAGACAAAGAACGAGAGACTTCATATGAAAAATCAACATGACCAGGAGTATCAATTAAATTCAGCTGATATTTAGAGCCATCTAATGACTTATAAAATAAAGTAACACTTTGTGCTTTTATAGTAATACCTCTTTCTCTTTCAATATCCATAGAATCTAGAATTTGTGAAACACCTTTTATAGAATTATCTATACCGTTACATAATTGTATAATACGATCAGATAACGTTGATTTTCCATGGTCAACATGTGCAATAATAGAAAAGTTTCTTATATACTTCATAAACATGCATTTCTTTAAGTAAAAAATTTTTATTTAATTATATATTTTTTTGTAGTTTTATAGTAAATATTTATTATTATAAATAAACTATTTACTACACTCTACATTCAATGTAATGAACAATTTATTAAAAATTGACTATTTATTAATAACACAGTTTTCTTCTTTATTTAATTTAAGAGTTAATATAATAGTAAAAAATAAAGTAATACTAAATTTAAAATTTTCTTTGTGTATTTATTAAAAGATGAACTGTTTTTTATAAAAATAATGTTGAATCAATATAACAACCAAGAGATAAGAGATTTTTTTTGTGATCTAGCATGCAATTTAATAATACTAATAGAAATATTTGCGATATAATATGTGGATAAAAGCGATATTACCAACATCATAATTCCTAAAAAATTGCTAGTAATATTATAAAAAATGTTAGCAATTTTTCAAAAAAATCGTTAATTTTAAAGGAATTAATAGTTTTTTTTGACTAAATTCATAAATAGTTTTGCTAATATTGGATGAAATCAAATAACTAAGTAAACAAAATAAAGATAAAAACATCACTTTTTAAAAAGTACTAATTATAGACTATATAATTAACTATTACTTATATAATTAAATAATTTAAAAAAAGATCCTATTAATACAATTTTTCTAAAAAAAGTAAGAACAAATTTTTTTTAAAGATAAAGATATAAAAATATAAAAAAATTTTTATTTTTCATATAGTTAATTTAAAAATTTTAAATTACAGTGAAATCTTTAAAACAAAAACAAAACCAAAAAAGACAATATATTAATTATAATAAAAGCAATTATCTAAGATAAAATATCAATTAAAAAATTAATTAAAATATAACTAATAATTTTTTAAATAAAATTACTGCTAATATATAATCTTATAAAAAATAGTAAAGTATTGGAATTATAAAATAGATTACACTTATTGCTGTTAAATTAAATTATTACAACCCTACAACACTTCTCATTAATAAAGTATGATTGTATTTTTATGTTATTATTATAATGATCGTAAAGAAAGATATAAACATTAAAAAAGCAGCTATCCTTTATTTTCATTCAATAAAATTAAAAATTGATCTTGTTATTAAAGGTCTAATAGTTATAAACTAATAAAACTAAAGTAGCTTTTTACAAAAGTAAAATAAAATTTTTAAAAAAATTAAAAAAACTGCTTATATACAATAAATTAAAACAAAATCTGTCATATCTACAAGAAAAATTAATAACGTTATAAGTATAAATTTGATGATTTTTTTTAAATTATGTTGATCAACGCTCAAGAAGTATTAATGTATTTATTTATTTCATTTTTGAATAACATGTTTATCCAAAAGTTTGTAAAAATTTTTTGTAAAAAATAGTTTTTATCAATTATCATAACCATATTTCTTAATCTTTGCTTTCAATATCCAAATCTAATTAGTTCTTTAATATTAATTAAAAATGCAGTACAATTCGATGAAAAATTCATTTTTATAAAAAAATATTAATAAATATTTATTTATAAAAATGAATTAATCTCAAAAAATCTTATCCCCCCATAGGAATTTTATGTCTCAGTTAATTCAATTAAATAAAATGAATAAAAGATTTCGTGGTTTTTATCCTGTAGTTGTTGATATTGAAACAGCGGGATTTAATGAAACTACAGATGCTTTATTAGAAATTGGAATTATAACATTAAAAATGGATGAAGAAGGATGGTTACACTGTAAAAAAATGTTACATTTTCATATAAAACCTTTTAAAGGAGCGTCTTTACAATCAGAAGCTTTATCTTTTACTGGTATTGATCCATATAATCCTTTTCGTAGCGCTATTCAAGAATATGATGCACTTAACAAAATTTTTGCAATGGTACAACAAGAAATTGATAAAAATCAATGTAACCGAGCTATAATAGTAGCTCATAATGCAGCATTTGATCATAAGTTTTTAATGGCTGCTACTCAGCGTAGTGAAATAAAAAACAATCCTTTTCATCCTTTTTCAACTTTTGATACAGCTGCATTAAGTGGTTTAGTTTTTGGGCAAACAGTGCTTTCAAAAGCATGTTTAGCAGCTGGAATAAACTTTGATAATAATAAAGCACATTCAGCATTGTATGACACACAACAAACAGCTAATCTTTTTTGTGTATTAGTAAATAAATGGAAAAGATTAGGAGGATGGCCATTATTAAAAAACGATACGTATAATAAAAGTAATAAAGTCAGTGACTGATCATATCAAATTTTATTGATTTTTTTATTTTTTTTTTCTACAGCGTTTCTAATTATTTCTTGTAATGTCCCTTTGCGAAACATTTCTAACATTATATCACATCCTCCAATTAGTTTTCCATTAACCCACAGCTGAGGAAAAGTTGGCCATTTTGCATAGTGAGGTAATGATTTTCGAATATCTGTATTTTTTAATACATCAATATATTTAAAATTTTTAATGCAAGTTGATAATATTTTTATTGCTTGAGCAGAAAATCCACAACTTGGTGAATTTGGAGAACCTTTCATATAAATTAAAACAGGATAACTTAAAATTTGTGATTCAATTTTTTTAAAAATAAGATTCATAAAATTTTTCTCTACTCTTCAAGAATGTTTTTTTTAAATTTTAATGATATTATATCATCTTACATAATAAATAGTTAAAATTCATTAAAAAGACTTTTTTGAGCATATATAAACTAAGAATTATGTTAATTCAAGATTTATTTTTTGTATAAAATTTCTCACTAATTTAATTGTTTATAAAAACGATATGTTTAAAGCAAAAACTTTTATAAAAAGAAGAAAAACTTTATTTAATCATATGCAGAGAAATAGTGCTGCTTTGATTTTTTCTGCTTCTACTATGATACGTAGCAATGACACACATTATTCATTTCGCCAAAACAGTGACTTTTGGTATTTAACTGGATTTAATGAACCAAATTCTTTATTACTTTTAATAAAAAATAAAAATTATAGTATATTATTTAATCGTGATTATAACTATTTAGAAAAAATTTATTTCGGAAATTGTTTAGGTCAATCAGCTTTAGATTTAACTGGAGTAAACCAAGTTATTTCATGGAATCTTATTAATGATACATTATATCAATTTTTAAGTGGTTTAGATGTTATATATCATGCAACAGGATTATTTTCTCAAGCAGATCAAATATTATTTGATACGTTAAAAAAAATAGAAAAATTCAAATTAAAAACACCTACTAAAATTTTTGATTGTAGATCATGGATACATCAAATGCGTGTAATTAAAAGTAAAGAAGAAATAAAAATTTTACGTCATGCTGCAAAAATTAGTACAAAAGCACATCAAATAGCTATGATTAAATGTCGGCCAGGACTTTTTGAATATCATTTAGAAGGAATCATTCATTATCAATTTAATAAAAGAGGAGCACGTTTTCAATCATACAGTACTATTGTAGCTTCAGGAAACAATGCGTGCATTTTACATTATGATGAAAATAAAAATAAATTAAAATCAGGAGATTTAGTATTAGTAGACGCAGGATGTGAATATTATGGATATGCAAGCGATATTACGCGTACTTATCCTACTAATGGTAAATTTAATTTTGTACAATTATCTATTTATAAAATAGTTTTGTCTGCTCTTTATAAAGCACTTTCAATGTTTCGTCCAAATGTTACTGTCAAAAGTATTAATAATGCAGTAATTAAGGTTATAGTTACTGGATTAATAAAGTTAGGAATTTTAAATGGTAACATCAATTCTTTAATAAGAAATCATGATTATCGCGAATTTTATATGCATAATATTAGTCATTTTATTGGATTAGATGTTCATGATGTTTATAGTAATAATCTTAATAAACAAGACTATATTTTAAAACCTGGTATGGTATTAACGGTAGAACCAGGTATTTATATTAATTTTAATAAAAAAGTACCAAAAGAATATCAAGGGATAGGTATTAGAATTGAAGATACAATATTAATTAACGAAAGTGGTTATGAAAACTTTACGTCTGATCTTTTAAAAGATCCAATAAATATTGAGAATATTATGTGTTAATATACTTATATTTAAAATTATATATTGAATCATTTCAAAAAAAGTAGTTATATGTTAAAGTTTTTACTGATATTTAATATTTATAAAAATATCTTAAAAATATTTTATACTCATCTAAAAAAATATAGAAAAACATTATATTTAATTAATCTTTTTAAAAAATTTTACAAAAAATTGCATTATTTAATTTATATCCTCTTTTCTTCAAAGAAATAAACAATTTTTATTTACTTTTTTTAAGAATAATTTTTTTATGTTTGTTTTATTATTAATAATTTTTTAGAGAAATTAAATAAAAATATTTTCTAAAAAAGTATAACTATAAAAAGGGGTTGAAACTATATAATCATACCCCATATCGGCTTAAACAAATCAAAATAAATTAGATGCATATAACAGGTTTTTAAATAAAATAAGGAACTTTTTGTGACAACAATAATTAGTGTACGAAGAGAAGACCACATTGCTCTTGGAGGCGATGGCCAAGCTACACTAGGCGAAATAGTAATGAAAAATAACGTAAATAAAGTTCGTCGTTTATATGATGACAAAGTTATTGCTGGTTTTGCAGGAGGTACCGCTGATGCTTTTACATTATTTGAATTATTTGAAAAAAAATTAGATATTCATAAAGGACAATTAACAAAAGCAGCAGTAGAATTAGCTAAAGAATGGCGTACTGATAGAATGTTACGTCGTTTAGAAGCATTACTGGCAGTTTCTGACAAATCTGCATCTTTAATTATCAGTGGAAACGGTGATGTAATACAACCCGAAAATAATCTCCTTGCTATTGGTTCTGGTGGACCTTATGCGAAATCTGCTGCTCGTGCTTTATTGGAAAATACTGCATTAAATGCTCGTGAAATTGTCGAAAAATCATTAAAAATTGCAGCTGATATTTGTATATATACTAATTATAATGTAAATATTGAAGAACTAATACTCTAAGAGCACAAGGATTTTAATTATGTCTAAAATGACTCCACCTGAAATTGTTAATGAATTAAATCGTTTTATTATTGGACAAGAAGATGCAAAACGTGCTGTAGCAATTGCTTTAAGAAATCGATGGCGTCGTATGCAATTAACAGAAGATTTACGTTATGAAATTACACCGAAAAACATTTTAATGATAGGTCCAACAGGAGTTGGAAAAACTGAAATTGCGCGTAGATTAGCTAAACTGGCAAATGCACCTTTTATAAAAGTGGAAGCTACTAAATTTACTGAAGTAGGTTATGTTGGTAAAGAAGTTGATTCTATTATTCGTGATTTAACTGATGCAGCAGTTAAAATGGTTAAAATACAAGCAATAGAAAAAAATAAATATAGAGCTGAAGAAATAGCAGAAGAACGAGTATTAGATGTATTAATTCCGCCTGTTAAAAATACTTGGGGAAAATCTGAAAGTAATTTAGAACCTTCGTTAGCGCGTCAAACTTTTAGAAAAAAACTACGTGAAGGTAAATTAGATGATAAAGAAATTGAAATTAATCTAGCTATTGCTCCTATGGGAATAGAAATTATGGCTCCTCCAGGAATGGAAGAAATGACCAATCAATTACAGTCAATGTTTCAAAATTTAGGAAGTCAAAAACAGAAAACAAGAAAATTAAAAATTAAAGATGCAATGAAATTATTAATTGAAGAAGAAGCAGCTAAGTTAATTAATTTAGAAGAATTAAAACATTCTGCAGTTGACGCTGTTGAACAAAACGGTATAGTTTTTATTGATGAAGTTGATAAAATTTGTAAAAACAGTGGGCAAACTGGTTTAGATGTATCAAGAGAAGGAGTGCAAAGGGATCTTTTACCTCTAGTCGAAGGATGTACAGTATCAACTAAGCACGGAATGGTTAAAACGGATCATATCCTATTTATTGCTTCTGGTGCATTTCAAGTTACAAGCCCATCTGATTTAATACCAGAACTACAAGGTCGTCTTCCTATTCGAGTAGAATTACAAGCATTAACTATTGATGATTTTGAACGAATTCTTACTGAACCTAACGCTTCTATAACTATGCAATATAAAGCACTAATGGCTACTGAAGGAGTAATAGTTGATTTTACAAAAAATGGTATTCGTCGTATTGCAGAATCTGCATGGAAAGTTAATGAAACAACTGAAAATATAGGAGCAAGACGATTACATACTGTTTTAGAAAAACTAATGGAAGATATTTCTTATAACGCTAATGAAAAAAAAGGAGAAAATATTAGTATTGATTTAGAATATGTGTCAAAACATTTAGATGAATTAGTTGATGATGAAGATTTAAGCAGATTTATTTTATAAAAAATTATATAAATATTATAAGATAACATCTTGCTCATAATTAGTATAAAATTTATAATTTTATTAAAATAAATATATAAGAAGAAAAAATATGACAGATTGGATTTCCGCAGAAGTTAAGAAAGTAATAAAGTGGAATAACTCACTATTTACTTTAATTATAAATGCACCTATATCTTTATTTATTGCAGGTCAATTTACAAAGTTATCATTAAAAATTAATAATAAATCTATACAACGTGCTTATTCTTATGTAAATGCACCTAATAACAAAAATTTAGAATTTTATCTAGTTTTAATTAAAAATGGTATTTTTAGTCCTTATTTATATCAAATGAAAAAAGGTGATAAAATTTTTATAAGTAAACATGCCAAAGGATCTTTTATAATAAATAATATACCACATTGCGATAACCTTTGGATGTTATCTACAGGAACAGCTATAGGTCCTTATTTGTCCATTTTACAAGATAAAAAAAACATGGATCGTTTTAAAAAAATTATTTTAGTTCATGCTGTGCGTTATTATGAAGATTTAAGTTATCTATCTTTAATGAAAAAAATAGAACAACAATACAAAAATAAATTACATATAAAAATTGTGACTAGCCGAGAAAAAATTAATAATACTTTATTTGGCCGTATTCCAGAACTAATAAAAAATAAAAAATTAGAAAACGCAATTCAGTTACCTATAGATAATACTAACAGTCATGTAATGATATGTGGTAATCCTCAAATGGTTTATGATACAAAAAAAGTTTTAGAACATGAAAAAAATATGATAATAAATTTAAAAAACAGATTAGGTCATATTACTACTGAACGGTATTGGTAAACTTTTAAGAAATTGAGTATATGTATTATTATATATAATATTTATAAGGAAAATCATGAATAAACCAATAATTATTGGTAATTGGAAGTTAAATGGAAGCAAGTATTCGATTCAAACATTTGTTAGAAATTTTTTTAAAGAATTATCAAATTTTAAAAAATGCAATATCATTATTGCACCACCAAATATATATTTAGATTTTTTCAAAAATATATTATTTAATAAAAATTTAATTAGTTTATGTGCACAAGATGTTGATTTTAATAATTACGGATCTTTTACTGGAGAAACTTCTCCTTTGATGTTAAAAGATATTGGTGTAAAATACGTCATTATTGGTCATTCAGAGCGTCGTTTTTATCATAAAGAAGATGACCAAGTTATCACTAAAAAATTTTCATCTTTAAAAAAAATTGGATTAATTCCTATTATTTGTATAGGTGAAACAAAAACAGAAAAACTACAAGATAAAACAATAGATGTTATCTGTTATAAACAATTAAATAGTATTATTGAAAAAATGGGTGTTGAATCTTTAAATGATTCAATAATTGCTTATGAACCTATTTGGGCTATAGGAACTGGAAAAGCTGCTAACCCAAATGAAGTACAAATAATACATGAATCTATTCGTCAATTTATTTTTAAAAAAAATAGCCAAACTGCAAAAAAAGTAAAGATTCTATATGGTGGCTCTATAAACGAAAAAAATGCTATAAAATTTTTCGAAAAACAAGATGTAGATGGATTATTAGTTGGTAATGCTGCATTAGAAACAAAAATATTTTCTAGAATAATTAATGAAATTTCTTATTACAATAAAAACAATAATTAATATTTTTTTTATAAAAAGGCTCCTAATAGAAGCCTTTTATTTAACTAATTTTTCCAATTAGTATGAAAGATTCCTTCTTTATCAATACGTCGATAAGTATGAGAACCAAAATAATCTCGTTGAGCTTGAATAAGATTTGCTGGAAGAAAGGATGCACGATAGCTATCGTAATATGTAATAGCAGAAGAAAATGTCGGTACAGGAATTCCATTTTTAATTGCGTTAGAAATAACATCTCTAGCATCTTTTTGATATTTACTAGAAATATCTCGAAAATAAGGAGTTAATAATAAATTTTTAATATCCTTACAGTTTTCGTAAGCTTCTATTATTTTTTCTAAAAACTGTGCTCGAATGATACAACCAGCTCTAAAAATTTTTGCTATATTTGCACAGTTTATGTTCCATTTATAATATTTAGAGGCAGTTCTCATTTGAGAAAACCCTTGTGCATATGCAATTATTTTACTAAAATAAAGAGATTTTCTTATTTTTTCAATATATTTAGTTTTATTGCCATAAAACTTATTTATACAAGGGCCATGTAAATTTTTAGCAGCAATCATTCGTTGATTTTTCATGGAAGATAAATAACGTGTAAATAAAGATTCCGCAATAATTGAAATAGGTTCTCCAAAATCTAAGGAATCTTGACAAGTCCATTTTCCTGTTCCTTTATTATCTGCTGAATCTATAATTAAATCTATTAGATAATGACCACATTCATCTTTTTTAACAACTATATTTTTTGTAATTTCTATAAGATAACTATTTAATTCTCCATTATTCCATTCATCAAAAACTAATGAAATTTCTTGATTATTCAATCTTAAAAAATTTTTTAATAGAAAATAAGCTTCAGCAATTAATTGCATATCAGCATATTCTATTCCATTATGAACCATTTTTACATAATGACCTGATCCGTTTGGTCCAATATAAGTAACACATGGTTCTGAACCTTTATATGCCGCTATTTTTTTAAAAATTGGTTCAACTAATTTATATGCTAATTTTTCTCCTCCTGGCATTATAGATGGACCTTTTAAAGCACCTTCTTCGCCTCCAGATATTCCTGTTCCTATAAAATGAAATTCTTTTTTAGATAATTCTTCATTACGAATTATAGTATGTTTATAAAATGTATTTCCACAATCTATTAAAATATCACCTTTATTTAAATAACATGTTAATTCTTTAATTGTTGAATCAGTTGCTTTTCCAGCTTTTACCATTATTAGAATAATTCTAGGTTTATTAAGAGATTCTACAAATTCTTTTAAAGAATAAAAAGGAAAAAGTTTTTTTCCATAATTTTTTTTAATTATATCTATTGTTTTCTCTTTTGAACGATTAAAAATAGACACTGTATATCCATTTCTTTCTATATTAATTGCTAAATTACGTCCCATAACAGCCATTCCTACTACACCTATTTGTTGTTTAAACATTTTTTCCTCTATTTTGAAAAATTAGTTTCTATATATTTTTATATTTGAAATGACTATGTATTTATTATTTTAATATTATAATTAGTTAATTTTAAAAAAAAAATTTTAAAATAAAATTTATGAATATAAAAAATATATATATTCTATATTAATGAATTTTTGTGTTATATTTATATAATTTAATTTTTCTGTTTTCAAAAAATATTTTTTTAGTAGAGAAAAATTTTTATTTTATATAATTAGTTAATTTCGTAATTTTTCTAGTAGTTTGTTAGAAACAAATATAATAAAATTAATTATATATAAATATTTTTTTAAAAAAAGTTACTCGAAATATTCTATATGCAAATTCCAGTACAATTTAAAGGTAGTAATTTTACTCTTTTTGTTATTTATTTAAATCGTTTAGAACCATCAATATTATATCAAGCAATTAAAAAAAAAATTAATCAAGCGCCCAGTTTTTTTAAAAACGCACCAGTAGTTATTAATATATCTAATGTAAATGATAATCAAATAAATTGGAAAGAAATTAAAAATGTTTTTATTTCTACAGGGTTACGTATTGTTGGAGTAAGCGGTTGTAAAAATTTACGTTTAAAAAATATGATCCTAGAAGGAGGTATAGCAATACTCAAAGAAGGAAAAGAGTCAATTATCAAAAAAAAAATTATATATAAAAATAAATCACATATTATTAATAATATTATTCGTTCTGGACAACAAATATACGCAAAACATGCTGATTTAGTTGTGACTACACACGTAAGTTTTGGAGCAGAATTAATAGCTGATGGTAACATACATATTTATGGTAATATGTATGGACGAGCTTTAGCTGGAGCTAATGGCGATCAAGAACGTCAAATTTTTTGCACTAACTTATCAGCTGAATTAGTTTCTATTGCTGGAAAATATTGGAGCATGGACGATATACCTATCGATTTTTTTGGAAAATCTGCACGCATCTTTTTAAAAAAAGATATACTTTCTATTCAACAATTAAACTGAATAATTAGGTAAAAAAAATTTATGACACGTATTATTGTTATTACGTCAGGTAAAGGAGGTGTAGGAAAAACTACTTCAAGTGCAGCTATTGCAACTGGTTTAGCACAAAAAGGTAAAAAAACCGTTGTAGTTGATTTTGATATTGGATTAAGAAATCTTGATTTAGTTATGGGTTGTGAAAGGCGTGTTGTTTACGATTTCGTTAATGTTATACAAGGAGATGCAAAATTAAATCAAGCATTAATTAAAGATAAACGTATAGAAAAACTTTATATTTTACCTGCTTCGCAAACTCGTGATAAAAGTTCATTGATTTGTCAAAATATTGAAAAAATTTTTAATGATTTAAAAAAAATGAAATTTGATTTTATTATTTGTGATTCACCTGCAGGTATTGAAAAAGGAGCTTTAATGGCATTTTATTTTGCGGATGAAGCAATCATAATTGCGAATCCGGAAATATCTTCTGTAAGAGATTCTGACCGTATGATCGGTATGATAAATTCTAAATCGTTCCGATCAATTAATGCATTAGAACCTGTAAAAGAACATCTATTACTAACTCGATACAACATTCAACACGTTCTTAAAGGAGATATGTTAAGCGTAAAAGATGTATCAGAAATATTGCATATCCCCTTAATTGGAGTTATCCCAGAAGATTCCTCAATTTTAAGGTCTTCTAATAAAGGTGATCCAGTGATACTTAATAGAGATTCTGAAGCTGGATTAGCTTATTCTGATACAGTTGATCGATTGCTTGGTAAAAAACTTCCATTACGTTTTATTAAAAAACAAAAAAAAGGATTTTTTAGAAGATTTTTTTTTGGGAACAAATATGATACTAATTAATTTTTTTTTATCCCGTAAAAAAAGCAATACTGCTGATATTGCAAAGAAAAGATTACAAAGCATAGTAACACAAAGAAAAAAAAACAATAAAGATTTCTTAAATTTTCTCCCTAGTTTTAAAAAAGACATTTTAAAAGCAATAAATCAATATGTTATAGTGGAGTCTCATAAAATTACATTTCAAATAGAAAAAAAAAAACAGAATAGCTGTATATTGAATTTCAATATAATTTTATTAGATAATAAAAAATAAAATACTCTCGTTATTTTATTTTAAAGAATTTTTTTAATAAAAAAATCAATATATGTACGTTTTAATCGATAAATTATTTTTTTTATTCTTACAGGATAACTGTCTATGTTTTCTATTTCCGAAAAGTGTTGTATTTTTTTTGTATATAATCGAAGCATGCTTAACTCTTTTTCACGTTTTTTAAAAACTTTTAATAATGGATCGTGAATCAATATGCCATTCTCTAAATCTAATTTCCAAGCACGAATATTAAGGTTGTTTCCAGTAATCAACATCCATTCTTTATCTATCCATAAACCTTTTGAATGAAAGCTATTTGATCCATTTTTCCAAACATAAATAGTTAGTTGATTATTATTTATATAAGATTGATAAGAAATCATAAAATTTCGAAGATTTATTTCATAAATATATGGAATAATGTTGATCATTTGAAAATCTTTTTCTGATTCAGCATAAAAATCGTTTGCTTGTTTATCACCAACAATAATTTCTACTTTTTTTCCTTGTTTTAATAAATTATTAACATAATTAGATAATTTTTTAGGAAAATTAAAGTAAGGAGTAGAAATAATTAATTTATTTCTTGTATGTTGTATTAATTGGGAAATAGTATTATTTAATAAACTTTTTTTTCCTAATCCCAATAAAGGTGTAACAGTTAGTTCATTATTTTTTCCATTGCTACAAAAATTATAAGAGGAATTACGTAAATAATGACGAAAATATCGTATTTTTTTTCTTACATTTTTTTTTTTTTTGTTAAATATTGATTCTTTATCAAAACGATTAAAATCTTTCATTTTTTTTGCACAAGATTTAATCCATTTTGACATACTATTAGCTAATAAGGTGTTTTTAATTAATTGATATCGATCATAGCGATATATTTTGTCTTCATGTAAATAAATATTATTAAAACTTGCACCAGTATATAATAAAGTATTATCGATAATAGATCCTTTGACATGAAAAATACCTAAAACTTCAATAAAATTTATAGGAATCCCATAAATAGGTATTTCAATATTAGAATTTTTTATTGCCATTTCTCTATACCAATAAGCATTGTTTTCGTGAGATTCTTTTCCAATTCTTCCTCTTTGAGCTCGATACCAATCTACTAAAATAATGATTTCGATATTTGGAAAATCATGTTTTTTTTTGTAAAGAGCATTAAGAATAGTTTGTCCGGCGGAATCATTTTCTAAAAATAAAGCCACAATATAGATTCTTTTTTTAGCTTTGTTAATCATTTTTAATAAAATTTTTTTAAATTTATATGCAGAGTAAATAATCAAAAAATCAGAAGAAGATTGTTTTATTTTTGGTAATGTTAATAAATTTATTTTATTTTGATTAAAATAAAATCTAGAAAGTATCACTTTTTATTTTCTCTTTGAAATAAGATTAATATGTTATTATAGTTTTTAATATGAAGATTATTTAGTTATATTATATATATACATATTTTTGATCAGGTTAAATATATCTACTAATAAAATATTGTTTTTTTTATTTGCTTATTAATATTAATGATTTTATTGATAACTAAAGAACTTGATAAAGTCTCTATAACAAAAAACTTTTTAAGTTTTATTAAAAAAAATTTTTAATAATATTTTTTGATATATTAGATAGTATTCATCTTTTTACAAGATCTAACTGAATTAACTTATTATTATCTTTTTTTTATCATTTTGTTAGATAAATATACAGAACATAAAAATATTTATAGTAATGTTATTGTAATTTTTAAAAAAATTAGTGATTTTATCTATAATTGTCAACAAAATAATAAATTTTCATAATTTCATTATGGCTAATTATATCTAGTATTAAATTAAATATTTTTTAAAAAAAATTTTAAATATTTATAATATTAAAAAATTAATAATTTAATGTTAAACAAAATATCAAATTATTAATTTCCTGAATTTATTGAATGTATTAATAAATTATTTGTTTTCATCTATAAAAAGTAATATGTTACTGATATAGTAAAAATTTAATGAAAAATACTATATAAGAATTTTATAAAAATAAATTTATTTTAAAAATTTTTAATGAATTAATTAGAATTGTTTACATTCTTCAAATATAATTTGTCTTATAAAAGAAATTAATTAATAAAAATCAGATTTTTTTCATAAATTTTAATATTCTATATTGTTATTTATATTAGCATTTTTCAATGAAAAATCTGTTAAATACTTACAGAATTTTTTATTTCTTCTTCTATTAGACCTAAAATAAAAAATAATTAATGAGGGGGGATATAAAAATAAATTATTCATATTTATCTCGTGTAATTTTATTTAAAGCAATTTTTATAAATTTATATTTTTTAAAATACGTTCATCTGAAAAATTTTTCATTTTTATGATTTTTTGATATTTTATTTTTAAGACTTTTACTAATTAAAATATTTGTTTTTTTAAAAACATTCCAAATTTTAAAATTATTAATGCAATCTTTTAAAAAGATTTATTTTATTGTTTATTAAAATACTAGATTCTTTTAACTCTCTTTAAGAACAAGAATTCTTTCATGTTATAACTTAAATATTTTTAATAAATTCATAAGTATTTGTAATATTTTAACCAAAAACATGGTTTTTTTTCAATTTTTATTTAATATATTGCATATTAATTATATTAACAAAGTTTTTTTAAAGTTTTTCTATAAAGATATATCGAATTAATAAAAATCATAACGTCTAGAGATTAGACACAATTAGTGAGTTCATTACGTTCTTTTAGAATTCCTGAGATGTCTATCTTATCTACAACAATATTGAATTTATTAACAAAAATTTTTAATTTTTTTTAATATATTTAACATTTTTTAATTATTTTTCAAAATATTGCTGATATTTTAATTGAGATATTAAAAAACTAATATATATTAATTAGTTTTTTTAAACTCATAATACTCCTCAATTCATTATTTCTTATACTAAACTTTATATCAAAGTTATTTTGTTGAATATCTACTTTGGTTTATTCTAAATAATATATAATTTTTAGAATTCATGATTTTTTTTTAAAATTTATTTTTATTAAATCAATTAATAGTTTTATATCTTTAGGTAGAGAGATTTTCCATTCCATTAGTTTTTTTGTAATTGGATGAATAAAACTTAGTATATCAGCATGCAAAGCTTGTCTCTTAAAGTTATTTGTTAAATGATTTAATATTTTTGAAAATTTTTTATTGAAAACTTTATGATTTCTTCCATAAACTGGATCACCAATAATTGGATGATTAACAGATGCCATATGTAAACGAATTTGATGTGTTCTTCCTGTTTGTAAAACTAATCTTAAACGAGTACAAAAATGAAAATTTTCAATGATACTATAATAAGTAACTGCTGATTTTCCCATAGGATGAATCATCATTTGAGTTCTTTTATAATAATGACGTTTTATCGGTTGATTAACTTTTCCGCTAACTATAACAGAATCTTTCACTATTGCTTGGTATTTACGTATAATTTTTCTTTTTTTTAAATCATTAATCAATATTGTTTGTGCAAGAATATTTTTTGCTATTACCATGAGTCCAGTTGTATCTTTATCAAGTCGATGAATAATGCCTGCACGTGGAACATGAATAAGTTTCGGAAAATGATATAGCAAAGCGTTTAAAAGAGTACCATCTTGATTTCCTGCTCCAGGATGAACAACTAAGTTTGGCGGTTTGTTAATTATAATTAGATCTTTATCTTCATAAACTATGTTTATACTAATATTTTGAGATTTATAATAATTATATTCTTCGACGTCTACTTTAACAAAAATAATATCATTTTTAAAAACTGTCTTTTTTGGCTTACTAATATTTTTATTATTGATTTGTACGAAATTTTTAATAATCCATTGTTTTATAAGAGAACGTGAATAATTATTCATTAATATATGTAGAATATGATCCAAACGTTTACCAGAATGTTCATGTAATACTTTAGTAGTAAATCTTATTTTTTTTATCATAAATTATAAACAATTTTTTAATACTTAATTCTATATTATTTAATATAAAGTGTTATTATAGACAGTTAAATTTATATAAGTTTTAATTTTACATCAATTTTTTTAAACATTAAATGTTATCTATGATCAAATTTATTAAATATTTCATTATTAGTCTTTTAAGTATAACAATAACTAATTGTGTTTATTCAAAAGAAGCAATAACGAATAAACAATTAATTGTTTGTCTAAATAAAAAAAAATTACACATAAAAAAAATAAACATTTCAGAATTAGAACAAATCAATCAAAATTATTTTCATCCTTGTTCCGATCAAATACAAATCAGTCTTATAAACGAATATTATAAAAAAAAAAATTTTTTTAAAGCACAACAATTAATTAAACAATTCATTCAATTTCATCAAGGACATAAAAATATTGATTACATTTTTTACATGAAAGGTTTAATTAATGTTTCATTAGATAATAACATTTTACATAAGTTATTTTTTTTAAAAAACTTTGAAACAGATCCAAAATATGCAAAACGTGCAGTTTTTTATTTTCATTATTTAATTACTAATTATCCATATAGTAATTATAAACCTATTGCAAAAAATTATTTACGTTTATTAGAATATAGGTTAGCAAGGCATGATTATGCTATTATAAATTTTTATTATAAACATAAAGAATATCGTTCAGTTATAAATCGTGTAAAAGAAATGATTAAAAAATATCCTAATATTAGATTAACAACATATGCGATTAAGTTAATGAAAAAATCATACGATAAACTTGAATTTAATTTAGAAATAAAAAAACATTAAAATATGATTGATTTTTGTTAATTATTAATATAAAAAACATTTTTAAAGTTTAACAAAAAACCTCCGATTTTTTGGAGGTTTTTTCTTTTTACATTGCAATGAGTAGTGATTATGAATAAATTTTTTCTTTTATATGATATCTTGCGAGTATTGTTTTTTTCTAAAAATATTATTGTTAATTATAAAAATTTTTTTAAAACATATATTTTATTTTCGATTAATAATTTTTTTTCTAAAAAATCTATTAATTTTTTTTCTAAAAAAAAAAATAATAAACTTCATCAACAAACTAAAAAAATAGCATTTCTTGGTCCAGAAGGAACTTATTCTCATTTAGTAACACGTCATTATATGAATTGTTTTAAAAACATTTCTTTTTCTGAAAAAAAATTTTTAAAATTTAAAGATATTTTTAAAAACGTAGAAGATGGTGAATCTGACTTCGGTATTGTCCCTTTAGAAAATACAAATTCCGGTTTAATTCACGATGTTTATCATTTATTAAGAAAAACAAAACTTTTTATTATCGCAGAAGTTAATATGTGTATTAATCATTGTATTTTAGTTTCACAGGATAGTGATTTAAATAATATCAAAAAAATTTATAGTCATCCTCAACCATTTAAACAATGCAGCAATTTTATTAAAAATTTTTCGCATTGGGAAATTAAATATACAGAAAGCACTGCAATTGCTATGAAAAAAATTAAATTAATAAACTCATCGAAAATAGCTGCAATTGGTAGTGAATATGGTGGAAAAATCTATAAACTTAAAGTTTTAAAACGTTTTTTAAACAACGATGTCAAAAATTTTACAAGATTTGTTGTACTTTCTCGTAATTCAGTTTCAGTACCCTATAAAATTTCTGCAAAAACAACTTTTATGTTTATTGCAGATTCAGAAAAACAAACTTTATTGAAGATATTTTTAATTTTTAAAAAATATAATATTATATTTCATATAATAGATTCAAGATTTATTCATAATAATCGGTTAAAAAAAATTTACTTCATAGATATAAAAAGTAATATGCATTCAAATTTAATGAAAAATATATTAGAAAAAATAAAAAACCTTGTGTATTTTATTAAAATATTAGGTTGTTATCCGAATACATCCATAGTAATTTAACAAAAAAATACTAAATGTTATCGTTTAATTGACCTAATATATCATCGCTTTTTTTAGAAAGTTTTTTTGCATAAGATTTAAACCATGTTTTAATTTTTTTAAAATAATCAATAAATTTTTCTTTATCTTTTTTTTCTAAAATAGTAATTAATTTTGATAAAATTTTATAATATCTTTTAATAAAAAAAATATTGTTACCTGAAGACATCATAATATCTGCATATAATTCTGGATTTTGATTAAAAAATCGTCCTATCATAGCGATTTCAATATGATAAATAGGTGATGATAAATCTAACATTTTTTTTAAATTTACATCTTCTTCTAAAAAATTTAATCCATAAGAAAAAGTGATAAAATAACGTAATATTTGAATAAAATTCATATAATAATCATGTTGAATAGCATTTACTACATATAATTTTACGCCCCAAATGCGCATTTGTTCTAAAAACCATTCATATTTTTCCGGATAACGACCATGACATACAATAATTAATTGTTTTACTAAGTTTTTACATTCAGGACCAAACATAGGATGTAATCCTAAAACAGGTCCTGAATGTACATTTAACATAACATTTAAAGGACGATGTTTAATAGATGTTAAATCAATTAAAATACAATCTTTAGGTAAAGATGATAATTTTAAAATAATTGGTTTTACTAAGAGAACAGGTATACTTACTATAACCATCATAGGGTTATTTAATATTTTTTTTGCATTATGCCAATCATTTTTTTCTAAGATATGAACTTTATAACCAGAAAGTTTTAGCATTTTATTAAATAATTGACCCATCTTTCCTAAACCGCCTATTATAATAATAGGTCGTAAATTCAAACAAATTTTTTTAAAACCTTCTTGGTTTTCATTGAAATAAGATTCACGCATGATTCTTTTTAAAAGATCTTTAACTAAACAAGAAGATACTCCATTTAATTTAGCTTCTTCGCATCGTGAAGATAACATCTTTTTTTCACGTATAGGATCATGAATTGACAAACCATGTTTTTTCTTAATTTTGCCAATTTCAGTTACTATTTTTAAGCGTTTAGTAATTAATTTAATAAATTTTTTATCTAAAACATCAATGTTTTTTCTTAATTTCTTTAATTCATCTAACATATTTTATGTTACCTATTTTAAAAAGCGTAAAGATAAAATATTTTTAACATTTTTGTAAATTTCATATAATAATTTTTCAGTTGTTTTCCAGTTAATACATGGATCTGTAATAGATATTCCATACTTCATTTTTTCAAATGGTTGCTCAGAAGATTGATTGCCTTCATGAATATGGCTTTCTAACATCAAACCAATAATGGAAGTGTTGCCATGATTTATTTGATTTACTATTGACTTTGCTACTTTTTTTTGTAAAAAAAAATTTTTATTTGAATTTCCATGACTACAATCTATCATAAGTTTTGGTATTAATCCTGATGATATCATTGCATGTTCACATTTTTTAATATCTTCTGGTTGATAATTAGGTGTTTTTCCTCCTCTTAAAATAATGTGGCAATCAGGATTACCATCTGTTTGTAATAATGATACTTGTCCTGATTGATTAATTCCAACAAATCGATGAGGCATAGCAGCTGCCCGCATAGCATTAATAGCTGTTTCTAAATTACCATCTGTACCATTTTTAAAACCAACTGGTGTAGAAAGACCAGAAGCCATTTCACGATGTGTTTGTGATTCCGTTGTTCGAGCTCCAATAGCTGACCAGCTAAAAAGATCTCCTAAATATTGAGGATTATTTGGATCTAATGTTTCTGTTGCTAAAGGTAAACCAAGATTAATAATATTGATTAATAATTTTCGTGCAATATGTAAACCTTTTTCCATATCAAAGGAATTATTAATAAATGGATCGTTTATTAAACCTTTCCAACCAACCGTTGTTCTTGGTTTTTCAAAATATGCTCTCATAACTACATAAATTTGATCTTTTAATTCATTTGCGATTCTTTTTAAAAGAAGTGCGTACTCTATTGCTGATTTAGGGTCATGAATAGAACATGGTCCACAGACTATTAATAAACGGTAATCATTTCCAGAAATTATATTTGAGATAGTTTTGCGTGAGTCTGAAATTTGGTTGATTTGATTTTTTGTTAATGGGAAATGCTTTTTTAGTTTTTTAGGAGTAATTAAAACTTGTTCTTTAGAGATATGAACATTATTTAACATGTCTTTTTTCATATTAATATGAATCCTTTTAAGTATTATTTATATTTAAAATTATGAAATTTTTTTTTATAAATAAAAAAAGAGCTGCCATAAAATGTCAGCTCATTATCTTGTGAATTATTTAATAAAATTTTTCTATAAAAAACTTTTTTAAAGAGTACGTTCTTTTATTCTAGCTGCCTTTCCGGTTCTATCACGTAAATAATATAATTTTGCCTTACGTACAGAACCTAAGCGTTTAATTTGAATATCTGCAATAATTGGAGAATGTGTTTGAAAAACTCTTTCAATGCCTTCTCCATGTGACATCTTACGAACAGTAAATGAAGAATTTAAACCAAATTTACGAATCGAAATAACTGTTCCTTCAAAGCTTTGTAACCGTTTTTTAGAGCCTTCCATAACCCATACTTTAACTTCTATAGTATCACCTGGACGAAAAATAGGAATATCTTTTTTTATTTGTTCTTGCTCAATTTTTTTTATAATAGAATTAATCATAGTTTTTATCTAAATAAAAGTGAATATAATAAAAATATTAAATGATGTTTGTTTATATTTTTTCAGAATCTTTTATTTCTTTTTGGAATTCATACAATAATTGTTCTTGTTCCGAATTTAGTTTATTTTTTAAAAGTTCTGGTTTTTTTGTCCATGTTCTACCTAAAGATTGCTTTCTTCTCCAATAATCAATTAATTTATGATTACCAGATAATAAGATTTTAGGAACTTCTAGATTATCAATTACTCGAGGTCTAGTGTAACATGGATAATCTAATAATCCTTGCGAAAAAGAATCATGTGTTGATTCTTCTCTTCTAAGTACACCTGGTATTAATCGAGCTATAGTATCGATTAATACCATTGCTGGTAATTCTCCTCCGCTTAAAACATAATCTCCAATTGACCATTCTTCATCAATATATTGTTGGCATAATCTTTCATCAATACCTCTATATCGCCCACAAATTAAAATCAATTTATTATATTGTAAAATATTCAAAACGTTTTTTTGAGTAAGTCTTGTTCCTTGAGGAGATAAATAAATTACTTTACTATTTTTTCCGATTACTTTTTTTGCTGATATAATAGATTTTTTTAATGGATCAAACATCATCACCATGCCTGGGCCACCGCCATATGGTCGATCATCTATAGTATGATGCAAATTTTTTGTATAAAAACGAGGATTCCAAAATTGTATATTAAGAAAACCATTTTTTATTGCTCGACTAGTTATGCCATATTTTGTAATTGATTGAAACATATCTGGAAATATACTAATAATACCAACCCATATTTTTTTTTTATTCATTATATTAGTAGGTTAGAAACTTGGATCCCAATCAATTTGAATAATTTTTTTTTTTAAATTAATTTTTTTTATAATTATTTTATAAATAAAAGGTACTAATCTTTTTTTTTTTAAAAAAAAATCATTTTTTTGAGAAGTAATCTCAAGAACATCATGTGATCCAGTTTCAATAATTTTATAAATTTTTCCCATATTATAGTTTTGTAAATTTATTACTTGACAACCTATGATATCTTTCCAGTAATATTCATTATCGTTTAATGAAACAATATCTTTTGAATCTACAAAAATTTTAACATTCGTTAAAATTTTAACATCTTCTGGATTGTTAAATCCTTTTATCTTTATAATGAAAAAATTGAGATAATTTTTCCATTGTTTTATTTGTATATTTTTCCATTTATTCTTATATTTAATAAACCAAGGTTTATAAAAAAATATATTTTTTTTTTTTCAGTCCAAGAACATAACTTTACCCATCCATAAATACCATAAGATGATTTTATTTCACCTAATGCAATAGGTTTTTTTGGATATAATTTAAAAATTTCTTTATTCATTTATTTAAATTGTTTTTTGTTAATTTTTTAATTAATGTTCGTACACGATTTGTCATATTTGCACCATTTTTTATCCAGTAGTTGACACGTTCTGTATCTATTTTTATGATTGTTTTTTCTTTAATTGATGCAATAGGATTAAAAAATCCTAAACGTTCAATAAAACGACCATTTCTAGAAAAACGATTATCAGCTATAACAATTTGATAAAATGGTTTTTTTTTTGCTCCATGACGTGCTAATCGAATAGTAATCATAACTTGACTCCATTTTTAAAATTTTAAAATAATTTATTTACTATCTTTTTAATTTACTCATAAAATTAAAGTTTTTTATTATTTTTTGAAATCCTCCTTTTTTAATCATTTTTTGTATTATTTCAAATTGTTTGATTAATTGATTAACGTCTTGTATTTTCAAACCTGAACCAGCTGCAATACGACATTTATTTGATCTTTTGATTATTTCTGGTTTTTTCCTTTCTTTTAGAGTCATTGAATTAATAATAGCTTCCATTTTAATAATTTGTCTATTATCTTCTTGCATAGAAGAAAATAAATTATTAACGCCTGGTATTTTTTTTATTAAACTATTAATATTTCCCATTTTTCTTATTTGTCTAATTTGTATAAGAAAATCATTGAAATTAAATTTATTGCCATCCTTAATTTTTTTTGCTAGTTTTTTTACCTGATTTTGATCAAATTTACTTTCAATTTCTTCAATCAATGAAACCACATCTCCCATACCTAAAATACGCGAAGCAATACGCTTAGGATGAAAAATTTCTATTTCATCAATATATTCGCCTGTTCCCATAAATTTAATAGGTTTTCCTGTGATTTGTTGTACAGAAAGAGCTGATCCTCCTCTTGCATCTCCATCAGTTTTATTAAGTACTATACCTGTAAAAGGTATTATTCTATTAAATTCTTTTGCTGTGTTAATTGCATCTTGTCCAGTCATTGCATCAAGAATAAATAAAGTTTCAATAGGTTTTAATACATTACTAATTTCTTTAATTTCAATCATCATGTCTTCATCTATTGATAAACGACCTGCAGTATCTACAATTAAAACATCATAAAATTGAATAATAGCTTTTTCTAAAGCTTTTTTAACAATATTAGTTGGTAATTGATTTTTATTAGAAGGAAAAAAATCTATTAAAGCTTTTTTTGATAAAATTTCTAGTTGTTGAATTGCAGCAGGACGATAAATATCGGTAGAAACAGTCAATATTTTTTTCTTTTGTTTTTTGAATAAAAAATGACCTAGTTTACTAACAAATGTTGTTTTACCAACTCCTTGTAATCCAACAACTAATATTATTGCAGGAGGTTTTGTTGATAAATTAAGTTCATTATTTGATCCCATAGTTTTTATTAGTTGATTATTAAAAAGTTTTATAAATTCTTGTCCTGGTGTTAAACTTTGATTTATTTTTTTTCCTATTATCTTTTTTTTAAAAGAACTAATAAAACTATGAACTACTGGTAAAGCAACATCAGCTTCTAATAATGCTATTCTTACTATACGTAAAGTTTCTTTGATATTTGCTTCAGTTAATCTCCCACGATTTTTAATATTACTTAAAGTTTTTGATAAACGATTAATTAGATTATCGAACATTTTTTTGAAAACCAAATTATATAATTTTTAAATTTTAAAAAACATCGTAGCAATTTATTTTCAGTTCATCAATTAAGTATTGTTTATATTAATAAATTTAAATAAATAAGCAGTTGATTGTTTATAAAAATATGAAAACTTTTACTTTTTGAAAAGTGCTACATGTTTTATATATAGATTGTTTTATAAGTATTTTATCTATATTGATTATCATGATATTTATCATAAATAATTAAAAATATTTAAAATATAATCTTATTATAATGAAAAAAAAATATATTGCTCTTTTTATTTTTTTATTACTGCTTGTACATATTTATTTCCAATTTAGATCTTGGTGTGATTGCTAAAGTCTTATTATTTAATGTAAAAATCCTTAAAATTATACAATTATATAAAAAAGAATTAGTTATTCGTTTTATGACGTTATTCGTTATGACTTGTTTTTTTTGATAAGTGAATATCATTTTTTTTTGATAAAAAAGTTAGAGATAATTATAACAAGTGATAGCTATTCTTATTATTTGTTTAAGACTTATAATAAATTTAGTTAAACACAGTATTTTCAGATATTATATAAATGCTGATAATAGTTTATCAGAATAAACGTTATTGTATATCATAGTCAACAATTGGTTTTATATTTCATAAAATATATATGATTTATCATTGTAAGTTTAACTGATATTAATATTGCAGAAATTTTAATTATAATATTTATTATTAATAAATTAGATCTAAACTAATATTTATAATAGGCGTAAAATTATAGTTATTGGAATAGAAATATTAAGTTTGATGTGTAATATAATGTAAGTATAAACTTTATTCTTCTTAAACATTTTTCTAAAATAATGTTATTGACATTTTTGTCAAGATTTATTATGAGTACCGTATCTTTAATTTAAAAGCTATGTTCTGGAATTTATCTTTGAATAAGGATGTAGTTTTATAACAGTGATTTCTAATACCATAAAATATTTGGTAATAAATATCACTTATGATTTCTATTTTTTTATTTAGTATATTAGTTTTGTTCAAGGAAGATAACAGAAAAATTTATTAATATTTTTATGTTTTTATTAGCGAATACTTTTTTGCATTTTTAGTATTCATATTTATTTAAAAATAAAAAATATATCTCTATAAAGATTAAGAAAAAATTATAGCAGATAAAAAATTAAGAGATATTTGATATCATAATCTATAATATTTTATATTTTTTTTTAATTTTCGTTAATATATGAAAAATATAACATCTATAAATTTAGGTATTTTTTTGCTTTTTGAAATCTTTCTTTATAAATTTTTTGCATTCTTACTACTTGATAAAGATATTTTCGAGATACTAAAGATGGATGATCATTTATTAATATAGAATAAATTTGAGAAGGTTTCATTTTATTAATCATTAACATTGTTTTATTTTTATCCTCTGAAAATATATGAAATACACCATTTAGACCACCATTATAAGCTATAATAAGTATATAGAGACGAGCAAGAGGGTTAACAATATTATTTAAATACGTGTTTTGCAATAAAGATAGATATGCTATTCCAATATTGACATTATTTTTAGGATTTAATAAATAACTCTTACTAGGATATCCTAGCTTTCCTTGCATTCTGAAGACATCTCTCCCAGCAGTAGTCTGCATAATTTGCATTAAACCTAACGCTTCAGAATTACTAATAGCATATGGATTAAAATTAGATTCTATTTTAATTATAGCTAAAACTAAAGAAATATCTATATTATACTTTTCAGAAATTTTTTTTATTAAGTAAAAATATTTATCTGAACGTTGATCAATATATTTAGCAAGTATTGAGTTTTTTTTGATTTTTAAATAAAAGTAATTATATGATTTTTTTACTAAAATTATAGGATCTTTATAAAAAATTAACATTTTTTTATAAATTTCTTTGTTTTTTAAAATTTTTATTTTTTTTTGTATATTATTATTTATTTTTTTTACAAAAGCTTTTTTATCGCTAATGAAAAAAGTAACTATATTTTTTTTTAATTTAGATAAAGTTTTTTTTTTAGAAAATTTTTAATAAATAATTTATTTTTTTCAAAAACTATATAATTATTAATTCTATTTTTTTTTTTTTGTAAAAAATAATATGATTGAATATTTAGATTGTAATGCTTATTACATATATTTTTAAAAAAAATATCAGGATTTATTATCAAATGTTCTTGAGATATACTTTTTATCCACTGGTTGTTTATTTTTTCTTTTGAAAAGAAAGAAAGAAAAAAAAATAAATAGATTTTTATTAAAAAATATATAGCAACATTTATATTCATGTTCAGCATTATTCTTATTTATTTTAAATAATATATTATTTTCCGAAAAAAAAATTTAACATATGTTTTTCTAATTTTTTTCTATCTTGTAAAATTGTCATGTTTAATTTTTGTTCATTAATTATTTTTGTTTGTTTTTTTAACCATATTTCCCAAGCTTCTTGAGAAATTTCTTCATAAAGACGTTTACCTATTTTATTAGAAAAAATTTGGTAATTTTGTTTAGGAGCATATTTTTTTAAATATTTACAATAAATAAGATTATTATTCATAGTTTTCATTTTTTGATTAAACAAACATAGTTTTTATATAGTAATACTACTAAACAATAATGTCATTTAATAATTTTTTTACTGGTATAGATAAACCTACTTTTTGAGGTTTGGTTAAATTATACCAAATACCATCGTTTTCATGAAAAATATTTTTTTTTATGTTAGATATATTAGTAACAATAGGAACAATTTTCAATGAAAAATGACTAAAAACATGTAAAAAAGATTTCAGTATTTTAATTTTATCATCAGAACTAAAATGTTTTAACCAACTTTTAAGTTTTTTTTGTGATTCAAACTGTGGAAAACAAAAAAGATTAGGCCAAATTCCTGAAGAACATCTTTTTTCTAACCATATTTTTTTTTTGTTTATTATTAATAAAAAAAACCAAATTTTATTTTTTATTATTTTTTTCGTTAATTTTTTTTTAGAAGAATCTATAAAAACGCCATTTTTATAAGACATACATTTTTTTTTAACTGGACAATAAATACATTTTGGATGATGACTTGTACAAATCAGTGATCCAATGTCCATCATTGCTTGATTAAATTTATCACTATTTATAGCTGGAGTTAATTTTTCAATAATTTTCCAAAAAAGTCTATTCTTTTCTCCAACAGCTTTTGAAATATTATAATAACGCGATAACACTCTTTTGACATTTCCATCTAAAACAGAAAATTTTTTTTGCATAGAAAAAGATAAAATAGCATGTGCTGTAGAACGACCTATTCCTGGTAATTGTATCAGTTGTTCAAATTTTGATGGAAATTTTTTTTTAAATTTTTGTACTATTAACTTTGCAGATTTATATAAATTATCAGCTCTTTTATAATACCCTAAACCACTCCATAAAAATAATACTTCATCAAGTGATGCATTAGATAAATGATAAATTGTAGGAAAATTTTTCATAAAACGATAAAAATATGGTATAACAGTTTTTACTTGTGTTTGTTGTAACATAATCTCAGAAATCCATATTTTATATGGATCTTTATTTATTTGCCAAGGTAAATTTTTTCTTCCGAATTTATTAAACCAATTTAGAATAAATTCAGAAAATTTTATATCAGTATACATAGTCAAAATTAATTTTATATTTTATTAAAACATTAAGTATAAATTAATTTTTTAATAAAATATAAAATTAATATTAATTATTTTAATTCATTTTCTCTGATAATCATGCTTAAAAAAAATATAAAACAAAAATGTAAAAAAATAGTTCTTTCAAAAAGAAGCATACGTAGTTTTGTTATAAGAAATAAATATTTAAATAATAAACAACAAACAGCAATTGATTTATATTGGGATAAAACAATTATTTTATTTCAAAATAACTATCTAAACTTTGTAGAATTATTTTCAAAAAAAGCTCCTGTAATTTTAGAAATTGGTTTTGGAAACGGAACTTCGCTAATAGATATGGCAAAAAAAAACTCTCATATTAATTTTTTAGGAATTGAGGTATATTTACCTGGTATAGGAAATTGCCTTCATGCAATTTGTCAAGAAAAAGTTAAAAATTTAAAAATAATTTATCATGATGCAATAGAAGTAATAGAAAAAATGATTCCTAATAATTCTTTACATTGCGTACAACTTTTTTTTCCAGATCCCTGGAAAAAAAAATCCCATAAAAAAAGAAGAATATTGCAAAGAAGTTTTATAAATATAGTATTAAAAAAATTGGAGATTAACGGTAAAATTCATGTTATTACAGATTTTGATGAATATGCTGAATTTATATTGAATATTTTTGACGAATTGAAAGATTATAAAATTTATTCCACAAATAATTTATATAATATTTTAAATGAAAAAGTTAATACTAAATTCTCTGAAAGAGCACAAAAATTAAACTATTATATTTCAAATATTATTTTAAAAAAAATATAAAAATTTTGTTTATATGGCTAAATATTTATTTTTAATTTTTATTTATAAAATATGTTAAAATATATATATCAAAATTTATATATTAGTAAATTTTTTATAATTAAATTACATGTATAGTTTAAAAAAATTATTAATAAAAATAATGAATTTTATAAAAATGTTAGATAAAATTTTACTAGCTATGTTAAGCAAAATTAATCCTGAAATAGCCCAAAAAATAATTTTTAAACAACTAAAAATCATAAATAACAGTATATTTCATAATTTTTTTTTTCAAAAACTACCTGATATTCCAATACAATGTATGGGTTTGAATTTTAAAAACCCCGTGGGTTTAGCTGCTGGTTTAGATAAAAATGCAGAATTTATTGATGTTTTTGATGCTATGGGGTTTGGTTTTATAGAGGTAGGTACTGTAACACCTATAGCACAATTTGGTAATTTAAAACCCAGAATTTTTCATTTAAGAAAAGTACAGGGTATCATTAATAGAATGGGTTTTAATAATCTAGGAGTGGATAATTTAGTTCAAAATATAAAAAAAACAAAATTTTCAGGAGTTTTAGGTATTAATGTTGGCAAAAATAAGGATACAAAAATAGAAGATGGAAAAAATGATTTTATTTTATGCATAAAAAAAGTATATAAATATGCTAGCTATATCGTCATTAACATTTCTTCTCCTAATACAGAAAATTTACGTAGAATGCAACACGGTCAATTACTGGATGATCTTCTATTTTCAATAAAAAATCAACAAAAAAAACTTGTCATAAAGCATAATAAATATGTACCATTTCTGGTAAAAATTGAACCTGATTTAGATCACAATGATATTGTGAACGTTGCTGATAATTTATTACATCATAAAATAGATGGAATAATAGCTACAAATACAACTATTGATCGTTTTTTAGTGAATGGAGTAAAAAATAGTCAAGAACATGGTGGGCTTAGTGGAAGACCATTACAATGGTATAGTAATAGAACAATTCAAATTTTATCAAAAAAATTAAAAGGAAAAATACCAATTATTGGGGTCGGAGGAATTAATTCGTTAATTTCGGCTAAAGAAAAAATTAAGTGTGGTGCATCTTTAATACAACTATATTCTGGATTAATTTATAAAGGCTCTCGTTTATTAAAGGATATATTAAATTTTTTTTAAATGACTTTTTTAGATTGAAATAAAGAAGTATTTTTAAATAAACCAACTTTTAAATCTTTAGTAGTATAAATTAAATTTTTATCTACAAATACTTCTCCGTCAG
Source organism: Candidatus Tachikawaea gelatinosa (assembly GCF_000828815.1). Lineage (NCBI taxonomy): Bacteria > Pseudomonadati > Pseudomonadota > Gammaproteobacteria > Enterobacterales > Enterobacteriaceae > Candidatus Tachikawaea > Candidatus Tachikawaea gelatinosa. The sequence continues at coordinate 467,745 of NZ_AP014521.1, forward strand.
CTATTCCCATAATTAATGCTCGATTAATTACTCGTTTAAAATGCACTTGATAAGTTACTTTTTTAGAACTCGGTAAAATTTGTCCAATAAATTTTACTTGTCCTACTCCTAAAGCACGACCTTTTCCTTTTGATCCTAACCAACCAAGAAAAAATCCAACTAATTGCCACATTGCATCCAAACCTAAACATCCTGGCATTACTGGATCATCAATAAAATGACAAGAAAAAAACCATAATTTTAAGTTTATATCAAGTTCTGCTTCTATAAAACCTTTATCATATTTTCCACCATTCTCCATTATTTTTGTAATTCGATCTATCATTAACATTCTTCCTGAAGGGAGAGGAGGACTATTTTCCCCAAAAAGTTTTTTATAACCAGCAGAAACTAAATCTTCTTTTTTATAAGAAGAACGTTTAATAAACATATTTCTATAAACCTTTATCTATTCAAAAACGTTTCATACATTTTTTATAATTGATTATTTTTTATTATAACATTTTGTTTTATTGTAGTACATAAAGATATTTTATATATATTTTTGATATATATATATATATATAAATTTTTTATGGTATTAATGTTTATATAATTTCCTATCAAAAAATTAATTAAATATTTGACTTCTTAATTATTTTTTTTGATAGGAAATTCATTAACCCATATTAATATTAATTGATAGAAGATAATCATAATTATTGGACCAATAAATAAACCAATAAAACCAAAAGCTAAAAATCCACCAGCAATGCCTAGAAAAAATAAAATAATTGGGAGATCAATTCCTGCTTTAATTAAAAATAACTTTATTATATTATCTAAAACTCCCACAAAAAAACTCCATATTAGTAATAATGTTCCTAAAAAACTATTATTGTTTACATAAAGCCAAAACACTATAAGTAATAATATAGGTAGTGGTCCTAATTGAACTAAACAAGAAAGTATTATAACTGCCATTAAAATAATTTTATAATTAACAGCAGAAATTATAAGTCCAATACCTCCTAAAATTCCTTGAATTAATATCGTGTAAAAAATGCCAAATGATATAGAACGGATAGTTTGAATTATAGTTGATATTATTTGGTTGCTATAATTAGGAATTACTAGATTTAACAAACAATATATAATATTTTTTAAAGTTTCAGCTTTTAAATATAAAAAAAAACTAAATAGTATAATAAAAAATAACTGTAAAAAAAAATAAGTGAAATGATGTATATATTTTATAAATATATAATAATTATTATAATGATATATTTTTAGATCTTTAATCAATTTCCATGTAATAGTAGGATTTTCTTTAAAAATAAATAGATGATAATGAGAAAATATATTTTTTCCAAAAAATGGAATTTTTATTAACCACTTTAATTCTGGTAAATGTATTTTTCCTTGATTACATAAATATAATAAATATGTAATATGATTCTTTAAATAGTTTATTACCAATATGATTGGAACTATAAATATTAATAATAACAAAAAAAATATAAAAACTAACGTTAAAAAACGACGCCCCAAAAATATTTTTTCTAATCTTATTGCTATTGGCCAAATAGAAATAACAAATAAACTAGACCAAATAAAGCTTATAATAAAAGGTTTTAATATCAAAAAAAAAGTTATAACTGCAAGAAAAATAGTTGTTAATATGAAAAAATTTTTTAGAAAATTTTCATTAAATTGCAGTTTTTTCATAAAAATTACTTAATAATTAAATAAAAAAACTTTATAATTTTTAATTTAAAAGAATATAATGAAATTCTTCTAACAATTAAAAAAAAATATTATTATTAATTCATAGATAACTTTAAATTTGAAAGTTAATAACTATTTTTAAACTAATTTTTTCATTTACAATGTTATAAAAAAATATTTATTTTCAATAAAATAAATTAATTTTATATAAAGTTAATAACTTTTAAAGTTTTTGACATTTTTTTTTAAATTTTAATCAATTTTTTAAAGTCTTATTAATGTATATAATAGAAATTATAACATCATTACAAAATAATAACATTATAATTAAATATTACATTAAAATTAAAGTTATTTAATAAAATCTTAAAAAATATTTTCATTATAAAAATCGGTTAAAATAATTGTTTTAAGAGATACAAAATGAACTGTAATACTTCAGAATCTTCTTTAAAAAAAATGCATTGGAAAGGGTTAACTTTAACTAAAACAGCGACGCAACAATTTAAAAAATTAATTTCTAATAATAATAAAAATGTTAAAGGATTACGGTTGAATATTAAAAAATCTGGCTGTGCTGGATTTAGTTATAGATTAGATTTAGTTTTAACTCCTAATAAAGAAGATATTGTTTTTACTTATAGTAATATATGTTTATATATTTCACAAAAACTAATGCCTTTGTTAGACGGAACTGAAATTGATTTTATAAGCCAAGGAATTAATAAAATTTTTACTTTTAAAAATCCTAATGCACAAAATGTTTGCGGTTGCGGAATCAGTTTTAATATAGAGTAAAATATATGTTTAAAAAAACAGAAAAAAAGAAACATAATGATGAATATTATAAAGAAGGATTTTTTACAAAATTAAAAAATGAAAGTTTAAAAAATGGTATTAATGAAAAAATTATACGTACAATTTCTATAAAAAGACACGAACCGCAATGGATGTTAGATTTTAGATTAAAATCTTATTTTTATTGGTTAAAAAGTGAAGAACCTCATTGGTTAAAAGCAAACTATAACCATATTAATTATCAAAATTATATTTACTATTCAGCTCCACTATACGATAAAGATCGCCATAAATTCATTAAAAATAATGAAGAAGTTCTACAAAAAAAAAATCCTTTTTTAACAAAAGAAGTAGAAAATACTTTTGAAAAACTTGGAGTACCTACAAGCGAAAAACAAGGTATTGCTATTGATGCAATATTTGATTCTGTTTCAGTATCTACAACGTATAGCAAGCAATTGAAAGAATTAGGAATTATATTTTGTTCTTTTAATCAAGCAATTAGAAAACATGAAAAATTAGTTAAAGAATATCTAGGAAAATTAGTTCCTTATAATGATAATTTTTTTGCAGCTTTAAATTCTGCTGTAGCTTCTGATGGTACTTTTATTTATATACCAAAAGGAGTTATTTGTCCTATGGAACTATCTACCTATTTTAGAATTAACGCAATTAAAACAGGACAATTTGAACGAACTATTCTCATTGCTGATGAAAATAGTTATGTTAGTTATATAGAGGGTTGTTCTGCACCAAGAAGAAAAGATTATCAATTGCATGCAGCAGTAGTAGAAGTTTTTGTACATAAAAATGCAGAAGTTAAATATTCTACAGTACAGAATTGGTACTCTGGTAATAAAAATGGAGAGGGAGGTATTTTAAATTTTGTTACTAAAAGAGCTGTTTGTATAGGAAAAAATAGTAAAATGTCTTGGACACAGTCAGAAACTGGTTCAGCTATTACTTGGAAATACCCTAGTTGTATTTTAAAAGGTGATAATTCTGTTGGAGAATTTTACTCTGTAACTTTAACAAATGGACATCAACAAGCTGATACAGGCACAAAAATGATTCACATAGGAAAAAATACAAAGTCTACTGTTTTATCCAAAGGAATTTCATCTGGAAAAAGCCAAAATACCTATAGGGGATTAATAAAAATTGCATCTACGTCAAAAAATTCTCGTAATTTTACACAATGCGATTCAATGTTAATTGGAGAAGATTGTAGTACACATACGTTTCCAAATATAAAAGTAGAAAATAGTACAGCAAAAATTGAACATGAAGCAACCACTTCTCGCATTGAAGAAGAACAGCTTTTTTATTGCGCACAACGTGGAATTAGTAAAGATAACGCAATTTCAATGATTATTAATGGGTTTTGTAAAGATGTTTTATCAAAACTACCTTTAGAATTTGCAACAGAAGCACAAAAATTGTTAACTATTAATTTAAAAAACAGTGTTGGATAATTTAATTAACTAAGTTTTTTTATCAAGGCTATTTATGTTAAAAATAAAAGATTTACAGATTGCAATGAAAAATAAAATTATTTTAAATAATTTTAATTTTAAAATAGGGTTAAATGAAATACATGCAATCATGGGTCCTAATGGATCTGGGAAAAGTACATTTTCTGCTACGTTAGCAGGAAATGAAAAATATAAAGTATTAAATGGATCAATGTTTTTTAATAATAAAGATTTAATGTTACTTTCACCAGAAGAAAGAGCTGGAGAAGGTATTTTTGTCGCTTTTCAATATCCTGCAGAAATTCCTGGAGTGAACAATCAATTTTTTTTACAAACAGCGATTAATTCTATTAGAAAATATCGAAATTTACCCATACTTGATAGATACGATTTATCTAAATTAATTGAAAAAGCACTTAGTTTATTAAAAATAGAAAAAAAGATGTTAAATCGTTTTGTAAACGTTGACTTTTCAGGAGGAGAAAAAAAACGAAATGACATATTACAAATGATTTTATTAGAGCCAAAATTATGTATTCTCGATGAAACTGATTCTGGATTAGATATTGATGCATTAAGAATTGTAGCAAATGGAATTAATCAATTACGTGATGGTAAACGATCATTTATTATTATCACTCATTATAAGAGAATTTTAGAATATATTCGTCCTGATGTTGTTCATATATTATATAATGGAAAAATTTTAGTTTCTGATAATTTAAAATTAGTAAAGAAAATAGAGGAAAAGGGATATGAATGGCTTATCAGATCGAGATAATAAATTTCTTCAAAAATGGTACAATTATTTACAACCACATGAAATAAAAAAACTTAATGAGTATCAACTAAAACATTTAAATTTAATAAAGGAAATAAATTTTTTTGATGTAAAAAAAAAGACAACACAAGAAAGGTTTATTAATCTTCTACTCACTAATAGTCTTGTTTCTACGCAATTTAAAAACTTAAAATTTGATCATTTATTAATACCTATTGATTCAATTAAAATAATTTTCGTGAATGGATTTTTTCTAAAAAAAATAAATGATACAGATGCTGACGATTTTCAAATATCTTTTATTCCATTATCATCAAAAACGTTTAAAAAAGTAAATAATATAAATGAATCTACTGCATTTTTTCATTTAACTGAAAGTTTATTAAAAGAATACATCAATATTAAATTACCATCTAATGTTTTTTCTAAATATCCATTATATTTGTTATATATTAATATTGGAGAAAAAAATGGACTTAATATAATAAATTATCGTCATAATATAACATTAGAAAACGGTTCTAGTACAACGATAATAGAGCATTACATAAACATTAATAATTATCCTTGTTATACAAATATGAATTTAACTATTAAAGCCGATAATAATGTACGTTTAAATCACAAAAAAATAGTATATTCTAATAATAAAAGTTATCACATTGCTCAAAATCGCTATTTTTTAAAAAAAGATGTTATTGTAAAAAATTATAATTTTTTATTAAAATCAAAAAATATAGAAAATAAAATTTTTGTAAAATTTGAAGAAAAGAATAGCAATTTTTCTATAAAAAGTCTTGGATTGCCATTTAAAAATTCACATTATACAATTAATACTGATATTAGCCATAATAAAGGATATTGTAAATCAAATCAATTACATAAAATAGTAACAAAAAATAGAGGCACAGGATCTTTTAAAGGATCTATTAAAATTTTTAAAAAAGCAAAAAAAACAAATAGTAAAATGATTAACCACAATTTAATCCTGACAAAGTTTTCAAAAGTAACTAGCGTACCTCAATTAGAAATTTATGCTAATAATGTTAAATGTTCTCATGGAGTTACAATAGGTACTATTAATAAAGAACAAATCTTTTATTTATGTTCTAGAGGCATTAATAAAGCATTAGCAAAATATATAATAATTTATGGATTTATTTCAGAATCATTATATCTATTAGAAAACAAAAACTTAAATGTATTTATTAAGAAATTAATTATCAAGTGTTTTTCTGGAGAAAAATATGACTTTTAATCTAGAAAAAGTAAGAATGGATTTTCCAATATTAAAAAAAAAAATTAATAATTATCCTTTGTCTTATTTAGATAGTGCAACAACCTCACAGCGTCCTATTTCTGTTATCAATAAAGAAGTTTTATTTTACAAACAACATTATGCAGGAATACATCGAGGTATTCATACGCTTAGTATGAATGCTACATCAATGATAGAAGATATACGTAAAAAAGTAGCTAATTTTATAAATTCTTTTTCTTCTGAAGAAATAATTTTTACTAAAGGTACTACTGAAGGCATCAACCTAATAGCTAATAGTTTATGTAAAAATTACTTATGCAAAGGTGATAATATAATTATTACAGAAATGGAACATCATTCCAATATTGTTCCATGGCAAATAATAGCAGAAAATATAGGAATTGATATACGTATTTTACCTATGACACAAAATGGTATATTAAATATTAAAAAATTACCTGTATTAATAGACAAAAGAACAAAAGTTATTACCTTTACTCATATTTCTAATGTTTTAGGTATTATTAATCCAATAAAAGAAATTATTCGTTTTGCAAAAGAAAAAGAAATTATTACGGTAATTGATGGTGCGCAAGCAATAATGCATAAAAAAATAGATGTTCGTTCAATTGGATGCGATTTTTATGTATTTTCAAGTCATAAAATGTACGGACCTAATGGAATTGGCATTTTGTATGGAAAAAAAAACATTTTAAAAAAAATGTCACCATATGAAAGTGGCGGTTCTATGATTGAGAAAGTTACTTTACCTTACGGAACTACTTATAGAGATGTACCCTGGTTATTTGAAGCAGGAACTTTAAATGTTGGAGGTATAATAGGATTAGGTGCTGCTATTGATTATATTGAAAATTTAGGAATTAATAATATATATGAATACGAAAAAAATTTAATGCAATATGCAATCCTGAAATTAGAAAAAATAGAAAAATTAAAAATTTATGGATCTAAAACCAATAAAATTGGTGTGCTTTCATTTAACTTAGATCAACATCATGCATATGATGTTGGAAGTTTTCTTGATCAATATGGTATTGCTATACGAACAGGACATCATTGTGCTATGCCTTTAATGAATTATTTTAATGTTTCGAACATGTGTAGAGCTTCTTTTGTTTTTTACAATACTAAGGAAGAAGTAGATCATTTATTCGACTCTTTAAAAAAAATTCAACGTTACTTAAAATAAAGTATTTTTTTGTATAAAAGAGGTATAGGTGCTTCCAGATAAAAAAAGATTTTTTAAAAATTTTAATTGTTGTTCATGTTGGGAAGAAAAATATTTATATATTATTGAACTAGGAAAAGAACTAAAAAAATCTAAATCTTTATATTTATCGAAAAATGTTGTTCCAGGTTGTTTAAGTAAAGTTTGGATTGATTTATCTTTTGAAAAAGATAATAAAACCATATTATATGGTGATAGCGATGCTGCTTTAGTAAAAGGATTAATTGCATTAATTTTTATTTTTTATAATGGATTAAAAGCAAAAGAAATACTTACATTTGATATAGAAAAATACCTGAAAAAAATTTGCATTAATCAAAATCTTACTAATTCTCGTATACAAGGCTTATATTCTATTATAAAAAAAATTCATGTACGTGTTAATGAATTTCTTAATCTTAAAAAAAAATAGAAGTTCAGCACCTTATTTCTAAGGTGCTGAATCATTTTTTCGAACTTATTTTTTATGATGTTGTTGAGCAAGAGCTTTTAATTGAGTATCTACTTTTTTGTTAGTACTTGCAACGTTCTCTTTCATTTTTTTAAACTCTGCATTCATTTTATTAAAATCATTAGATAATTGTTCAGTCTTTTCCATTAAATGATTAACATCAACGGTAAGTTTATCGACATTAGATTTATTTGAACAACCACTTAAAAAAATAAATGCAGCAATAATAGTACTTGCTATTTTGCGATTCATTAATAATTCCTAGTAATAATATTTATTAGGATTGATGTTATAATAATTCTTGTGCTTTATAAATACTATCTATAGAATAATAAATTCCAAATTTATATAAAGAATTAATAGTTAGTATGTATAAAAGTTTTCATAAAGTTAATATATAATAAACTTATCAACTTTAAAAAAAATAAAATGCGTCCTAATGGATTTGAACCATTGGCCTCCACTACGTCAAAGTGGCGCTCTACCAACTGAGCTAAGAACGCAAATTAAATCAAAGTATATTATATGTGTTAAAACGTTAAAAAGTCTACACATAATTACATGAATACAATTATTTTAAAAAGAAATTTTATAAAAAAAATTCATAAAATATAATTAAAAATTTAAATATTAATAAAATAACTACGCTGATCTATAATTTATATAATATATATATTAAAATTATCAACAAAATAAAAAATAATATATTATTATTTATTAAATTTATTTTAAGAAAAAAAAGCACACAACATATTATGTTTACAGGAATCATACAAGGAATAGCAGAAGTTGTACGTATTGAAAAAAAAAAATCTTTTCATACTCATACAGTTTTATTGCCAAATAATTTATTACAACCTATATTGAAAATTGGTTCTTCCATATCATACAATGGATGTTGTTTAACAATTACATCAATTATTAATAATTTTATCAGTTTTGATATTATTAAAAAAACATTATCATTAACTAATCTTCATATGTTAAAAGTCAAAGATCTTGTAAATGTAGAACGTTCTATGAAAATTAATGAGGAAATTGGTGGTCATATAATGACAGGACATATTATAACCACTGCAAAAATCTTACAAATTATTCCTTGTCAAAATAAAGCAACATGTTGTTTTATTTTTAAAATCACAGATATACAAAAAAAAAAATATATTTTTAATAAAGGTTTTATTGGTATTGATGGTATGAGCTTAACTATATATGAAGTAAAAAACGATATTTTTTCAGTTAATATAATTCCAGAAACATTAAAATGTACAAATCTAAAAAACAGATTAATTAATGATGTAGTAAACATTGAAATAGATTTATATACTCAAATAATCGTTACTACTACAGAACGTTTTTTAAAAAATTTAATTTATAAAAAATAAAAATATTTGTTAATTTTATATGCTATAAAAAAATTATTTAAATACAATGAATACTCATATTAGAAAAACAATTTGTAGTTTTAGAAAAAGTATAACGTCAACAGAACAAAAAAAAATGTCATATTTTTTAACAAAAAATATAATAAAATTTTTTTCTTTTTTAGATTTCAAAACAATTGCTATTTATTTTTCAGTTAATGGAGAATGTAATACTAAATTTTTAGCAAAAAATTTATGGAAAAATAAAAAAAAAGTTTTTTTACCCGTATTAAATCCATTTTTACAAAAAAAATTATTATTTATACGATATTTAGAAAATACCAAATTTATAAAAAATAAATTTTCAATACCAGAACCAATTTTAAAAAAAGATAATGTAATTAAATTAGAGGATTTAAACATAATTATATTACCAGTAGTAGCTTTTAATGAAAATGGTAATAGATTAGGTATGGGAGGAGGATTTTATGATTATACTTTGCAAAGAAAAAAAAATTTAATTATTGGAATTGCATATGATTTTCAGTTGATAAAAAATTTTTCTATAAAAAAATGGGATGTTTCATTGCCTGTTGTGATAACTCCATCTAAAATTTTTAAATTTTAAAATATTTAACTTTTAAATATAAAAAATTGCTATGATTTAAATGAAATATTTTTAACACCATTTTTAGTACTAATTAAAACAATATCTGCACGTCTTTTTGTAAATAAACCTGCAGTAACTACACCTGGTAAACTATTAATTAAATTTTCTAAAAAAACAGGGTTAATAATATTTAAATTATGAACATCAATAATAATATTACCATTATCTGTAATAAAATTTTTACGACATATTGGTTGTCCACCTAGATTTTTCATTTCTTTTATAATATAATTTTTTGCCATAGGAATTATTTCTATCGGTAACGGAAAAGTTCCTAACTTTTTAACTATTTTTGAAAAATCTACAATACAAATAAACTTTTTAGCTACTGTCGCTAATATCTTTTCACGTGTTAATGCTCCTCCACCACCTTTAATCATTTGCATATTCATATTAATTTCATCTGCACCATCAATATAAAGAGATAATGTATTAATTTTATTTAAATCTAAAACAGGAATATTAAGCTTCTTTAATTTTATAGTGGATTCTTCAGAAGAAGATACTGTTCCTTTTATTTTATTTTTAATGGTGCTTAAAGCATCAATAAAATATGAAACAGTAGAACCGCTACCAATACCAATTATTGTACCGTATTTAATATATTTAATTACAGCGTGTCCTACTATTTTTTTTAGTTTTTCTTGTTTCATATCTTTTAAAAAAAGTTAATAAAATTTTATTAAATTTATCGAAAAATAAAGTATGTGTTATATTAAAAACAAAAAATACGATTCATTAATCATCAATAATGTATTTTTACAAAAATTTTATTTTTCAAAGTCTATCAATACAATTTAGATCAGAAAACGTTTGTTTTAATCTATTTATAATAGAAATTTGTGCAGATCGCAACCATTTTCGAGGATCGTAATATTTTTTATTAGGTTGATTTTTGTCATGAGAACTACCTATTTGTTGATGTAAATATTCTTTATTTTTTTTATAAAAATGTGAAACACCTTGCCATGTTGCCCATTGAATATCTGTATCAACATTCATTTTTATTACACCATATTTTATAGCTTTTCTAATATCTTCTAATGAAGAACCAGATCCACCATGAAAAACAAAACTTACAATTTTGTTATTTAATGATCGATTTTTTTCTTTCACATATCTTTGTGCTTCTTTTAAAATATTTGGCATTAACTTAACGTTACCTGGACTATAAACACCATGTACATTACCAAAAGCAGCTGCAATAGTAAATTTATTATCAATTAATTGTAGTTTTTTATAAGCATAATAGATATCTTTTGGATTACTATAAAAAAATTTTTTATTTAAATTAGAATTGTTTATTCCATCTTCTTCTCCTCCAGTTAACCCTAATTCCACTTCTAAAGTCATGCCTATTTTTGACATTTTTTCTAGATATCTTTGAGAAATTTGTATATTTTCTTCTAAAGTTTCTGCTGATAAATCAATCATATGTGATGAAAACAATGGTTTTTTATTTTTAATAAAAAAATTTTTTCCAAAGTCTAGCAATTTATCAATCCATGGAAGTAAATTTTTTGCGCAATGATCTGTATGTAAAATAACCGGAATACCATAATGCTTTGAAATGAAATGAACGTATTTAGCACCTGCTATTGCACCTATGACTGCTGCATTATTTTTTTCTTCTTCACTAGAATCTTCTTTTAGTCCTTCTCCTACTATAAATTGAGATCCACTATAAGAAAATTGAATAATTACTGGAGAATTAACTGTTTTTGCTGTTTCTAATACTGCATTAATAGAATCTGTACCAATACAGTTTATTGCAGGGATTGCAAAAGATTGTTTTTTTGCTATTGAAAATATTTTTTGTACATCACTTCCAAATACAACACCTGGTCTTATATAATTTAAAATTTTAGACATATCTACATTCCTTAAAAAAACAAAAAAATATCATAATCAATTATATAAAAAATTACATTTTATTTTTTTCTTGTAAAATAGATAATGATGGCAAAGATTTTCCTTCTATAAATTTTAAGAAAGCGCCTCCTCCAGTAGAAATATATGAAATTTTATCTTGAATATTAAAAAGTTCAATAGCTGCTAAAGTATCACCTCCACCTGCAACAGAAAAAGAATTGCTTTCAGCAATTGCTTTAGCTAACTCTCTTGTTCCTTGTCTAAAATTTTTAAATTCAAAAACTCCTATTGGGCCATTCCATAGAATGGTTTTTGCGGTTTTTAGTAAATTTTTTATTTTTTTAATACTTTCTTCACCACAATCCATAATTTCTTCATCACTATTAATTAAATGATTTTTTTTTATGATTGCTAAAGATTCTTCTTCAAAAGTTTTACTTACTCTTACATCAATAGGAATACATATATTATATTTTTCTTTTAAATTATTTGCTTGTTTAACAAAAGCAGGTTCATAAAGAGATTTTCCTACTTTATTTTCAATAGCAATAAATGTATTAGCAATACCTCCTCCAACAATGATAGCATCAGATAATCTCCCTAATGATTCTAATATTTTAAATTTAGTTGAAATTTTTGAACCACCAACTATAGAAACTAATGGACGTAACGGTTTAATCATTATTTGATTAAGCATTGTTATTTCTTTATGCAATAAAAAACCAATACAAGATTGCTTTGAAAATTTAATTACACCATGAGTTGATGCTTGAGCTCGATGAGCAACACCAAAAGCATCCATAACAAAAATATCACAAAGATTAGCATATTTTTTTGCAAGATTGTCATTATTTTCTAATTCTCCTTTATTAAATCGTGCATTTTCTAACAGTATAATTTCATTTTTATTAAAATTTATTCCGTTCAAATAATCTCTGATTAAATTAATTTTTATTCCTTGTATTTTTTTTTCTAAATATTGCATAATTAAATGTAAGGAAAAATCTTTATTATACTGTCCTTCTGTAGGACGACCTAAATGAGAAAGTAAAATAACCTTTGCTTTTTTTTTCAATGCATATTCAATCGTTGATAAAGCAGCATTAATTCTTTGGTAAGATATAATTTTTTTATTTTTAATCGGAACATTAAAATCTACTCTAATTAAAACGCGTTTATTAACAATATCTAAATCGTTTATTTTTTTTAAAAATTTTAAATTTTTCATAATGATATTATGTCTCGTTTTTCTATAAACTATGTTGATATTTTTTACAAAATTTTTTTTGCTTTATTTACTATATTCTCAACAGTTAAACCAAATAATTGAAAAAGTTTTACACTAGGTGCAGATTGCCCAAATTCATTTAAGCCTATGATAATCCCATTGAAACCAATATATTTATACCAAAAGTCAGAAACACCTGCTTCAATGACTATTCTTTTCAAAATCTTAGGAGGTAAAACAAAATCACGATAATATTTTTCCTGTTTATCAAAAACGTCAGTAGAAGGCATAGATACAACTCTTACTTGATATCCTTCTTTGGATAAAATAGAATAAGCAGAAACTGCTAAGTCTATTTCTGACCCAGTAGCAATCAAAATTAATTCTGGATTTTTATCACAATCTTTTAATATATAACCCCCGCGCGATATATTTTTTATTTGTTTTTGGTGTCTATTTTGTGCAGATAAATTTTGTCTAGATAAAACTAATACGGTAGGCCCAGTAAAATTTTCAATAGCATATTTCCATGCTATAGCGCACTCAATTTGATCGCATGGACGCCAAACACTGACATTTGGGATCATTCTAAGACTAGATAATTGTTCTATTGGTTGATGGGTTGGTCCATCCTCACCTAATCCAATAGAATCATGTGTACAAATAATTATTTGTTGTATTTTCATTAAAGCAGCCATACGTACGGCATTTTTTGCATATTCAATAAACATAAGAAACGTTGCTGTATATGGAATAAAACCATTATGTAATGCAATACCATTGGCAATGGCTACCATTCCAAATTCCCTAACACCATAATAAATATAATTTCCTGCTGGATTTATATTAATTGGTTTTGATCCAGACCACAAAGTAAGATTGCTAGGTGATAAATCTGCAGATCCTCCTAAAAAATTAGATAAAATTTTTCCAAATTCTTCAATAGTTTTTTGAGAAGCTTCACGAGTCGATATATTAATAGGATTGTTATATATTTTATTTATAAATTTTTGTGAATTTTCTTCCCAATTTTGGGGTAATTTATTTACAATTATTCTTTCAAACTCATTAGCTAGTTGAGGATATATTTTTTTATATTCAGAAAAATTTTTATTCCATACTTGTTCTTTAATTTTTCCTATTGCTTTTGCATTCCATTTTTTATAAATATGATCTGGAATCTCGAATTTAGAATATTTCCAATTTAGTTTTTTACGTGTTAAAATAATTTCATCTTCTCCTAATGGTGCGCCGTGTGCTTCGTTTTTTCCATGTTTATTAGGAGAACCAAAACCAATAACTGTTGTGCATATTAATAATGAAGGTTTATTATTATTAATGCTTTTAGCTTGGTCAATTGATTTTTTTATTTCTTCTGAATTATGTCCATCAATATTTTTTATTACATTCCATCCATATGCTTCAAATCTTTTTGCTGTATCATCTTTAAACCAACCGTCTATTTTTCCATCTATTGATATTCCGTTGTTATCGTAAAAAACGATTAGTTTTCCTAATCTCAACGTGCCAGCTAAAGAAGATACTTCATGAGAGATACCTTCCATCATGCAACCATCTCCTACAAAAGCATATGTATAATGATCTATAATATTAAAATTAGGACGATTAAATTGTGCTGCAAGAGTTCGCTCAGCAATTGCAAAACCAACTGCATTAGCTAAACCTTGCCCTAATGGACCGGTTGTTGCTTCAATGCCGACAGTATGTTTATATTCAGGATGTCCAGGTGTTTTTGAAAACAATTGTCTAAAATTTTTTAATTCAGATAAAGGTAAATCATAACCAGTTAAATGTAAAAGACTATAAATTAACATAGAACCATGACCGTTTGAAAGAACAAAACGATCACGATCAATCCATTGAGGATTACTTGGATTATGTTTTAAATAATCACGCCATAAAACTTCAGCAATATCTGCCATACCCATTGGCGCTCCAGGATGACCTGATTTCGCTTTTTGTATAGCATCTATACTTAAAAAACGAATAGCGTTAGCAAGTTCTTTTCGAGAAAACATTTTTTTTCCAATAATTAATTAAAATTTTGTAGAATTAAAATATATAAAAAAATATTTTAAATGTGTATTTATGTTTTATAAAAAAATTATTTTTTTCTAAAGGTGTTTAAATAAATTAAATCTAATATAATTGTAGCAGCAGCAAGAGATGTTATACCAGAAGCATCATATGGAGGTGATACTTCAACGACATCCATTCCTATAATATTAATATCTGTTAATCCTCGAATTATTTTACCTATTTTTTCTGTACTAATACCACCGATTACTGGTGTGCCAGTACCAGGGGCATAAGCAGGATCTAAACAATCAATATCAATACTAATATAAACAAACATATCACCAATAGTACTTTTTATTTCTTTTAAAATATTATATGTTGGTAGATTATTTACTTGAATAGAATCAAAAACTTTAAAATAAAAATTTTTGTTATATTGAGTCCGAATACCAATTTGAACAGAATATAAAGGATCAATTAAATCTTCATTTATAGCATGGTAAAATGTACTTCCGTGATCAAAAATATTTTGACTTGGATAAGTATCAGAATGAGCATCAAATTGTATTAGTGCTATTTTACCAAAATATTTCTTATATGCACGTAATATAGGCAATGTTATAAAATGATCACCACCAATTGTTATCATATATTTTTTTAAGGATAATAATTTTTTTGCATGTAAATATAATTTATCTGAAAATTCTTGTGCATTACCCGGTGAATAGACTAAGTCACCACAATCAATAACTTGAACATATTGACGAAAATTGAAATTCCATGGCCAACGATTTTCTTCCCATGTTAAATTAGTTGACATTTGACGAATAGAATTTGGGCCAAAACGACTACCAGAACGACCAGACGTTGCTAAATCAAAAGGTGCACCCGTAATTACATATTGATTATCATTTTTTTCATAAGGATTAAAGCAAAGAGGTATTCGCATAAAACCAAAAGCATTAGATGTTAAAGAATTATCGCGTTCATTATTCAGAGTATTATGCATAAAACCTTCTTGTTAAAAAGTAATTTATAAAGATATATACAGTATATAACATTTGTTTTTTTTAAATTTATACAATTTCTTTTAAATAAGTATATCCATAAAGAACTTTTTTAAAAACTAATATAAAGTTATCAAACAATTTCTCATCAAGATTCTTTATTTTTAATTGATTATAAAAAAAATGCATGGTTTCTTCTGGATTAACATTTATATTATTTAAAGTTTTTTTAACAGTATCATTTATATTAGAAACTGAAATTTTAATTTTTTTATTAGGATATAAATTAATATTCACAGTCTCAACGTTACCAAAAAGATTATGCATATTTCCTAATATTTCTTGATAAGCTCCAACCATAAAAAAACCTATTAAAGGAGGTTTTTTTATATTATATCTTGGCATTGATATTGTTGTTCTAACTCCATTTTCATCTATGTAACGCTCAATTTTTCCATCTGAATCGCAAGTGATATCAAATATTATTGCTTTTCTTTTAATTTTTTCATTTAAACCTTCTAAAGGTAGAATTGGAAATATTTGATTAATTCCCCAAGAATCTGGAAGAGATTGAAATAATGAAAAATTTACGTAAATTTTATCTGCTATACGTTCTTCGAGTTCAATTAATTTTTTTTTATATTTTTTTTTATTTTTAAAAAATTTTTGTATATAAAAACAGAGATATAAATGTAATTGTTCAGCCCAAGCACGTTCTTTTAAAGAATACAAACCTAAAGAATAACCATTTTGAATTTCTAATAATTGTTTGTTGCTTATGCGAAAAAGTTTATAGCAAACACTAGATTTTTTAGATTTCTTGATGACTTGCCAATTATTCCACATTTCTTTAATTTTAATAATAGAATTTTTAGGTGGTATTGGTAAAATATCATGTTCATTTTTTTCAGTTTCAATTATATTAGATATTAGAACAGCATGATGAGCTGTTAAAGCTCGTCCGGATTCTGTAATAATTATAGGATGTTTTAACCCATATTTTTTACATGCTTGAGTAATTATATAAATAATATTTTTTGCATATTCATATACACTATAGTTAACTGAATAATCGGATTTAGAACGAGTTCCTTCATAATCTACACCTAATCCTCCTCCTATATCTAAACATTTTATTTTTACGCCTAAATTATTAAGTTCAACAAAAAATTGAATAGACTCTTTAACACTAGATATAATATCTTTAATGTTAGGTACTTGTGATCCAATATGAAAATGTAAAAGTTCTAAAATATTAATTTGATTAGATTGCTTTAAAATATTAATCAACTTTAGAATTTGAGAAGTTGTTAACCCAAATTTTGATTTTTCTCCACTACTCAATTCCCATTTTCCTATATTTTTTGCTGCCAGTCTAATTCTTATTCCTACAGAAGGCTTAATATTTAATCGTTTAGATTCCTCTAAAATTAAAAATATTTCACTAATTTTTTCAATAACTAAATAAACTTTATGACCTATTGTTGTACTAATAATAGCTAAACTAATGTATTCACGATCTTTATATCCATTACAAATAATTATTGAAGGTTTATTAATAGCGTATGTTAGAACAACTATTAATTCTGATTTAGATCCTGCTTCTAATCCAAATTTTTCTTTTGAACACATTAATGATTCTATAATTCTTTTTTGTTGATTAACTTTAATTGGATAAACAAGGAAATAGTTTCCTGTATATTGATATAATTTACATGCCTTTTTAAAAGATTGATTAATGAGATATAAACGATCTCTTAAAATTTGTGGAAAACAAAATAAAACTGGAAAACGTTGATTGTTTTTTTTTCTATCATTTGCTAATTCAGTTAAATTTACGCATACACTAGACATATTAATAGGATCTGGAAAGACTATTATGTTTCCATTATCATCTATATCATAATATTTTTCGCCCCAAAACGAAATATTATATTTTTTACATATTTTTTTTTTGTAATATTTCATAACACTTTCTTAAATGAAGAAATTATTTTTTTAAATTTTTGTCAATAATTGTTATTATTATAATATTATATATAAATATTAGATTTTTTATTAACGATTACATGTATAATTTATACATATAATTACAATAAAAATTGTGTTGTTAACAATTACTCAGTATTATTTTCATAATATTATGAAAATAATACTGAGTATATCTTTAATTTCTTATATGTAAGAATTTGGTTAAAATGTTAATTTTTAAATATACATAAATAGAAATATTGCATATAAATTTTGTATTAATAACAAACTAGCAAGTAGTTTAAATACCTAAAAAATATAACATTTTTTTGACTAAAACAAACACTTTTAAATAATTTTAATTAGGTTAAAAAATGACCGGATACCTTTTTACATCTGAGTCCGTTTCAGAAGGACATCCTGATAAAATAGCTGATCAAATTTCTGATGCTATATTAGATGCAATCATTAAAGATGATAAAAATGCACGAGTTGCTTGTGAAACATATGTGAAAACAGGAATGGTACTTGTTGGTGGGGAAATCACGACAAAAGCAGCATATATTGATATTGAAACAATTATACGAAATACTATTCGGGATATAGGTTATGTTAATTCAGATATGGGTTTTGACGCGAATTCTTGTGCTGTATTAAATACTATTGGTAAACAATCTGTTGATATTAATCAAGCAATAACGCATCCTGATCCTAGAAAACAAGGGGCGGGAGATCAAGGTTTAATGTTTGGATATGCTACTAATGAAACCGATGTTTTTATGCCTGCTCCAATTACTTATGCACATCGATTAGTTCAACAATTAGCTATGATAAGAAAAAAAGGAATATTACCATGGTTAAGACCAGATGCAAAAAGTCAAGTAACACTTCAATATGATTCTGGAAAAATCATAGGAGTTGATACATTAGTAGTGTCTACACAACATACTCAAGATGTTTCTCAAAAAGATCTACAAGAGGCAGTAATGGAAACAATCATTAAGCCTATAATACCAAAGAAATGGTTAAACCGAGAAACAAAGTTTTTTATTAACCCAACCGGGCGTTTTGTTATTGGAGGTCCTATGGGAGATTGCGGTTTAACAGGAAGAAAAATTATAGTAGATACTTATGGAGGAATGGCAAGACATGGTGGTGGGAGTTTTTCAGGAAAGGATCCTTCTAAAGTGGATCGTTCAGCGGCTTATGCTGCTCGTTATGTAGCTAAAAACATTGTAGCTGCAGGACTAGCTGATCGTTGTGAAATTCAAATATCTTATGCTATAGGAATTGCTAAGCCTATATCTATTATGGTTGAGACTTTTGGAACTGAAAAAATTAAAAATAGTCGACTTATTCAATTAATTAAAAAATATTTCAATTTAAGTCCATATGGTTTGATAAAAATGTTAAATCTATTAAGACCAATTTATCGTGATACAGCTAATTACGGTCATTTTGGAAGAAATCATTTTCCTTGGGAACAAATAGATCGAGCAAAACAGTTATCTGAAGAGTTATTATAAAACTATAAATTCCTCTCTTACAAGAGAGGAAAAGGATATACTATGAAAATTTTTTCATTTTAATTTATTATAATATACTCATTATTTTTTTACATAAATTTGTTATACCAATATTTTTTAGAGCAGAAATAAAAAAAAATTTATTTTTTAGTTTTATGTGTTTTTGTATTTTTTTTATATAATTTTCGATATTTTTTTTATTGCTTAATAAATCAATTTTATTAAAAATTATCCAACATTCTTTATTATAGATAAATTCACTATATTTTCGCACTTCTTCTGTAATAACGTTAATATTTTTTATTGATTCTAAAAAATTATTTGGTGTAACTTCAACTACATGTAATAATAATTGACATCTTTCTAAATGTTTTAAAAAATCTATACCTAGACCTTTACCTATATTTGAATTTTTTATTAAACTAGGAGTATCTAAAATAATAAAACGTTTTTTTATTAAATTTTGTTTCACAGATACTGTACCTAAAGTTGGAAATAAAGTTGTAAAAGGATAATCTCCAATTT
Source organism: Candidatus Tachikawaea gelatinosa (assembly GCF_000828815.1). Lineage (NCBI taxonomy): Bacteria > Pseudomonadati > Pseudomonadota > Gammaproteobacteria > Enterobacterales > Enterobacteriaceae > Candidatus Tachikawaea > Candidatus Tachikawaea gelatinosa. The sequence continues at coordinate 487,670 of NZ_AP014521.1, forward strand.
TAGGTCGAGCAGATGATACTATATTTACAAAAGTAGATTTTCCAGAATTAGGTAAACCTAAAATTCCGACATTAGCTAATAATAATAATTTTAAATGAATACTAACTATTTCACCTGATTTTCCTAAAGTATTTTTACGAGGAGCACGATTAATTGAAGATTTAAAACATGCGTTTCCTAATCCATGTGCTCCACCTTTTGCGATTAATAGTTTTTGTTTCAATTGAATCATATCATCTATAATTTTTCCTGTATTTGCATCAATAATTTGAGTACCTAATGGTACTTTTATAAAAATATCTTTTCCTTTTTGACCAGTAGAATTACCACTTTTTCCATTTTTTCCATTACCAGCCTGAAAATTTTTTTTTAAAAAAAATACTGATAATGTGTTTAAGTTTCGATCTGTAATAAAGTATACATTTCCACCATTTCCACCATTTCCACCATCTGGACCACCTTTAGGAATATACTTTTCTCTACGAAAACTAATACATCCGTTTCCTCCATGCCCTGCGATTACTAAAATTTTTGCTTCATCAATAAATTGCATTTCTTTATTACTCCCATGAAATCATGGGTTATGATATGTTTTTAATATATTTTTTAAATAATCTAAAACTAAATTTTTAAATAAATATTGATATAAATAAGATAAAAATAATGCATATTATATAATATTTATATATGTTTTATTTTTTTTAGATTTTTGTTTTTTAAATTGAATTTCTCCTGTTTTTATAGCATATATCGTATGGTCACGACCTAAACCAACATTATTTCCAGCATGAAATTTTGTACCTCTTTGACGAACAATAATACTTCCAGCTTTAACTTTTTCTCCTCCAAAACACTTTACTCCTAATCTTTTTGAATGTGAATCACGACCGTTTCTAGTGGAACCACCAGCTTTCTTATGTGCCATTTTTTTTTCCTATATAGTATATTTAATATCAGTTATTTTAATTTCAGTAAAATTTTGACGATGTCCTTGGTGTTTGCGATGGTGTTTACGACGACGAAACTTAATTATTCTAATTTTTTTATTCTTTCCATGACTAATAATAGTTGCTTTTATAAAGCTATTTTTTAATAATGGATTTCCAAAAAATATTTGATCATTTTTTGAATACATTAAAACTTGATCAAATTTTACAACATTTCCGATGTCATCAGAAATTTTTTCTAAACGAATAGTTTGTCCTTCCTTTACTCGGTATTGTTTTCCACCATTTTTAAAAACTGCGTACATATTTTTTCCTAAGTATTAAATTTCTTTTGAGTGTTCATAAAATTTATATATGATGCTAGTTATTTATATTGTAATAAATTAAAAAAATATATTAATAATTTAATTTTAGATTAATATTAATATTTATCAAGTAATATAAATAATTAATAAAAAATTGCAGTGTTTACTTATAATTTTTGATTCTTATAATATTTGCACCAATTGATTTTAATTTTTTTTCGACGTTTTCATACCCACGATCTATATGGTTTATATGATTAATTAATGTAGTTCCGTGTGCAATACATCCTGCTAGCACTAAACTTGCTGAAGCTCTTAAATCAGTTGCTTTTACTGTAGCGCCGTATAATTTCTTAACACCATAACATATGATTGTATTTTTTTTTATTTTTGCGCACGCCCCCATTTTTATTAATTCTGATATATGTGAAAATCGATCTTCAAAAATATTTTCAGTTATAGTGCTATTCCCTTCTGCAATGAGATTTAATAATGTAAACTGTGCTTGTAAATCTGTTGGAAATCCAGGATAAGGAGCTGTATATAAATCAACTGATTTAGGTCTTTTTTTATGCATATCTATACTTATCCAAGTTTTACCTATTTTTATTTCACTTCCAGCTTGTTGAAGTTTTTTTAAAACTACTCTTAAAAAATTAGGATTAGTATTACGACATATTATTTTGCCTCCTGAGACAGTTGCAGCTAATAAGAAAGTAGCAGTTTCTATTCTATCAGGCATAATAGAATACGTACCTCCTTTTAGTTGTTTTACTCCCTCAATTATAATTTTTTTACTACCTGCTCCATTAATTTTAGCGCCTAAACTTTTTAAAAAATTAGCTGTGTCAACAATTTCAGGTTCACATGCTGCGTTTTCAATAATCGTTTTTCCTGTTGCAAGAGTTGCGGCACTCATGATAGTTAATGTAGCGCCTACACTTTTTTTTTTCATAACTATACGTGCACCTTTTAATCGACCTTTATTAAAGGCTTTAATATAATTATTTTCTATATCAATGTTCGCTCCCAATTTTTTTAATCCATATATATGAAAATCAATTGGACGATTACCAATTGAACAACCGCCTGGTAAAGAAACCTCCCCATGTCCAAAACGAGAAATTAATGGACCTAAAATCCATATAGATGCACGCATCTTTTTTGTTAAATTATAAGGCACATTAAACTTATTAATATCTTTGTTATTAATAAAAAAAATAGATTCTTTATTTTCTATTTTAGATCCTAATAACTTTAATAGTTTAATTGCTGTATCTATATCTTTGAGTTTTGGAACATTTTTAATTTTTATTTCTTCTTTGGATAAAATTGTACAAAATAAAATAGGCAAAGCTGCATTTTTTGCTCCAGAAATTTTTACTTCTCCACTTAAACAAGTTGGTCCTTGTATTCTGAATTTATGCATAAAATTCTCAATTATTTAGATTACTCAATATTTTTTTTAATTGTTTTTTTGTATAAGTTAGCATTTTCTAACCATTCATTGGGCGTAAAAGTTTTTATAGAAATAGCATGAATATCGCCATTAATAATATAGTCCATTAAAACCTTATAAATAATTTGTTCTTTTTCAAGAGAATTTAAATTATTAAAAATGTTTCCAATAGCTATTAAATGAAAATGATTATTATCTTCACTGTTAAGATAAACTTTTTGTAAGGATAGTTCACTAATTAAAATTTGTTTAATATTTCGTTTTTTCATTGTTTTTTCTTTTTAAAATTATTTATATCTAATAAAATTATTGATTAAAATTATTATAATATTTATTTAGATTTAATTTTTTTATTTATTTTAATAAATTAAATTATTTACATAGCTTCAAAATTTTTTTATAGAATTTTTCTATGTATTATTTTTTACATTTTTTTTAAAAAAAATAAGTACATGATATTTATAAAAATTATGTATATTTTTGATTATTTCAATTAATTTTTATTAAAAAATTTGTAATGAATAAATTAAAAAAGTTTATTATATCTTGCAAAAACAGTAAAATAATAATTATTTCTTTGAATCAATGATTATTTATAAAAAAACAATAAGTAATATAAAAAAATATAATATCTATAACAAAAAAAATTGTTATAGATAGTCTTAAAGTATTTATTTTTTTATGAAAATAAATACTGTTTAAACAATTTTTTTAACTAATTATAAAAAAAAAGATGTTAAAGCTAATAGATAAATTTTAAATTAACAAAACTATGATACAATACCTGTTAAAACTTTTTGATAAAAACAAATTAAATAAAAATTGTCGCTTAAAAAGTATTAAAAAACAAAAAGTGAATAAATTATTATAATAAGAAAAAATAATCAATATTTTTTGTAAAAATATTTATCAAAAATTTAAAAATAATACTATTAATAGTAATCTAATTTATTTTTTATTTTATAAAAAAATACATTAAAAAATTAATAAAAAAAACATCAATTTTTTCATTATATAAAAATACAAAATATAGAATTAATAATTTATCTCAAAAACATTAATATTTGAGAGTAAAATAACTCACATTAATTTAGAGTTATTTTAATAATTAATAAAAAATATTTAATTCTACCAATTTATAAAAAATTTAATATCGCAAATATTTTTAAAAAAATTTATTTTTATCATTAGCAAAAAAATCTAAAAGAATTATACAATGCTTAAAACTTTAGCTATAATTTGAAAATTATTTTTGCTTGACAAATATCTTTTGGAAATAGATTTTATATCTATTGCATATTTTAAAAAATATTCAATATTTGTCTAAACATGATTTAGACATAATGATATTAACTGTGACTATAAATAAATTAATATCTTACTATATTAAGGAATTATTAATGAAATAATAAATAGTAAGAATTTTTTTAAAATATACTTATTAAAAAAATGTAATATATAATATTGAAACATTAAAAAAAATTAAATTTGATATTAATCAAAAAAAAAAATTGTACCGAAAAGTAATAATTTAATTTGTCCGATATATTACTAATAATTTATTTAATATTTTTTTAATTGAAATAAAGGATTTTTAAAAATTTTTTTGAATAAAATTATTTATAAAATTATTATATAATACCGATGTAGTCTTATCAATATTCAAAATTTATCTTTTTAACCCTGTATAATTCAAAAGTTAAAAATAATGAACAATGATTTAATATTTAAATTGAACATTGTACTTACTCCAGAATGTATACGTAGCGGAGTGCATTGTCAAAGTAAAAAAAGAGCATTAGAGATTATAAGCGAATTAGCTGCAGAACAAATTAAAATTCCTTATCAAAAAATTTTTGACGCAATTTTAACACGTGAAAAAATGGGTAGCACTGGCATTGGTAACGGAATCGCTATACCTCACGGACAACTAGAAAAAAACATGACAAAAATTTTAGGAATTTTTATTAGTCTTGATCAACCAATTGATTTTAAATCTGTAGATAATCAACCAGTTGATCTTTTATTTGCTTTATTAGTACCATTTGATCAATGTAAAGATCATTTACATACACTTTCATTATTAGCGAAATATTTGAATAATAAGGAAATATGTGACATGTTACGTTCTGCAAAAAATGATAAGGAACTACATTTAGTTCTTACACAAGGTAAACATAAAAATATATAATAGCAAATCTACCGTGTAAAAAAAATTATTTTTGAATAATTTTTTTTGAATATATTACTGAAATTTTAATATATTCAAGTTTAAAATATCAATTAAATATTCGTCGCTACTTTTGTCCCTCCAATAATCATTTCATCTACTTTTAATGTGGGTTGACCAACATTTACAGGAATATTTTGACCATCTTTACTACACATACCCATTCCATCATCTAATTTTAAATCATTTCCTATCATTGATATTTTTTTCATAGTTTCAATTGCAGAACTAATAATAGTTGCACCTTTAATCGGTGTATTAATTTTTCCTTTTTTAATTAAATAAGCTTCAGAAGTAGAAAAAACAAAATTACCAGTTGTTATGTCAACTTGACCTCCACTAAGATTAGCAATATATAATCCATAATCAATGCTTTCAATAATCTCATTAGGAAGAAAATTACCAGGTAACATATAAGTAGACGTCATTCTAGGCATAGGAAGACAATTATATGATTCACGTCTTCCGTTTCCTGTTGGTTTAGTATTCATTAACTTTGCGTTGATTTTATCTTGCATATATTTTTTCAATATACCGTTTTTAATTAAAATATTATACTTTCCTAAAGTACCTTCATCATCTATTAGAATAGATCCACTTTTTCCATGTAATGTACCATCATCTACAATAGTACATATTTCAGAGGCTACTACTTCCCCAATTTTCTTATGAAAAATTGAAGTTTTTTTACGGTTAAAATCTCCTTCTAAACCATGACCTATAGCTTCATGTAATAAAACACCAGGCCATCCAGGACCTAAAACTACTGGAAATAAACCAGCTGGTGCAGAAACTGCAGAAAGATTAATTAAAGCGATACGTACTGCTTCTTTTGTCCAGAATTCAGCAAGGTTTAAGCCATTTTTTTTATTTTTAATAAAAAAATTATAGTCGTTTCTTGCCCCGCCTCCGCTAAAACCAGATTCATATTTTCCATTTTGTTCTACTAAAACTCCAATTGATAAACGAATAAAAGGTCTAATATCGCTTTTAAAAGTTCCATCTGTAGCAGCAATAATTATTTTTTCGTATTGTCCATTTAATTGTATGTTAACTTTTTTTACTCTTTTATCTGTCATACGTGCAATATGATTTATTCTTTTTAAGAAATCTATTTTTTCTTTATTTTTTATTGATGTTAAAGGATTTAAATTTTTACCAAAATTCAAACAAGAATGTTGAAAATTTTTTTTTATTTTCTGACTGTTTTTTTCAAAAGTAATATTACGTGCAGTTTTTATACTTTCAGATATAGAATCATAATCTATTTTATTCGTATAAGAAAATCCAGTTTTATCTCCAGCAATACCACGTACTCCAACGCCTTGATCAATATTATATGAAACATCTTTAATAATTGTGTCTTCTAATATCCAGTTTTCAGATGTATTCGATTGAAAAAATAAATCTCCATAGTCTATGTTCTTTACTGAAAATTGATCTAATAGAGAAAAGATATCTGATTTATTAAGATTATTTTCAATTAGCAAGTCTTGATTAATTATATTTTTTGTCATTTTTTTATAAAATTATAAGTAGTGTTTTTCAAATACAACTAAATTAGTTTACATTTTAAATATAAAAATAATTAAGTGTTAAAAAAACTTATTTTACATATTAAAAGTAATTCAGTTAAACACAAATATGAAATCGATTAAATGTTTTTTTTATCAAAAAAGAAAAAAATATCCAAAAAATTCCATTTTGAAAAGTTTCTAATAATATCTTTATTAAAGATTCAAACGGTTTTTTTAAAAAAAAACTTTCTAAAATGAAAGCAATATTATTTATAAGTAATAAAAAAAACATAATAATTAATGTTTTTTTCCATGAAACTAATTGATAAAAAAAAGAAAGTTTACATTGAATAAAGTAAATAAAAATTATTATTGAAAAAAAATGAACGCCAAAAATAAAACCTTTTAAAAAATCTATACAACAAGATGTTATAAAAACAGTTCTTAAATTTATACTATATGGTGTATTGATTATCCAATAAATTAAAATAATTAATAAAAAAGATGGTGAAGTATTATATAATTTATAAAAAAAAAATGTAAAAAAAATCCTATTAATAAAGATAACCATATAAGAGTAGTTTTATTAATAATAAAATTACTAGGTTTAAATCTGTTTTCTAACATTTTTTTTGTCCATATATAAAAAAATTTTAACTGTTTAGTATGTATTAATAAATGAGAATATATTCATAATAAAACATAAGAAATTTTATTAATACCAAATATTGGTTGTGCTTTAATAGATAAAGCGTTAATGTTCTCTAAATCTTTTTTAATTGATGAAATAAAAGCTACAGGATAACCTGGTGGAAATATTTCATCTAAACCAGATGTAACTATTAAATCACCTACTTTTGCATCAATAGTTCTGACTTCCGGGAAATATCTTAAACTTAAATGTTGATTCAATCCATTACCATAAATAATTGCATGAAGATTATTTCTTGCAATTTTTACAGGTAATGCATGAGATTTATCAAAAATCAATGCTACATTACTAGTTTTTTTATCTACATAACGAACTTGACCAACTATACCTAATCCATTAAAAACTGGTTGTCCTTTATAAATACCGCTATCACTTCCTTTGTTAATCATAATATAATTTTTTTTATCATTAATAATAAAAGAAAGAACTTGAGCAAATATTTTAGGATGATGTAAATTTTTTAATTGAACTGGTGCATCAAGTAATTGACGAAGTTGATTGTTTTCTTTTTTATAATTGTTCAAGATCAATATATTATGATTTTTTAACATCAATTCTTGATATAAAGTATCAATCTCTGATTGAAGTTTTTCATTTGATATTAAATATTTTGAAAATTTACTAAATTTTTCTTTAAAATTTTTTTTTATACATAAAATTGGTGATATTAATTGGTTAATATAACATTTTGTTTTGAATAATAATCCAAAACGTATATCTAATAAAATAAGTATTAATGTTATTACTAATAATGTAAAAAAATAAGATTTAGATAAGAATTTTTTATTAAAAAATAATTTCATAATATTTATGTATTCTTAATTTGGGAGTACAAAGTTACAACTTTATAAAAATAAAGGTTTATTCTATAAAAAAACAATAAGAATTAAACCTTATTTTTAAAATAATTTAATAAAATTAATGATATATATTATTATTCGCTAAATAAATCTCCTCCATACATGTCAATCATTTCTAACGCTTTTCCTCCTCCCCTAGCTACACAAGTTAAAGGTTCTTCAGCAACTATTACTGGAATTCCAGTTTCCTCCATAATTAATCTATCTAAACTTCGTAATAAAGCACCTCCACCAGTTAATACCATGCCTTTTTCTGAAATATCAGAAGCTAGCTCAGGAGGACATTTTTCTAATGCAACCATTACTGCACTAACTATTCCTGTTAACTGTTCTTGTAAAGCTTCTAAAATTTCGCTAGAGTTTAATATAAAACTCCGAGGAACACCTTCAGCTAGATTTCTACCACGTACTTCTATTTCACAAATTTTTTCGTTAGCATATGCAGAACCAATTTCATGTTTTATTCGTTCAGCTGTTGCTTCACCAATTAATGATGCATAATTACGACGTACATAGCTAATAATTGCTTCGTCAAAACGATCTCCTCCAATTCTCACAGAAGAAGAATAAACAACTCCATTTAAAGAAATTACTGCTACCTCTGTAGTTCCTCCACCTACATCTACTACCATAGACCCTGTTGCTTCAGAAACTGGTAATCCTGCTCCAATAGCAGCTGCCATTGGTTCTTCAATTAAAAATACCTCACGAGCTCCAGCTCCTTGTGCTGACTCACGAATAGCACGACGTTCAACCTGAGTAGCTCCTACAGGAACACAAACAAGAACACGTGGGCTTGGACGTAAAAAACTATTACTATGTACTTGTTTTATAAAATATTGTAACATTTTTTCAGTTACAAAAAAATCTGCGATTACTCCGTCTTTCATTGGTCGAATAGCTGCAATATTACCAGGAGTTCTACCTAGCATTTGTTTTGCTTCCTGTCCAACTGCTGCAACGCTTTTAGGAAAACCTGATCGATCTTGTCTAAGAGCAACTACTGAAGGTTCATTTAAAACAATACCTTGTCCTCTTACATAAATCAAAGTATTTGCAGTACCTAAATCAATGGATAAATCGCTAGAAAATATACCTCTAAATTTTTTAAACATTCTAAAAGATCATAAAGTTTAATAAAAATAATAAATAATATAATATATTTTACATTAAATATGTTATTTTAAAACAAAATATATCATATAAATATATAAGTATTTAAAAAAAAATCATAAAAATATTTTTTAAATTTACTTAAAATATACGATAATATACTAAAAATATGATGAAATTTTTTATAATTTATTATTGTTTTTTTGTTAATAAAATTTTGTTATCTAAATTTTATTAACAAAAAAAGTGCATTTTGAATGTTAGTTTTTGCAATAAATAATCTATGGAAAATTACATAATGAAAAAAAAATTTCATATTTTGATTTTAAATGGACCTAACATTAATTTGTTAGGTAATCGTGAAACAAAAATTTATGGAACAACAAGTTTGAAACAAATTGTTGATCAACTAATAATAAAAGGAAAAAAAAATAATATACAAATTAGTCATTTTCAATCTAATGCAGAATATAAAATTATAGAAAAAATACATAATGCTAAAATAGAAAATATAAACTATATATTATTAAATCCTGCGGCATTAACACATACTAGTATCGCATTACGTGATGCATTAATTGCAGTAAATATTCCATTTATTGAAGTACATATTACTAATATTTTTTCTCGTGAAAAATTTCGTCATCATTCTTTTTTTTCTGATATTTCATCTGGAATTATTTGTGGATTAGGAACTGATGGATATTTATTAGCTTTAGAATCAGTAATAAGAAAATTATCAATTTAAAATGGTACTAAATTTATGGATATTCGGAAAATAAAAAAAATTATTGAAATTGTTGAAAAGTATGGAATTTCTGAATTAGAGATTCAAAAAGAAAAAGAATCAATTCGCATTAATAGAGCGTCTCACGCTTCTTTTTATCATAATCAAATGTATCAAACATCAACTTCTTCATCTAATCAAAAATTTAACATATCTTCAAAAAATAATATCTCAAATATAGATAAGAAAATTGATTTAAAATGTTATGATGACATAAATAATTATGTTGTAAAATCACCGATGGTTGGAACGTTTTATAGAACACCTCACCCAGACTCTAAACCATTTATAGAAATTGGCAAAAATGTTAATATAGGCGATGTTTTATGTATTGTAGAAGCAATGAAAATGATGAACCAAATATCAGCAGAAATACCTGGTGTTGTACAAGCTATATTAGTTGAAGATGGTCAATCAGTTGAATTTGATCAACCAATAATGATAATTAAAAAATAAATAAGGAATCTTAGATGTGTTAGATAAAGTTGTCATTGCTAATAGAGGGGAAATAGCATTACGAATATTACGTGCTTGTAAAGAATTAGGCATTAAAACTGTTTCTGTACATTCTAGTATAGATTGCAATTTAAAGCATGTGTTGCTTTCAGATGAAAGTGTATGTATTGGTCCACCGCAATCATTAAAAAGTTATTTAAATATTCCTGCAATTATTTCTGCAGCTGAAATTACTGGTGCTACTGGTATTCACCCGGGTTATGGTTTTCTTGCTGAAAACGCAGATTTTGCTGAACAAGTAGAACAATCTGGTTTTATATTTATTGGGCCTAAATCAGAAACGATAAGATTAATGGGCAATAAATTATCTGCGATTAACACGATGAAAAAAGTTGGCGTTCCATGTTTACCAGGATCCAATGGACCATTAAGCAATAATATGAATAATAATCATAAAATTGCAAAAAAAATAGGATATCCTGTAATTATTAAAGCTTCTTCTGGTGGAGGTGGAGTAGGTATGCGTGTTGTTTTTGATAAAAATAAATTAGAAGATGCCATTAATATTACACGCATAGAAGCTAAATCTGCTTTTAATAATGATATTATTTATATGGAAAAATATCTTAATAATCCACGTCACATTGAAATTCAAGTATTAGGAGACTGTTTAGGAAACGCTATTTATTTATCTGAAAGAGATTGTTCTGTACAACGTCGAAATCAAAAAGTGCTAGAAGAAGCTCCATCTTTAGGTATCTCTAAAGAGATACTTTTTGAAATAAGTAAAAGTTGTATTCGAGCATGTTTAGACGTTAAATATTGTAATGCTGGAACTTTTGAATTTTTATATGAAAACAATAACTTTTATTTCATTGAAATGAATACTCGAATTCAAGTAGAACATCCAGTTACAGAAATGATTACTGGATTAGATTTAGTTAAGGAACAAATTCGAATTGCTTCTGGTTTTCCTCTTTCTTTAAAACAACATGAAATATGTATTAAAGGACATGCTATAGAATGTCGTATAAATGCTGAAGATTCTATTAATTTTTTACCTAGTCCAGGTAAAATAAAAAGATTTCATGCACCAGGAGGTTTAGGAGTAAGATGGGATTCCTATATTTATTCTGATTATAATGTACCATCATACTATGATTCAATGATTGGAAAACTAATTACATACGGAGAAAATAGACATGTTGCTATCATGAGAATGAAAAATGCTTTGTCAGAGCTTATTATAGAAGGTATTAAAACGAATATTGAATTGCAAATGAGAATTATTTCAGATCCAGTTTTTCACGCTGGTTGTATAAATGTACACTTTTTAGAAAAAAAGTTACAATCAATAAAAAAATGTGATTATTGAATAATGTTTTTTATATTTATGCCGAATCTAATTTTGGTACGGTTTTTTTTACTATAAAATTAGTAAAAACCAATTATTATATTTTATTCTATGTTTTGAATTTGTTCTCTAACTTGTTCTATTAATATTTTAAGTTCAATAGCAGAAGCAGTTATATTTTCGTTTATTGATTTTGAAGCTAGAGTATTTGATTCTCTGTTTAACTCTTGTATCATAAATTCTAATCTTCGCCCGACTATTTTTTTATCATTTAATATATTAAAAATTTCTTTAGTATGAATTTTAATTCTATCAAGTTCTTCTGATATATCCATTCGACATAACATCATTAAAAGTTCTTGTTCAAACCGATGAAAATCGTTATTTATTGGAATTTCTTTCATTTTCTTTAATAAACGATTTCGTTGAAATTCAATAACGATAGGAATATTTTTAAAAATTTTTTTAATCTCAGTTAACATAGACTTTAATTTTTTTTCAATAATTGTTTTTAATATTGCACCTTCTCTTTCACGTTGATGAATTAAATTATCCAGTGTTGTATCGAAGTTTTCTAAAATTTCTGAATTAAATTGATTAATTTTAAATTTTTTTACTGAAATAACGCCTGGCCATTTCAATATTTCTATTAAATTAATAATACCTGGATGATTTTTAAGAACTATAGAATCAATTAACTTTGTAATATTTCTTATTAATTTTTTGTTGATTATAAAGTCATTTTTCATAAACTTTTTTTTTTCAAAATGAAGAGTACAATCTATTTTACCTCTAGATAAACGTTGACGTATTTTTTTTAAAATATTTTCTTCTAAATTACGTAATATTTCTGGTAAGTTAATGTTAATTTCTAAATAACGCTGATTAACAGAACGTAATTCCCATAAAACGTCCCCCCATTTGTTTTTTTTTTCATAACGCGCATAAGCGGTCATACTATGAATCATAATGATTAGTACTTAATAATTTATGTTAAAATTAAACAATAGTATATTGTATTTTTTATTAACTGTCTTTTTCATTTATGTATTCTATTATATTTTATATTATAAATATATTAAAAATATATATTTTATTTTTTTCTTTTACAATTATGTAAAATTTTTATAAAATTTAATCTACATATAACATTTTAAAAAAAAATAGTATGAATAATTGGAAAGATGATTTTATTAAGTTTGCTATTAGTAAAAAAGTATTAAGATTTGGAAAGTTTTTTTTAAAATCTGGTAGAATAAGTCCATATTTTTTTAATATTGGTGCATTAAATAATGGTAAAGATTTAAATATTTTAGGCGAATTTTATGCAAAAGTTTTAATAAATATTAACGTTGATTTTAACTTGCTTTTTGGTGCCCCTTATAAGGGAATTATTAGTGCAATTGTAACATCAATGTCTTTGTATAATACTTATAATCGTAAAGTAAACTATAGTTTCAATCGTAAAGAACAAAAAAAACATGGAGAGCAAGGATTACTAATAGGAAGTAGTTTTCAAAAAAAAAAAATTATATTAATTGATGATGTTATAACTTCTGGCAGTTCTATTAAAGAGTTGATAAACAATGTATGCAATTATAAAAAAACTTCAATTGTGGGTATTTTAATTGCTTTTAACCGTCAGGAAAAAAAAAATAACGACTTTTTTGTTTCTTCTGATACCTTACAAAAATATTGTATTTATTCTATTATTACACTAAATGATGTTATCAATTATATGCAAAAAAATATTGAATATAATCAAGAACTTATCGCTATTGATACATATAAAAAAATATATGGATTATAATAATCACTTACATTATAAATTTTAATTCGTTCCAGAATGACCAAAACCTTTTTTATTACGTATAGTTTTTTTAAATGTATTTACTATTTTAAATGTTATTTGAGTTATTTTTACTAAAATTAATTGTGCTAATCTATCACCTGGTTTTATAAAAAACTCTTTTTTACTATGATTCCATAAAGATAAAAATAATTCACCCTGATAATCAGAATCTATAATGCCTATGGTATTACCTAAGATAATACCATTGTTATGGCTCAGGCCTGATCGAGGAACAATCATACCTACAAAATTTTTATCTGCAATATAAATAGCAATTCCAGCAGGGACTAAAATAGTTTCATCTGGATGAATTATTTTTTCTTCTGTTATAGAAGCGCGTAAATCTATACCAGCTGATCCAATCGTTGTATGATTGGGTAAAGGGAATATTTTTCCAAAACGTTGATCAATTATTTTTATTTCTATTGTTTTCATTACATTACCTAATATTTTAATAATTTTAGTACAATTATTTATTAATAATTTTTTTTGTTTTTGGATATTTTTTTGATATGGATTATATCCATGATTATAAATAGAATATTATAAATATTTTTTTAATATTAATAAAATAATAATTAAGTAATAAATCTTTTTTTAAATTATCAGTTATTAAATTTATATATATATTCAGTTATTTTTATATTTTAAAAATTTTTAAAATAAATTAGATTAAAAAATATTTATATATAATAGCTTTAATTTATATAAATTCTTATAAGAATTTATGTTTTTTTTTTAATTTTAAACCATTTGATTAATTTATATATCGCATGATATATTCATTCATTAAGTCAGAAAAATAGTAATCTATACAATAAATAAAGATTAAAAGTAGTAATCTTACAATGAATAATAAAGCTAAAAAATTAAAGTGATTATTAAATTCATCAAGTTTTTTATACAATATAATTTTTAATATTTATAAAAAATTTATATATTAAGCTATTTATATAAAATATTTTGTTTTAACTAAAAAATAAAAAAATTATTATAATGTATCAACGTTTTTTTATATTTTGTAATAAATGTATTGAATATAATATTTTAAGTAAAATAAAATTACTGTAAATATTAAAAATTTTTTCATTATATTTTATCAAAAATTTTCGCTATTATACAAATATTTAAGGATATAAATATGTCAAAAATCTGTCAAATTACTGGGAAGAAACCTATGGTAGGTAATAAACGTTCTCATGCTATGAACGCAACTAAATGTAGATTTATACCAAATTTACATTTACATCGCTTTTGGCTTGAAAATAAAAAACGTTTTATTACTCTTCGAGTATCTGCTAAAGGAATGCGTATTATTGATAAAAATGGAATTGATGAGGTTCTGCAAAAATTATCATTATTAAAATAAGGTAAAAATATGGCTAAGGGTGGTCGTGAAATAATAAAATTACTTTCATCAATTGGAACAGGACATTTTTATACTACTACTAAAAATAAACGAAATAAATCTACAAAGATATCTTTAAAAAAATATGATCCTGTTGCAAGAAAACATGTTATATATAAAGAAAAAAAAATTAAATAATTTTATTGAAACCCTAAATTATTAGGGTTTTTTTTTATAAATAATTAAAAAAACTTTTTATTTAATGCTTTTTGAACAATTTTAGGAAGGAAAAAAGAAACATCTCCTCTATTAAGGACAATTTCTTTTATTAAAGAAGAAGAAATTGAAGAATATTGTTTTGAAGAAATTAAAAAAATAGATTCTAACTTTACAAAAAGATGTTGATTCATCCGAAATAATAATTTTTCGTTTTCAAAATCAATAAAATTACGTAAACCTCTGATTAAAAAGTTAATGTTATTCATTTTAGCAAAATCAGCTGTTAAACCTTTAAAACTTACTACCTCTATATTTTTAATATTTTTAGTTACTTCTTTAACAAGAAATACACGTTCTTTTAAAGAAAACAAAGTTTTTTTTTTATGTTATGGGAAACACCGATAGTAATATGATTAAAAATTTTTATAGAACGATTTAATATTTCAAGATGTCCGTTTGTAATTGGATCGAACGTACCTGGATAAATTGCTTTTATTGTCATATAAGTTTTAAATAAAATAAAATAATAAAAAATAGCATTTTTTTGAATTATATCAATTTTTTTTGATATTCTAAAAGAATTAATATTCCAATAAAATATTTACAATTCTTTTGATAGAAAGAAAAATTTTATGAAATTTTTATATAAAAAAATATACAAAAATTTCAGCATAGTTTTAATAAGCAAATTTTTTGAAGATATTGTTTATTTTAAAAACACATTAAAATCAAATAATTTTTTTATTTGAAATATTAATAACATTATTTTAAATTTTTATGCAAAGTACTAAGAATTTATTTAAGAATTTATCAAAAAATTTTTAAAAATTATAAAATAGTTATAGGAAATGAGCGTTTTTTTTAAATTAGTAATGGAATTTATTTGAGATGTTTTTTTATTAAAAAGATTTATCAATTTTTTTAAAGAAATTACTTTAATAAATTTAATTACTAATTTTTCTTTAAAAAAATTGATAGAAATTCACTAAATTCTCAAAAATCATTAATTGATTATTTATTAATTTGTTTAAAAAGTATACGTCTATAATTTTTTTACAATGTTCTCAACACAATATTATTTTTGGTAAAAACAATATTTTATATATTATTAAATAACTATCGTTATAATTAAACAAATAATTTACCTTTATTAAGAATTGATAAAATAGTCCGTTATCCTAAAAAATTAATAGTTAATTTTATTTTTTTTATATCTTTTAAATAAGTTTTTAATAATCATATTAAAATTTATATTTTTTTCTTGTAACAATACAAGTAAATGATATATTAAATCAGATGCTTCATTAATTAACTCGTTATTATCATTAACAACTGCTGCTAGTGCAGTCTCTATACCTTCTTCTGCAACTTTTTGTGCAATACGTTTTGTCCCTTGAGAATAAAGTTCAGTAGTATATGAAGAAATCAAAGAATCATTTTTTTTTAAAGAAATTAATTCTTCTAAATCATATAAAAATGTTTTATTTTTTTTTGATGAAAAACAACTGATCTCATCAAGATGACAAGAATATTTAACTGGATTTACTAAAATTAATAAAGTATCTTTATCGCAATCTAATAAAACATCAACCACATATAAAAAATTTCCAGATTTTTCTCCTTTAATCCAAATAGATTTTTTTGTTCTAGAAAAAAACGTTACTTTTTTAGTAGTCACAGTATTTTTAACAGCAATTTTATTCATATAACCATGCATTAAAATTTGACCTGATATTTTATCTTGTATAATTGCTGGAATTAATCCATTTGTTTTGATCCAATCTAAGCTATTTATTTCTTGCGTATTTAACATAAACGTATCTCTACATTATTTTTGATTAAAAATTTTTTTAAAGAATAAATATTAACAATTTTACTATGAAATATTGAAGCTGCTAAAGCTCCATCAACTTTAGAAATATTAAATACTTCTAAAAAATGTTGCATATTTCCAGCACCACCTGAAGCAATTAATGGAACTTTGCAAATTTCTCGTATTTTTCTAAATAAGAATATATTATATCCTTGTTTCATACCATCTTGGTTAATAGCGTTTAAAACAATTTCTCCAGCTCCTAATTTTTGAACTTTTTTAATCCATTTGAAAAGATTCCATTTTGTTATGCATGTTTTAGATATATTCCCTGTATATTTCTTTACATAATAATCTTGTGTACTTTCATCAAACCATGCATCTATTCCTACTACAATACATTGTTTCCCAAACTTTTTTGATAGACGATTAATTAATTTAGGATCAGATAATGCAGGTGAATTAATTGAAATTTTATCAGCACCAAAATAAAGAATCTCTTCTGCATCATCAACAGTCTTAATTCCTCCTGCAACACAAAAAGGAATATTAATAACATCTGCTATTTCAGCAATCCATTTTTTATTAACCTTTTTTTTATTACTAGAAGCAGTGATATCATAAAAAACTAATTCATCTGCACCTTCTTTTACGTATCTTTTAACTAAATCTATAATATCACCAACAACTTTATGATTTATAAATTGTATTCCTTTTATTACTTTTCCATCTTTTACGTCTAAACATGGAATGATTCTTTTTGCCAACATTTAATTGCCTCTTCATATGTAAATTTATTTTCTAAAAAAGCACGCCCAATTATTACGCTATTTATATGAGATTTACATAAATCTTTAACATTTCTTAAAGAATATACACCTCCTGAAGCTTGTAATATAATATAAGGAAACTTTTTTAAAATTTCTTTATATAAATCAATATTAGGGCCTAAAAATGTTCCATCACGTAAAATATCAGTACAAATCATATGTTTTATTTTAATAACATCAAACCAAGAAATTACTTCTTCTAAAGTTATTTGAGTCAATTTTTTCCATCCATTAATAGCTACTAATTTTTTATTAGAAGCGTTTACAATAATATCAATTGCGAAAACAATTTTGTCTGCGCCAAATTCATTAATCCAAATTTTAACATCTTTTTTGTTATGAATAACACTGGAACCAATAACTACACGATTTATCCCTATTTTAAATAGTGTATAAATATCTTTAATTGAACGAATACCTCCGCCTATTTGTATTGGTATTTTGATGCTTTTTATTAATTCTTTTATTAAAGGTAATTGATTCTTGCTATTATTTGCTCCATTTAAATCAACTAAATGAATCATTTTTGCACCTTTTTCCTTATACATATTCATATAAAAAAATGGATGATTTTGATAATAGGTCGGTTTTTTATAATCACCCTGATATAAACGCACTATTTTACCGTCTAATAAATCCAAAGCAGGAATAATCATATAATCTCCAAAAAATTTTTTAACAATTTCTCACCAGCTTTACCAGAACGTTCTGGATGAAATTGAACTCCAAAAAAGTTATTTTTTTGTATTGCTGCAGAAAAGTATCCATCATAAAAAACACTAGATATTGTGTTTTCGTTAATTGACATTGCATAACTATGTAAAAAATAAAAATAAGATTCTTGATCTACATCATAGAAAAGATTATTTTCTTTTAAAATTTTTATTTTATTCCATCCCATGTGAGGCAAAGGCAGTTTTTTCGTATTTATTAGTTTGCTTGATTCTTCAATAATATTTAAATTTAAAATACCAGGACTTTCTTCACTATTTTTGCCTAATAGTTGCATTCCAAGACAAATACCAAGAACAGGACGATCATAATTTTTTATTAATTTAACTATTTTTTTTTTATTCAAAAAACTCATTGCACTTTTTGAAGTTCCTACACCCGGTAAAAAAATTTTATCTGATTGTTCTATGATTTTTTTATTATTAGTAATAATAGGTTGATAACCTAATCTTTTTATTGCAATCTTTAAAGAAAAAATATTTGCGCAACCAGTATTGATAATAACTATTTTCATAAATTATAAAGTACCTTTTGAACTAGGTAATATTTTGTCATTTATTACAATTGCTTGTCTTAAAGTACGTCCAAAAGATTTAAATAAACTTTCAGCAATATGATGATCGTTTTTACCCTTTGCTTCCATATGTAAAGTAATACCCATTGAATTTGATAAAGAACGAAAAAAATGTTCGACCATATCAACACTAAAATTATGAATAAGTCTAAAACGAAAGTTTGCATAAAATTTAAAATAAGAACGTCCAGATATATCTAAAACACATTTTGCTAAAGATTCATCCATAGGTAACACAAAACCATATCTTCCTATCCCTTTTTTTTTATTTAAAGCTTTTAATAAAGTTTTACCAAGTGTAATACCAGTATCTTCAATAGTATGATGGTCATCAATATGAAGATCTCCTTTTGCTTTTATTTTTATCCTAAAACCACCATGTACAGCAATTTGTTCAAGCATATGATCAAAAAAACTAATACCTGTATTTAATTCATTTTTTTCTTGACGATCCAACCATATTTTGACAAGTATATCTGTTTCATTTGAAATACGATGTATACATGCATAACGATTTACTTTGCTTAATAAATATTTAATATTTTTCCAATTTTTAGTTTTTCGGTTATAAAGTATTCCTAAAATATTCATATTTTTTGCTAATTCCATATCGCTTAAACGATCACCAATCACCATACTTTTTTCTTTATCAATTTTTTTTCCTTGTAACCATGATGTAATCATTTTAGTTTTTGGTTTACGACAACTACAATTGTCTTTCTCTAAATGAGGACAAATTAATACTGATTCAAAAAAAATATTTTGAGAGTTTAATATTTTTATTATAAAGTCGTTAGTTTTATAGAAATTTTTTTTTGAAAAACCTTTTTTACCTAAACCATC
The DNA here is from genome assembly GCF_000828815.1 of Candidatus Tachikawaea gelatinosa. NCBI lineage: Bacteria > Pseudomonadati > Pseudomonadota > Gammaproteobacteria > Enterobacterales > Enterobacteriaceae > Candidatus Tachikawaea > Candidatus Tachikawaea gelatinosa. The sequence goes on from NZ_AP014521.1 coordinate 507,621, forward strand.
TTGATTTGAAACTATAACTAATTTATATTTTTTTTTATAAAGATAAGATAAAGTGTTAATAACATCAGGTTCAAACTGTATTTTTTCTATTTTATCTACTTTAAAATCTGTTAATGGTTCAAAAATAATTGTTCCATCTCTATCAAGAAAAACTATTTTTTGCTTCATATACTCTCCATTGGAAAACTATTCAATACATGTAGCAAATTTTTACATTCTTTATAACTGCCAATAGTAATACGTAAACATTCTGATAAATCTATATAACTATTTTGATTCCGTAAAACTATTCCTTTGTTTAAAAGAAATCGAAAAATTGCTTGTGATTGTAAAAAACGTACTAATATATAATTAGTTTTACTTGGAAACACTTTTTTTACTAATGGACATGTTTTTAAATTGTTAATTAACCACTCTTTATTTTTATTTATAGAAAAAATATTTTTTTTCATAACAGATAGTTTTGATTTACTTAATCCTTGTATTGCAATATCCGTAACTATTGTTGATATTGGATAGGGAGCTATAACTTTTAATAAACTATTAATTATTAAAGTATTGGCTAAAACGAAACCACATCTTATACTAGCTAGACCAAAAGCTTTTGAAAGAGTTCTTAAAATAACTAAATGAGAGTATTTTTCCATTAATTTCACTAACGTTTCATTTTTACAAAATTCGATATAAGCTTCATCAATTACTATTAATAATTTATTTTTAGTCATTCGTAATAATTTATTAATATCATTAAAAGAAAATACATTTCCAGTTGGGTTATTCGGACGACATATGTAAATTATCTTAGTATTATTAATTTTTTTCATAATTTCTAAAATATTTAATTGCCAATTAGGTAAAAGGTTAATTAAATGACATTTAATACCAATTATTTGCGCAGAAACATAATACATACCATAAGTAGGAGGACAGATAATAATACAATCTTTTTTTGGTTCACAGAAAGCAGTCATCAAAAGTTGAATACCTTCATCTGCTCCTCGTGTTACAAGAATTTGATTTGTGTTAAGATTGACGTAATCAGCATAATATTGAATTAATATTTTTGGTTGACATTCAGGATAACGATTTAAATGTTTATTACAAAAAACAAAAGAAAAAGGTAATTCATTCGCGTTTAAAAAAACTTTACCTTGGTTACCTAAACTACGTGCCGATTCGTATGGAATTAATAAATCTATATTTTTTCTTATAATTTTTTTTATATTCATATTTATATATAAAATTAAGATAAACGTAAAGTAATAGCGTTTTTGTGAGCTTCTAATTTTTCTGCAAGAGCTAAACATTCAATAGTAGAAGAAAGTTTATGTAAACCTTTTTTTGTTAATTCTTGGACGGTAATACGTTTCTGAAAATCAAGTAAACCAATACTAGAATGAGTAGCAGTTTGACCATAAGTAGGTAGCACATGATTAGTACCAGAAGCATAGTCTCCTGCAGATTCTGGGGACCATTTTCCAAGAAAAACAGATCCTGCGTTTTTTACCTCTTTTAATAAATCACGGGGGCAACTAGTTTGAATACTTAAATGCTCTGGACCATACTGATTAGAGATATTTATACATTCTTGTAAAGAAGATGTGATTATTAACAAACTATTTTTTAACGCTTTTTTAGCAATTAAAGAACGAGGCAAAAAAATAATTTGCTTTTTTATTTCTTTTAATACAGAAGAAGCTAATGAAAATGAAGGTGTTAATAACAATACTTGTGATGTTTCACCATGTTCTGCTTGAGATAACAAATCAGCAGCAATAAAGTCAGGTCTAGCATTAGAATCTGCAATAATTAATAGTTCTGATGGACCTGCAAAAAAATCAATAGCCGGGCCATCGAATTGATAATTCACTTGTTTTTTAGCTTCAGTAACCCATATGTTACCGGGTCCAAATATTTTTTCTACTTTATAAACAGATTTTGTACCAAAAGCTAAAGCAGCAATAGAATGAGCTCCACCTATTTGAAAAATATCTTTTATGCCACACATTTCACATGCATATAGTATTTCATTACCAATTGGAGGTGGTGAACATAATAAAATTTTTTTACATCCTGCAATTTTAGCAGGTATTGCTAACATTAAAACTGTAGAAAATAGTGGTGCTGAACCATTAGGTATATAAATTCCAACTGATTCTATTGGACGAAAAAATTGTTCACAAATAATTCCAGGTTTTATTTCGATACTTATAGGAGAAATTTTTTGGGCCATATGAAATTTTTTTATATTTTCCATTGCTACCAATAGAGCATCTTTTATTGATTTATTTAAAAAATTTTTAGAATAACTAATCTTTTTTGGATTAATACGCAAATTTTTTTCATGAAAGTTATCAAATTTACTATTAAATTTTATTAACGCATCATCTCCATATTTTTTAACTGTTTCTATAATATCAGCAACTTTTTTACTAATTTTCTTTGAAACAGATATCGCTGGTCTTAATAAGATATTTTGTTTTTTTTCTTGATTACAATTTTTCCAAAAAACTATTGAATTAAAATCATTCATTTTTTACTCCATCATTTTTTCAATTGGTAATACTAAAATAGAACTAGCACCTAAAGATTTTAGTTTTTCCATTGTATCCCAAAAAATTGTTTCTCTACTTACTACATGCATTGCAACACGATTATTATCGCCTGCTAGTGATGAAACAGTAGGCCGTTCTGCTCCTGGTAATAAATTAATAACTTTTTGTAAATTTTTAGCTGGTATATGCAACATAATGTATTTTGATTCACGTGCTTTTATTACACTATTAATTCGCATAATTATTTTTTTTATTAATTCTTGTTTTTTTTTTGATATTGGGCCATGACGTTGAATGAGTACTGCTTTTGATTTATAAACTACTTCTACTTCTTTTAATCCATTTGCTTCTAAAGTTGCTCCAGTAGATACTAAATCGCAAACAACATCTGCTAAACCTGCTCTAGGAGCTACTTCTACTGAACCATTTAATAAACAAGATTTAAAAGATAACCCATGTTTATTAAAATATTTCTTTAAAATATGAGGATAAGAAGTTGCTATCCGGGTATTATTTAAATATTCTAATCCTTCATAATTTTGATGAATAGGAATAGCAATAGATAAACGACATTTTCCAAAATCTAATCGTAATAAAGTTGAAAAAAATGGATTTTCTCCTCTAGATTTACGCGTTAAATATTCTTCTTCTAAAACGTTTTCACCAATAATACCAAGATCAATTACTTTATCTATAACTAATCCTGGGATATCATCATCACGAACCCACATAATATCAATAGGCATATTTTCAGAAAAAGTAATTAAACGTTGTTTTAAATTAATTTTAATTCCACATCTTATTAATAATTCACATGAATCGTTACTCAATCGACCAGATTTTTGTATAGCTATTCTTAAACGATTACTTAACATTATTTTTCCTTTTTTTGGTCATTTATAATTAAAAAAAAGAAAACCCTCATTAAAAATTTTAAGAGGGTTATTTATGAAAAATTTTAAGTAAAACTTTTATATGTTGTTATAAATGAAAAGATATTTATATATAAATTTTTAAAAATTTATATATAAGAATATTAATAAAATATATTACTTGTACGCATAATTTTACTATAAAAACTATAAAGTTTTTATAGTAAACAATATATTAATATATGTTATATGTTATGAATAATTTATAATTACATAGCAAAAAATCAAAAAAATATTATAAGCATAGGTAAACGATATAAAAAAAATGATTACATTCTAAAAAAATAAAATTATTTCTTACAAATTGTATACAGCAAATACATTTAACATTAAAAAAATTATTCCATAATATATCTAAAAAATATTCAATTAATTATTGTTAACAATCATTTTTATCTTCTTTAAATAATTTTTTTATACGTGATGTATTATTTTTTTTAGAAAAAAAGATTTGAAATATTAACAACTCCAAAAGTAATAGTTAATTTTATTAATAATCAATTTAAATATATTATTTAGTTCACTAAAATAATACCTCTCTTTAATAAGAGATAATAATATTTATACAGATTCTTTAAAAAAATCAAACGCAGATTATTTTAAATAAATGTAATTTTTAGAAAAAACTTCGTCAGTATAAAAAAATTAAATACGTTTAATTTAAAATTTTAAATATCATTATTAAAATAAAAAAATAAGTAAATAACTTCTCTCAATATCCTTTTTTTTTTATTTTTAAAAACGCTTCTTCAAAAGAAGAACATACTTTACTAGCTACACAATAACTAGCAATTTGAAAACGAATAGAAGGAGGCATTGGTAACAATTTTTTTATAATTTTTTTCATCCAAGATATTGTCTCTTGAATGTTTTTAGATGGCAATAAAGTTTTTTTTTCTTTATAATCATAAAAAAAAATTTTTTCAAACTTATTTCCATAAATAAAAGTAATTTTTTGTGACTTGTTTGGATGAATAGAAACTTCACCTTCATTTCCATATGTTAAAAGTACTGATTCATTAGTTTTTCTAAATAACATTTTTATTAAATTAAAATATTTAGGATGAGAAACACTAACAAATCGTATAGCTTGATTTATATTAAAAGGATAAATTAATTTTGCTAAAATATGTGAACTGTTTCTCATATTAGTACGCCAACGTAAAGATACCTGATTAGCTATAGATTTGCATAAGTTTTCAATAGGCATAAAAACTAATTCATGATTATTTATTTTTTTTTCTGCTACTAAAAAATCACTAGTTGGAAATATTTGAAAATATTTAAATATATCTTTACTAATTATTCTTGTTGGATCTTCAGTAACTCCATGTACTAAGACAGGAAAATCTAATTTATTTAATAAAATTGCTAGTAAAGGAGTTAAATTACATTGACGTCTCGCACCATTATAACTTGGAATAATAGCTACAATATTTTTAGTTTTAATGCGAAAACAAGATATCTTTTCTTGCATAGCACAATAAAAACCATGTAATTCTTTTATACTTTCTCCTTTTGAACGTATAGCAAGTAATAAAGTTCCTAATTCTAAATCTGCAATTTTATTTTCTAGAATACATTGATAAAGTTTTTTTGAATCGTTAAACGTCATACTATAATCATTTTTTTTACGGATAATTTTTTTTATAATCTTTTGGATATTCATTGTTTAATTTTTATTAAAATTTTTATAAAAAACATCAATAATATTTATATTATTTAATTACATTATTTTTTAGCGTTAACTTACACTTAATATTCTATTAATGTTAGTAGTTCCAGTAGTACCCATAACATCACCTTGTGTAACAATTACTAAATCACCAAATCTTAAAAAGTTTTTTTTATATAATAAATGCACAGCTTTTTTTGCGGCAATTAAACCATCATCATGATTATCAAAAAAAACAGGTATCACTCCTCTATATAATGTCACTGCATTTAACGTTTTTTCATGACGAGAAAGAGCAAAAATTGGTAATCCAGAAGTAATTCTGGATGTCATTAAAGCTGTTTTTCCAGATTCAGTCATAGTAATAATTGCAGAAATTCCTTGCAAATGATTAGCAGTATACATTGCTGACATAGCAGTTGCTTCTTCAACTGTTTTAAACGTAATGTTTAATCTATGTTTTGAAATATTTATTTTTGGTATCTTTTCTGCTCCAAAACAGACTTTAGACATTAAAGACACAGTTTCATATGGATATTCTCCTGTGGCAGTTTCTGCTGATAACATAACTGCATCAGTACCATCTAAAACAGCATTAGCTACATCCATAACTTCTGCTCTAGTAGGAGTAGGATTAGCAATCATAGATTCCATCATTTGCGTTGCAGTTATTATAACTCGGTTAAATTGACGTGCTCGACTAATTAATGTTTTTTGTATGCCAATTAATTCCGGATCTCCAATTTCTACACCTAAATCTCCGCGTGCTACCATAATAGCGTCTGATGCTAAAATAATATCATCTATTGCTTTTTGACTCGAAACTACTTCAGCTCTTTCTATTTTCGCAATAATTTTTGCAAAACAACCTGCTTGATTAATTAAATAACGAGCACGATTTAAATCGTTGCTTGATCTAGGAAAAGATATTGCTAAATAATCTACTCCAATTTTAGCCGCAGTAATAATATCTTTTTTATCTTTTTCTGTTAATGCTTCTGCGGACAAACCACCTCCTAATTTATTAATTCCTTTTTTGTTAGACAAAAAACCACCCACCTTTACTTTTGTAAAAACTTTTTTATTTTCAATTTTTATAACTTTGAGTTGGATACGACCATCATCTAATAATAAAACATCATCTTTTTTTAAATCTTGTGGTAAATCTTGATAGTCTGTTCCAACAGTGTTTTCGTTTCCTTCTATAGAATTAATACTTGGATCAATAATAAACTGATTTCCGTTCTTTAAATATATTTTTCCTGTTTTAAAACTAGAAATTCTTATTTTTGGGCCCTGCAAATCCCCTAAAATTGCAATATAAATTTCATTTTTTTTAGCAATGTTTCTCACTTTCTTAACATAACGATAATAATCATCTTTTTCTCCATGAGAGAAATTTATTCTTACAACATTTGCCCCTGCTTTAATAATTTTTTCAAGATTATTATTAGAATCTGTTGTAGGACCGAGAGTTGTTACAATTTTTGTTCTTCTAAAACGTTTTAGCATAAAAATTCCTGTTTTAACAAATAATGTTAATATTTTTTAATTATTTATTTTATAAAAATGAAATAAATGTTCTCATAAACTTTTAATATTTAATATAATTAAAAAAAATAAAATTATTCGCTATTTTTTAAAAGTATTTGCATTTATTTTTTTTAATATTTAAATTTATATAAATTTAAAAAAAGTAAAACAAAATTATACGGTTTTTATAAATGATAAAAAATCATTTCTTTATAAAAATTTAAAAAAAATTATTTTAATATTAACATGATCTATTTCATATAAATTATTAAAAATAAAAATTTGTTATTTTTTAAGGAAAAAATAATGTCAATAATAAAATCTTTTAAAGCTTGTGATTTAGTAATTTTTGGAACAAAAGGAGATCTTGCTAGACGTAAATTATTACCTTCATTATACAGATTAGAAAAATTAGAACAAATCCATAAAGACACTCGAATTATTGGTGTGGGACGTGCGCAATGGAATAAAGAAAAATATATAGATATCGTTAAAAAATCTATTTTAGATTTTTCTTCAACAAAAATAGATCAAAAAATTTTACAAAAACTGACTGATCGTTTTTGTTTTTTAAATCTTGATGTAAATGATACTAATAAATTTTATCAATTAAAAAAATTACTGGATCAAAAAAATCGTCATACTATTAATTATTTTGCTATGCCTCCTGATACTTTTGGAGCTATTTGTAAAGGATTGGGAACTGCTTCTTTGAATGCAAAACCAGCATGTATTGTAATAGAAAAACCTTTAGGTTTATCATTAAAAACTTCACAAGATATTAATAATAGTGTTGGAAAGTTTTTTGAAGAAAGTCAAATATTTCGTATTGATCATTATTTAGGAAAAGAAACAGTATTAAATTTGTTAGCTTTACGATTTTCTAATTCTATTTTTATGAATAACTGGAATAAAAATATTATTGATCATATACAAATTACAGTTGCAGAAGAAGTAGGAATTGAAGGACGATGGAACTATTTTAATCATGTAGGGCAAACTCGTGATATGGTTCAAAATCATTTATTGCAAATTTTGACAATAATTGCAATGTCTACTCCTGCAAATTTAAACGCTGATAGTATACGAGATGAAAAAGTAAAAGTGTTGAATTCTTTACGTCGAATAGATTGTAAAAATATTGATCTCAATACTTCAAGAGGACAATATTCTGCTGGTGTATTAAATGGTAAAAAAGTTGTAGGGTACTTAGAAGAAAGTGATGCTCAAATATCAAAAAGTGATACTGAAACATTTGTTGCAATACGTGTAGATATTGATAATTGGAGATGGAGTGGTGTACCTTTTTATTTAAGAACAGGAAAACGTTTACCTAAAAAATATTCAGAGATAGTTATTTATTTTAAACAACCTAAAATAAATATTTTTAAAGATTTATATCCTGTTTTAGCTAAAAATAAACTGATTATTAGATTACAACCAAATGAAGGTATTGATTTTGAGTTTTTGAATAAAACTCCTGGTATTAATCATAAATATAATTTAAAACCTATGAAAATGAGTTTAAATTATTTTAAAGATGTTAAAGAATCATGCTTAATAGACGCTTATGAACGTCTCTTATTAGATGTAATGCAAGGTTTACAAAATTTATTTGTTCGTAGAGATGAAGTAGAATTAGCTTGGGAATGGATAGATTCAATTATTTATGCATGGAAAATAAAAAGAAGTAAAATTGAACCATATCCTGCAGGTACATGGGGTCCATATTCTTCAAGAAAAATTATTGAGCGTGATGGTTTTGGATGGCATTTGAACATTTAACTATAAATATACAGAAGGAAATAAGATATTTTTTAGTAATAACAATTATATATTACTACATATGTTTTATAGTTTGAATTCCTAATAAGTCTAAACCAAGTTTAATTATTTTTGCAGTAATGATTGCTAGTTTTAAACGACTTTTTTTAATATTCATTTTTTTGTTATTAATAATAGGACAATTTTCATAGAATATGGAAAACAATCCAGATATTTTATAAAGATATGTGCAAATTAAGTGAGGGGTTCCTAAAAATGCTGTTTTTTCTATAGTTTCTTCAAACTGTAATAAGCAAATTGCTAATTGCATTTCATATGTATTACTAATGATTATTTTGTTATTAATTTCATGATTTTTAACAAAAGATTTTTTTAAAATAGATAATATACGAGTATATGCATATTGTATATAAGGAGCAGTATTTCCTTCAAAAGATAACATTAGATCCCAATTAAAAATATAATCATGTGTTCTATTTCTTGAAAGATCTGCATATTTGATGGCACTAATACTAATTATTTCAGCTAACTTTTGTTTTTCTAGATCTTTCATACAAGGATTTTTCATTTGTATTAATTTAAACGCTTTTTTATACCCTTCGTTTAATAAATCAATTAATTTAATTGTGTTTCCGCTGCGTGTTTTGAAAGGTTGTTTATTATCATTTAATATCATACCAAAAGCATGATGTTCTAATTGAAGATCAGCAGTGATATAATTTGCTTTAAGAGCAATATTAAAAACTTGCATTAGATGTAAGTGCTGACGTGCATCTATATAATATAAAATACGATCTGCTTTTAATGTTTCATATCTATATTTTAAACAAGCAATATCAATGGTAGTATATAAAAAACCTCCATCCTTTTTTTGAATAATTACTCCAAAAGGTTGTCCATTTTTATTTATATATTCTTTTAAGAAAACAACGATAGCTCCTTCACTTTCTTCAGCTAATTTTTTTTCTTTTAAATCTTTTACAATTTTAGATAAATCGTTATGATAAAAACTTTCTCCAAGAACATGTTGATCTTTCAGGGAAACATTTAAACGATTATAAATTTTTTGATTATTGTTTAATGAAACTTTTACTATTTTTTTCCATATTTTTTTGTGTAAGACATTACCGCTTTGTAATTGTTTTAAACAATTTCTTGATTCACTATTAAAATTAATATCTTGTTCGTATAATATTTTTGATTTTTTGTAAATTTTTTCTAAATTAATTAAAGATATATCTTGTATTTTTTTTTTTATTATATAGGCAATGAGCATGCCAAATTGATTACCCCAATCTCCTACATGATTCATTCTTATAACTTTATGACCTAAAAATTCTAATATTCTTGCAGAAGAATCTCCAATAATTGTAGATCGCAAGTGTCCTACATGCATTTCTTTAGCTAAATTAGGAGATGAATAATCTATTACAATAGTTTGTGGTTTTTTTACAACATTAATTGATAAACGAGAAGAACAAAAAATTTTTTCAAGTTGTATAGATAACCAATTTTCATCTAAATAAATGTTAATAAATCCAGGTTTTATAACCGTAATATTTTTTGCTATTCCTTGCAAATCAATTTTTAAAATTAATTCATTAGCTAATGAAAAAGATGACTTCTTTAATTTTTTTGCTATTGAAATAATGCCATTAACTTGATAATGTCCAAATTTTATTCTATTAGTTTGTTTAACTTGCGGGTCAAAATCTTCCGGAATGTTAATAGAAGTCATTGCTTCACGAACTTTGTTTGATATAAATGCATGAGTATTCAAAAATTAACCTTATTCTATTTTTATAGAATTTATAATTCATAAGATATTTCAGTGATTTTTATTTTTTCGCTTAAAACATTATAAAACATAATAACAGTTTTTAAAATTTTTTATTTTAGAGTTTTTTTGATATTTATTTTTATGCTTATAAAATCTTGAAACTATCAATTACTTTATTGCAGCTAATAGAATCTGAAATGTGTGTATAATTATATATGAATATAAATCTAAAATAGATAGCTTAACTAATTTTTTGATCTAAATTGATTATTCTGTAGATACAACATTTATTGTTACACTGAATTTCTAAAACTTTTTTAAAAAAGTATAAGGTTAGTAAATGATATATTTCCAATTTGGTTTCGATTTAGAGTTAATTTTTATTCTAAATAAATAATATAGTATTTTTTTTTCATATATTAAAAATTTTAATATAATTTTTATATATCGTTTATATCGCATATTTTTAGTTTTTTGTTCATTAAAAATGAATTTAGTAAGTTAATTGATGCATGATGAAATTTTTAATGACAAATTTTTATTTTTTATTAGATATCACAATATTTGTTTTATTTTTTTTGTTGTTTCTTGATTTTTTATATTTTTTAAAAAAACATTATTTTATGTAAAAGCTTTTTTTTAACTTTAAATTAAATATAATTATGATTATTCTTAAATATATAATATATTATTAATGTATAAATTTATTTTTTATATTTCTAGAAAAACTTTTCTCTTCTATTAATCTTGTTAAAATTTTTTAATAACTTCAAATAAAAAAACATTAATAAATTGTAAAATAAAATTTAAAATTATTAATATAGTATTATTAATTAAAAAATGACACATATTATTTTAATAAATGAAGATTTTTTCCTATAATTAAATTTTTTAAGTGTTTATAATTTTCATTTGATATAAATTATGAATGATTAACTATAAAAAAACATAGCGTGATATTAACTCTGTTATAAATAATCATCATAGCGTTATCAGAAAAATATTTTAAATATTAACAATAACTTCAATTTTAAAGAAACTTTTCTGCTAATATTCTAGTTAATCATAGATTAATAAAGCATCTACGATGATAGAACACTAAGATATATTGTTAATATATTATAGTTAATTATTCATGCAATGATATTTTTTCTATTAAATTAATAAATCTATAAAATATAAATATCACGATTTTACAGATATTTTTTTTTAAAAAATTAAAATTTTATTAAGTAATTTTAAAAGTTCACTTATATAAATAAATGAAGTTATATAATTTTTTAAAAAAAATTTATATAAATCCATAAAAAATATTTTTTATTATATTAAAAGACTAACTATTTTATATTAACATAACATAACTTTTATAAAGAATTTTAATTTTAATCAAGTGGAAAAAACATGCGTACAGAATATTGTGGAAAAATCAACTTATTTTACCTTCAAAAAGAAGTAACATTATATGGATGGGTGAACAATCATCGTAATTTAGGAAAAATGATATTTATAGATTTACGTGATCGTGAAGGTATTTTACAAATAGTTTTTGATATGCATAATAAAAAAATTTTTAAATTAGCTTCTATTTTAAGAAAAGAATTTTGTGTAAAAGTTCAAGGAATTGTACAAAAACGTGACAACAAAAACAAAAACTCTAAAATGTTTACTGGGGAAATAGAAGTATTAGCTACTTATTTAAAAGTAATTAATACATCTGAAACACTCCCTTTAGATAATAATCATAATAATACTGAAGAAATGCGTTTAAAGTATCGCTATCTTGATTTACGTCGTCCAGAAATGATTGATCGTTTAAAGAAACGTGCAAAAATTATTAGATATGTACGTGATTATATGGAAAAAAATAATTTTTTTGAAATTGAAACTCCATTTTTGACAAAAATGACACCAGAAGGTGCAAGAGATTATATAATTCCTAGTAGAATTCAAAAAAACAAGTTTTTTTCGTTACCTCAATCCCCACAAATTTTTAAACAATTACTTATGATATCTGGTTTGGATCGTTATTATCAAATAGTTAAATGTTTTCGTGATGAAGATTTACGTTCAAATAGACAACCAGAATTTACTCAAATTGATTTCGAAATGTCTTTTGTAAAAACATCAGAAGTTAGAAAAATAGCAGAAGACATTGTTCGAAAATTATGGTCAAAAATTAAAAATTTTGATTTAGGTACTTTTCCTATTCTTACATATCGTGAATCTATGTTACGGTATGGATGTGATAATCCTGATTTACGTAATCCTATAGAGATTATAGATCTTAATTTAAATTTTTTAGAATTATTAAAATTAAAAAAAGATAACCAACGCTTAGCTGCAATTTGTGTTCCAAAAGGAAAAAAAATTAGCAGAAAAAAATTAGATAACTATGAAAAAATTATTTTAGAATCTAAAAGTAAAAATTTTGGATGGATAAGAAAAACATCAAATTTATGGAAATGGTTTAGTAAAGAAAAAAAAATAAAAGTTTTTTCTAATTATGATATTCTTGAAAAAATTATTACTATATTAAATGCAAATGATGATGATTTAATTTTTTTATGCATAGATAATACAGAAATAGTTTCTGATGTATTAGGAACAATTAGAAAAAAAGCAGGTAATGAACTAAAAATTTCATGTGGTGAATGGAAGCCGTTATGGGTTATTAATTTTCCAATGTTTAACTTTGATGAAAATAACAAAATATATTCTGTTCATCATCCGTTTACAGCTCCTTATAATAAGGATATAAAAGAAATAAAAGAAAAACATAAATATATAATATCTGATTCATATGATATGATTATTAATGGCAATGAAGTAGGAGGAGGATCAAAAAGAATCCATTGTCAAAAAATACAAAAATTAGTTTTTGATATTTTAAATATTAAACAAGAAGAACAAAAAGAAAAATTTGGTTTTTTTTTAGATGCTTTAAATTTTGGTACTCCACCTCATGCAGGTTTTGCTTTTGGATTAGACCGTTTAATTATGTTACTTACTGACACAGACAACATACGTGATGTGATTGCATTTCCTAAAACCACGTCTACTTCTTGCTTAATGACGGGTGCTCCAAGTTTTATAGACAATGATTTTATAAAAGAATTATCTATACAGTTATTAAAATAGCTATTTTATCATATAAAATAAATTTTTTAAATAAAATATAGTACTGAAAATCTATATTAGCTGTAATATTTTTATTGCAAATTTAAAATAATACAAAAAACTTAAAATAAAATTTCAAAATATAAATGGACTCTAATATGTCAGGACACAGTAAATGGGCAAATACAAAACATAGAAAAGCATCACAAGATGCAAAAAAAGGAAAAATTTTTACAAGAATAATACGTGAATTAGTAACAGCAGCAAAGATAGGAGGAACAGATCCTTCTTCCAATTCACGTTTACGCACAGCTATGGATAAAGCACTTTCTCAAAACATGACAAAAGAAACGATTGATAGAGCAGTTTTTCGTAATTTAAAAAATAATAACATATTGATGAAAAAATTTACATATGAAGGATATGGCCCAGGAGGCGTAGCGATTATGGTTGATTGTTTCAGTGATAATAATAAACGTATTGCTTCAGAAATAAGATACTCTTTTAATCGCGTTGGAGGAAATTTAGGAACATCTGGTTCTGTAAGTTATTTATTTCAAAAGAAAGGAACAATATCAATTCAGTCCATTTTAAGCGAAGATTATATTTTAGATCTTGCTTTACAAATAAAATCAGAAAATATTTCTTTTCAAAAAAATAATTTAATTGATATTCATGTTTCTTGGGAAAATATTAATTTAGCAAAAAAAATTCTTAATAAAAACAACATTATTCCAAAAAAAATTGCTACTATCATGATACCATTCGTCAAAATAACAATAAATCGAGAAAATGAAGAAAAATTAATACATTTAATACAGCTATTAAAAAATCTTTCAGATGTACAAGCGATTTATCATAATAGTCAAATAAATATTTAAGAATAAAAATTTTAAAAATATTAAAAAATTTTTATAGAAGTTATTTATGTTTACAATAATTGGAATTGATCCCGGTTTACAAATAACTGGGTATGGTATTATTAAATGCACTAAAAAAGGTATCAGTTATATTAATAGTGGGTATATTCGTACTAGCAAAAAAGATCTTGCATTTCGTTTACAAGAAATTTATGTTATGTTAACTGAAGTGGTAAATCAGTTTTCTCCAAATTATTTTGCAATTGAAGAAGTTTTTTTATCAAAAAATGTTAAATCTGCATTAAAATTAGGTCAAGCAAGAGGTGTAGCAATCATTACTGCTGCAAATCAATCAATTCCTGTCTTTGAATATGCTGTTCGAAAAATCAAAAAAACCGTAACAGGAACTGGAAACGCTAATAAACATCAAATCCAAAACATGGTAAAAATATTATTAAATCTTTCTCAAAAAATTCAAGAAGATGCTGCAGATGCCTTAGCTATTGCTATTACTCATTATTATATTCATCAAAAAAATATTATTTCTTAATAAGGATTTATTTATATAAAATAAAAAATTTTTGTCTTTTATTAAAAGAAAGTAGTAAAAATAATTAATAGAATTATAGAAAAGTTATTAACAATAAATAACTAATTGTTTTATAAATAGTATAGGTTATTTTATATATGTTATATCTGTATATTTATTTTAAATCAGTAAAAAATTATTATTTTTACTCATTTACTAATAAAAAAAAATATATAAGTGTTTTTTGGATTTAGTTATGAAAATAAATATTATCTTTTTTGTAAATTAATAAGATTAATAGAATAGAAACAGAATTAGTAATTTTTATTTTTTTAAAATGTCTATTAAACAATTTTTGATGCTATAAAAACAATAAACAAGTAAATTTTTTAGCATCACTTAGTAGTATAGACAAAAAATTGTAAAATAATTATTTTTTTAAAATAAAAAAATTCAAAAAAATTATAGAAAACGAAAAAAATAAAACTTTTTTAAAAAGTAAAAAAATCTTGTATATTAAAGAATATCTATGACTACATTAATTTATTTAGAATATAAACATAAAGGAAGCAGTTAGTATGATAAAACATTAACTATTTGAATAGTTTAAAAAAAAATGATCAACTATTACTTTATGAAATATTGAAATTCTTTATTTAGAGAGAAGATACTAAATCAGTAAAAATAATTTGATCATATTTTTTAATCAAAAGTTATTTAAAGAATACATCAAATAAAAAATATAACTAAATAAATAAAAATATTTATAAAAGTTATATTTTTTTAAAAAGCTCTATAGATTATTTATTAATTTTTAGATAACCAGGTTTAAGTAAAATAATATTATTATAAATGAACTTGGAGGTATTTTTTAAACCAGAATCCGGTCCAAATTCAGAGAAATCAGGAAATTTAGCAGTGATATTAATCAACTTAGATAATAAAAATATACTTTTTGATGAAAATTGATAAATTACCTCTTCTAAAAGAAGGAATACTTCAACTATGGAAGATTTTAAAATAGATATCATGCCCATAGAAAAATCGAATTCTCGATTTATTAAAATAGAATTAAAACTATCTACATTAATTAGTACTACAACTAAAATCATTGAATTGGCTGAACCTTTAAATGATAGATTTGGTATATTTCAAAAATTAGGGTTTTATTCTGCAATAAATTTAAAAAAAATTCTTTTGAAGAATACATCTATTTTAGATATTGAAACTGATAAAAAAAGTGTATTAAATTTTGCTTGTATAACAAAAATAAATTGAAGAATAATAGTAAAACTATTATTACGCCGTATACATTATTTTTAAAATTCTTACAACATATAAATCCATTAATGAAACTATTAGCTTGAAAAATCTCAAATACTGATCAACAAGGGCTATATTATATGGATATAAGGTTTTTATTGACAACAATTATTAATAAATTTTTAGAAGGATCGTTAGTAAGTTTATATTATTTATCAATAACACTTGAAAAAGAAATAAAATTGTTGAATATGTTTTTAAAAAATACCTCTTTGAAAAAAGAGCTTTCATAAAGAACTTCTAGAAGAATGATAAATGCTTGTTTTTTTACTTCAATAAAAAAAATAAATATTCCATGGATAGTGTAAAATTAATAAAAAATTTTAAAATCAATAGATTAACCGTTTTTAATAAAAATCAAATAAAAAAATTAATATAGTGCAAATAATAACTTATTCATTTTTTTAATTTTTCATTACTTTATCAAAAATTATCGCAATATGTTAAAAATAATTTTTTCTTTAACAATTTTTTTATTATTTTTTAATATAAAAAATAGCAAAAATTTTAATGAGTTATTATCAATAATACATCAAAAAATTTATAATATTAAAAGACATAATTACTTTTTACAAAAAAAACATCTTTATAAAAGATATAATGATCAATTTATATTATCTAAAAAAAATAATTTTAAATCAATAAAAAAAGATATCAAAAAAATAAATTATAAAGTACAAAAAAAAACATTAAGTACTATAAATAATAGTGCTCAATATATTTCATTAAATGATAAAAATTTTTTTAATATTATTAAATTTATGCAATGGAAGCTAAATTATAAAACATTTTTCATAGAAAATAAATTATTCGGGTTACGTTTACATTATTTAAATAAAAATTCTTATCTATTTTATTCAAATAATGGAATATTATTTAATAATACTGAAATACAATTTAAAAAAGGATTTATTAATTTACCTATCATAAAAAATTATAAAATTTCTTCTCAGTTTAATCCAAAACGTATTAATCCTATTACAAAAAAAATATTACCTCATAAAGGAGTAGATTTTGCAACACCTATTAACACTCCAATATTTTCTGTAAGTGATGGCAAAGTGATTAAGATTAAAAAAAGTAAAACAGCAGGGAAATATGTAACTTTGCTACATAATCGAAAATTTATAACACGATATATGCATTTAAAAAAAATATTAGTCAAAATTGGGCAAAAAATAAAGCAAGGTGATTGTATAGGTTTATCAGGAAATACGGGACGTTCAACTGGACCACATTTACACTATGAATTATGGTTAAATAAAAAAGCAGTTGATCCATTAAAGCCAAATATTCATAAACAATAATATATTTTTTAATTTTTTACAAAATTAAATAGGATTTCAAATAATATTGATTTAAGATAACTAATTTCTCATTAAATTAATTTTAAACAAAAATTATTTTAATCTAGTTAAATTAATGAAACAATTTACATTAAATTTTAATATTAATACATTCATAATACAATACGGATATCTTGCGCTTTTTATAGGTAGTCTTATAGAAGGAGAAACTATTATACTAATTGGCGGGATAGCCGTTAATCAAGGTTTACTGAATTTTTATGGATCAGTTATTGTAGTGATAATTGGTGGTTTCATAGGTGATCAGTTTTTATTTTGGATAGGACGAATATATGGAGATAAAATTTTTAAAAAATTTAACCAATATAATTATTATATTATTAAACTTCACAATTTAATTCATAAATATCCTAATTTAATTGTTATTGGTGTACGTTTTATGTATGGTTTGCGTATCATCGGTCCTATTATTATAGGAAATAGTTATTTAAGATCAATTAAATTTATGATATTAAATGTAATAGGTACTAGTATTTGGGCTACTTTTTGTATCACTATAGGTTATTTTTCAGGTGCCATTATTGTTCCTTGGATTTATAAATTTAATCATAGTTTAAAGATTGTATTTTTAATTAGCATATTTACAATACTTTTTATATTTCTTCTCAATTTTTTTATTCGTGCTTATAAAAAAAAGTAGTTTTAATAAAAATTGAGAAATTTTTATTAAAAAATTAGTATATAATTAATTTTAACAAATATAATTGATATTAATTATATTTGTTATTAAAAAATAATTTTTCTATTATTTAGTTCTAAATTTAAAAGCTCTTGTATTGTTTGAGATCGACGAATTTCATAAAATTGATTTTCTTTAAAAAAAATTTCTGGTACTAAAGGTCGACTATTATAATTAGATGACATAGAAGCACCATACGCCCCTGTGTTATGAAAAATTAAATAATCTCCAACTACTATTTTAGGCATCATGCGATCTTTTATTGTTCCATCTTCAGTTTGAGTAAAAATATCACCTGATTCACATAATGGTCCTCCAATTACAGTGTTATAAGTTTGAGATGATTTTTTTTCAGTGATATGATCTCCGTTTTCTTTAATAATAGAAATATTATGATAACTTCCATACAATAATGGACGCATTAATTCTGTAAAACCTGCGTTAACTAAAACAAAATATCGTTTATAAATTTTTTTTACAGCAAATACTTGAGTTACTAGCAATCCTGACTCTGCAATCAAGAATCGACCTGGTTCAATTTCTAAATGAACTTTATGCCCAAGGTGGGATGATATTTTTTTTCTTGATAAATTCCATAAATCAAAGTAATGTTTTGTATCAATAGCTTTATCAGTTTTTTTATAAGGAACAGTTAAACCACCACCAGCAGAAATAATTTTTATATCATGATTTAAACTTAGTACACATTCTTCCATTTTTTTACATACTTTTTTTAGATGATAATAATTAACTCCAGAACCAATATGCATATGTATGCCTATTAATCTTAATTGATATTTTTTAATTGCGGATAATGCTATTGGAACATCTGTATACCAGATTCCATGTTTACTATTTATACCTCCAGTATTAGTTTTTTTATTATGTCCGTGACCAAAACCAGGATTAATTCTAATCCATATTAAATGTCCAGGTGAAATTCTACCAAGTTGGTGTAACATATCGATAGAACCTGCATTAACAGGTATTTTTAATTCGTTAATGCGATTTAAAGTAGGAATATCAAATAAATCTGCTGTAAAAACAATATCATGATTTTTTGTTTGATACCCAGCTATTAGTGCACGTTCAATTTCTCCTAAAGATACAGCATCAATCTTCACATTTAAATTTTTCATGAATTTTAAAATATTAATGTTTGAGCAAGATTTTTGCGCAAATCTTATAGTATCAAATAATTTTAGTTGATGAATTTTTTTGTAAATTATATTCGCATCATATACCCAAAATGGTTGTTTGTAGTATTTTGCTATTTTTAATAATTTTTTTATATTAGTAAACATTTTAATAAAATAATATACAGTGATTGTATTAAAGAAATATTGTTATTATACTTTTTATATATAAAATTGAACTTTTTTTTATATTTATAATATATTATTTAATTATTAATTAAATAACATAAATATGTTAACCTTATATACTGTTTATAAAACTTTTAACATAAATTTTTCAATATATAAAAACTACATAAAAAATATTTCTTTAAAAATTATATTGTAAATATACAATGATTAACTAAAAAAATTATGCAAGAAATAACATTATTTATTAAAAATCATTTAATATTATTCTTAATATGGTTTTTTATGTTTTTTTTAATTATTATTATGTGTATCAAAAATTTTTTTGCTATTGGAAAAATTATAGATAAAAATACAGCAATTGAATTAATAAATAGAAAAAATGCAGTTATATTTGATATACGTTCTATAAAAGATTATCAAAATGGTCATATAGTAAATGCTATACATATAAATTTGTTAAATTTTGAAGAAATTAAAAAAAATATATTAAAAAAATATAAAAATCATTCTATTATTATAGTTTCTATGACTGGTTATAATATAAATACATTTGCAAAAAAATTAAAAATGTTAGAATTTAAAAATATTTTTGTATTAAAAGATGGTATAAATGGTTGGAAAAAAAATAAATTACCGTTAATAAAAAATAAATACTAAAAAGTTAGGATGTTCTCCATATGATTAAAAAAATTGAGATTTATACAAGTGAAATGTGTTCTTTTTGTCATCAAGCAAAACTTTTATTGAAAAAAAAAAAAGTATTATTTAAAGAAATTAAAATTGATAACGATATTGAAAAACGTAAAGAAATGATTAATAGAAGCAATCGTAAAACAGTTCCACAAATTTTTATTGATAATCAACATATCGGGGGATGTGACGATTTATATAATTTAGAAAAAAACAGAAAACTTGATTTTATTTTAAAAAAAAATAAAAATTTTTCAATTTAAATTAAATTAATTGTTTATATAGCAATATTTGTTATAAATTATTAACAATAATAATAATTTTCTAAAATATGTCAAAATCTTCTATTAGTATTATAGGTGCAGGGTCATATGGAACTGCTTTAGCTATTACCTTAGCTAAAAATAATCAATATCCCATATTTTTATGGGGGCATAACAAAATGCATTTAAAACAACTAGAAAAAAATCGCTGTAATCAATTATGTTTTCCAGAAATTTTTTTTCCTGATAATCTTATTGTTGAATCTGATTTATCTAAAATAGTTGATATTAGCCCTACTTTGATTATTGTAGTTCCTAGTTATGCATTTAGTTCAATTCTAAAAAAAATAAAACCTCTCTTAAAAAGAGAGTCTAAAATATTATGGGCTACAAAAGGATTAGAACAAGGTACAGGACTTTTGTTACATGATGTTGCAAAAAAAATTCTGGGTAATATGATTCCTTTAGCTATTATATCAGGTCCAACGTTTGCTAAAGAATTAGCTTTAGGTTTGCCAACAGCTATTTCGTTAGCTTCGTTTAATGAAAATTTTGCAGAATATTTGCAAAAAAAATTGTATTGTGGGAAAAATTTTCGTATTTATAAAAATTCTGATTGTATTGGAGTACAAGTAGGTGGAATCGTTAAAAATATTATTGCTATTGGGGCCGGTATATCTGATAGCATTGGTTTTGGAGCAAATGCAAGAACCGCTTTAATTACAAGAGGTTTGGCAGAAATGAGTCGTTTAGGAATTGCTTTAGGAGCAAAATCAAACACCTTTATGGGAATGGCAGGTTTAGGCGATTTAGTTCTTAGTTGTACAGATGATCAATCAAGAAATAGAAGGTTCGGAAAGTTATTAGGTAAAGGAAACAGCACTTATACAGCAAAAAAAATAATTGGTCAAGTAATTGAAGGTTATCAAAGTACAAAAGAAGTTTGGATGTTATCACAAAACTTAAAAATTGATATGCCAATCACTGAACAAATTTATCAAATTTTATATTCTAATAAATCAGTACAAGAAGCAGTGTTAAATTTATTACAAAGAAAACAAAAAGAAGAAGATCAGTATTAAATAATTTTTTTTATAAATAATTAAAAAATTATAAGAGAATAAATTATGTTAGAAAAAAAAATAAAAAAAAAAATTTGGCAAAATATTAAAAAAGAAACGCAATATTTATTGCATAATGAACCTATTTTAAAAGAATTTTTTTATAATATGGTATTAAAACATGAAAATTTTGATGATTCACTAAGTTATATTTTATCGTACAAATTATCTAAATTATCTATTATATCGTTAGTAACTTTTTATAATATTTTTAAGAAAATTTATAAAAAAAAACCATCAATTATAAATTCTGCAATTTTAGATATTCAAGCGATATATAATAGAGACCCTCTAATAAATAAATATTCTACACCTTTTCTTCATTTCAAAGGTTTTCATGCATTACAAATACATAGAATTAATAACTGGTTATGGAATAATAATAGACGTGAATTATCAATTTATTTACAAAATATAATGTCATCATTTTTTTCTATTGATATTCATCCTGCAGCCCAAATTGGGTATGGGATAATGCTTGACCATGCGACAGGAATAGTGATAGGTTCTACTACTATTATAGAAAATAATGTATCAATTTTACAATCTGTTACGCTGGGTGGAACTTACAAAAAAAGTGATTATCAAAAAAACAAAAATCGTCATCCTTTGATAAAAGAAGGCGTTTTTATCGGAGCAGGTGCAAAAATATTAGGTAATATTGAAATAGGAAAAAATTCAAAAATTGCGGCTGGTTCTGTTATATTAAAAACAGTTCCTCCTAATACTACAGCTGTAGGAGTTCCAGCACGCATTATTGAAAAATCAATAGTTAATAATAGTTTTTCAGAAAATAATAAACACCAAATTAGTATATTAATTTCAGGTTTTGAATATGGTGATGGCATCTAGTTATATAATTGATCTTCCTTTTTATTTCAAGAAAACTTTAATATTTTAACGGCTACGGAATATAATTCTACCTTTACTTAAATCATACGGTGTGAGTTCAACAGTAACTTTATCACCAGTTAATATACGAATGTAATTTTTTCTCATTTTTCCAGAAATATGTGCAATAATTAAATGACCATTTTCTAATTCCACTCGGAACATAGTATTTGGAAGAGTATCTAAAACAGTACCTTGCATTTCAATATTTTCTTCTTTTATCATCGATATTTAATTCTATATATATACATTTATACTTATTAAGTATTTTTATATTGCCTTATTTTCTTTGTTCTGTAAAGAATTGATATCAAATCTTTTATGAAAATTTTAGTAAGTAAGATTTATCATACTGTAATTAAATATTTTTATCCAATATATTTTAAATTTTGCATATAAGTTTGTAAAACATTAGGGATTTGTATTTTACCATCAGACAATTGATAATTTTCTAATATAGCTACTAATGTTCTACCGATAGCTAATCCAGATCCATTTAAAGTATGTAAAAAATGTTTTTTTCCTTTTTTATCTCTATATTTTGCTTGCATACGGCGTGCTTGAAAAGTTTCCATATTCGAACATGAAGATATTTCTAAAAATTTTTCTTGTGCAGGTAACCAAACTTCTAAATCATATGTCTTATTTGCACAAAAACCCATATCTCCAGTGCAAAGCAATATCTTACGATAAGGTAACTCAAGTAATTTTAGAACTGTTTCTGCATGTTCTACTAATTTCTCTAAAGATTCATACGAATCTTCTTGATGAACAATTTTTACTAATTCAACTTTATCAAATTGATGCATACGAATCATACCTCTTGTATCTCGTCCATAAGATCCTGCTTCTGATCGAAAACAAGGAGTACAAGATACAAATTTTAATGGTAATTTGTCTATATCAAAAATTTTATTACGAATTAAGTTTGTTAATGGCACTTCACCTGTAGGAATAAGTGCATATTTTTGATTTTTATTAGATTCTTGCAGTGGTTTAATATGAAATAGTTCATCCGAAAACTTTGGTAATTGTCCAGTACCATATAAACTTGTATGATTTACTATATAAGGTACATAAGTTTCTATATAGTTATGTTTTATAGTATGTAAATCTAACATAAACTGTATAAGAGATCGATATAAATAAGCAATACTACCTTTTATTACAACAAATCTTGATCCTGTTAATTTTGTTGCAGATTCAAAATCTAATTCTTTAAGATTTTCTCCTAAACATACATGATCTTTTAGAACAAAATTTTTTTTAATGCTTTTAGGAAACCATCGAAAAATTTCTTTATTATCCTTTGAATCTTTACCTATAGGAACATCTTTATCTGGGATATTTGGCAAATCAATTAAAAAATCATATAAATCTTTTTGTATTTTTTTTAATTCTTTTTGCTTACTATTTATTTTTTGATTAATTAATTTACTCTTTTTTAAATTTATTATCTCATCTTTATGTTCTAAATCATTAGTTATAATTTTAGATAATTTATTTTTTTTAGATTGTAAAATTTCTGTTTCTATTTGTAATTTTTTTCTAGCTTTTTCAAGAACAATGAATTTCTCTTTATCTAAAAGAAACCCTCTACTTTGTAGTTTTTTTTCAACGTCGTTTAAATTTTGACGTAATGTGTTTATATCAATCATTTTTTTAACATTCTAAGTATGAAATATTAATTTATGTGTTAATTAGTTTCTTTCTTGTTAATTATCCATTAATATCTTTGATCGTCTATCATTGTATCTTTTGGAGGTAAAAATTTAAATTGATTATTAAAAATAATATTGTATTGATAATCATAAAAGTGATACTTTGTACATAAACCATCGTTTTCTGAAATAGTAACATCAGTTATTTTACCTGACGGTAAAATGTTTATTTTAAGTTCCTTAATATTATTATATATTCTTTTATTAGAGTGTATGATAAATGTATTTCTATTTTGATTAATCACATAGTCTGCTAAATTACTTTTTCTATAAAAACTTAACAATGAAAAATTTTTAAAAATTTTTTTTAGGAAAGAAACGCTAGCTTGCTTAATATTTGGTTCATAAAACCAAATTTCTTTACCTGTAGATATGATAAAACTTTCTTCTGGAAGAAGAACATGCCATTTAAACTTATTAGGAAATTCTAACCATATTTCTCCATTACTTTTTTGAAAACTATTACCCTCTTGATCAGTAACGTTTTGTGTAAACTTAACATAGAAATTACTAATTTTACTTAAGCGTTCTTTTAATATTTGAGTAGAAGAAATTGCTGAAATATTGTTAGTTAAAAAAAAAACAAAAGAACAAAAAATATTTTATATAATTTTTTTTTCATTGTTTGAATGAATCCATTTTTATAATTTTTAGATCAATATAAAAAAATTATGAATTAATTATTATTTTGTAGATTTATTAATAATATGCATTATATTATACAATAAATTTTGTTTTTGACTATAAATATAATATAATTTATGAAAAAGAATAATATACATAAAAAACTAATAATATTAGGATCAGGACCAGCTGGTTATACAGCAGGTATTTATGCTGCTCGTGCTAATTTAAATCCTTTAATTATTACTGGATTACAAAAAGGGGGTCAATTAATTACTACACAAGAGATAGAAAACTGGCCAGGAGATTTTAAATCTTTAACTGGATTATCTTTAATGGAACGAATGGAATTACATGTTAAAAAATTTAATACTAAAGTTATTTTTGATCACATTCAAGAAATTAATACAAAAGTTTTTCCATTTAAATTAACAGGAGATAAAAATTATACAGCTAATTCAATTATTATTGCTACCGGTGCATCGCCACGATATATTGGACTTAAATCTGAAAAAAAATTCCAAGGAAAAGGTGTTTCTGTTTGTGCTACTTGTGATGGATTTTTTCATGCTAATAAAAAAGTAGTGGTAGTTGGTGGAGGAAACACTGCAATAGAAGAAGCTATTTATTTATCTAAAATAGCATCCGTAGTTTATTTAGTACATCGTAGAGAAAACTTTCGTGCGGAAAAAATTTTAATCAATCGCCTAACTAAATATGTTAAAAGTAAAAAAATAGTTCTGTATAAAAACTATAAAATGATTGAAATTTTTGGAAATTCAAATGGCGTCACTGGAGCACTAATTAATTCTACATTGGATAGTAAAAAATATAAAGAATTAACTCAAATATCGGGAATTTTTATTGCTATTGGTCATGATCCTAATACAGGTTTTTTAAAAAATGATATTAAGTTAGATAAATATGGATATATTAAAATATCTCATACTCGTGAAAATTTTACACAAACAAGCGTAAAAGGCATATTTGCAGCAGGAGATGTTATCGATTCGGTGTATCGACAAGCAATTACTTCTGCAGGAAGTGGATGTATGGCAGCTTTAGATGCTGAACGCTATCTTTCAGAACAAATATAATTAAGCAATAATAATTCTAAATAATGCTTCTATTAAAAATATGACTATAAAATTAATTATATATTCAAATGTCATTTGTTTTTTTTAAAAGCATATTTTTTTAAATATATAAATTTTTTTTTATTTTTAGAAGATACAAATAAATATGAAACTATGTGATCAAGATATTGAAATATGGTTAAATAAAAAAAAAATAGTTATTTCTCCTGAACCATTAAAAAAACACATAAACGGTGCTACTTTAGATATTCATTTGGGAGATCGATTTCGTACTTTTTGTGGAAACAATGTGCCTTTTATAGATTTAAGTGGTCCTAAAAATGAACTTAGTAATGCTCTGGAAAAAATTATGAGTAAAGAAAAACACCTTAAAAAAAATGAAGCTTTTTTTTTACATCCAGGTGAACTAGTTCTTTTTTTAACTTATGAATATATTAATTTACCAGATAATTTAGTAGGATGGTTGGATGGAAGATCTTCTTTAGCAAGATTAGGTTTAATGGTACATATTACTTCACACCGTATTGATCCAGGATGGTCAGGACATATTGTTTTAGAACTTTATAATTCTGGAAAATTACCGTTAGCATTAAGGAAAAAAATGATAATTGCAGCAATAAGTTTTGAAAAACTTTCTGGACATGCAATACGTCCTTATAATTCTCGTGTTAATTCTAAATATTACAAACAAAACCATATTATTAAAAGTCGAATAGATAAAGATTAATAAAATTTTAAAACTACTTCATTGCAAAATTTTATATTTTATTTGATGTTTTATCAAGCATATTTCGTTTTTCTAATAATTGATTTTTTAAAAAAATCAATTGGTTTAAATGTTCATTTTTTTTATCAACAATTTGTTTAGGAGCATTTTTTAAAAAGTTTTTGTTTTCTAAAATATTACTAGCCTTTGCTATTTCACGGTTTACTTTTATTAATTTTTTATCTAATAATATTACTTGCTCTTCATAATTAATGTTAAAATTTTCAATATTAATAAATAACTTTGTATTTTTATCGATTGTTTTAGTTATATAATTTCCTTTGTTTTTCTCTTTTTTAGAAAAAATAAACAAATCATCAATTTTTGCTAATTTTATTATAAAATCTTTATAATCAATTATAAATTCTTGATCTTTTTTTAGACAACTTTCAAAATATACCTTAAGCAATGTATTTAGAGATATTTTACACTCATTACGTATATTTCTTATTGTACTAATTATTTTTTGTATCAATATTATTTGTTGTTTTTCTTTTAAATATTTATAAACAATATTTTCTTTAGGAAAAGGTTGTAACATAATCGTATTTTCTTTATCAAGATTTTTTTTATTTTTTATTGTTTGCCAGATTTCTTCAGTAATAAAAGGAATAATAGGATGAGCCAATCTTAATAACGATTCAAATACTGTAATTAATGTAAATTGAGTGCCATTTATTTCTTTTTTATTTTCTTTTGCGATTACTTTAAAAAATTCTAAATACCAATCACAAAATTTATTCCAAACAAAATCATAAATGAAATTTGCTGCTAAATCAAAACGATATGTATCTAAAGCTTTTCTATAATTTTTTATTAAAATATTAAATTCATGAAGAATCCAATAATCTATAACTAAAAATTTTTTATTCTTTTGTTTTTCGTTGTAATTTTTAGTATTTAACATTATAAAAATACTAGCATTCCATAGTTTATTACAAAAATTTCGATATCCATCTAATCTATTTATATCAAAATTAATATCTTTTCCATTAGATGCAATAGCTGTTAATGTAAATCTTAATGCATCAGTTCCATAAGCACTAATACCATTAGGAAATTTTTTAATGGTGTTTTCAAAAATTTTTTTAGCAATTTTTGGTTTTATCATATTAAAAGTGCGTTTTTTTAAGAGGTCTTCAAGAGAAATACCATCAATTAAATCAAGTGGATCAATAACGTTTCCTTTCGATTTTGACATTTTATTTCCATACTCATCGCGAATTAATCCCGTAATATAAACATTTTTAAAAGGAACTATAGGATTACCATGCACATCTTTCATTATATGTGTAGTTATCATAATCATTCTAGCAATCCAAAAAAATATAATATCAAAACCGCTAACTAATACATTAGTTGGATGAAACTTTTTTAAGAAATTTTTTTCTTGAGGCCACCCTAAAGATGCAAAAGTCCACATACTTGATGAAAACCATGTGTCTAAAACATCTTTGTCTTGATTTAATTTTAAATCTTTAGATAAACAATGTTTCAAACGAATTTCTTTTTCGTTATTTCCTACATATATGTTTCCTTTATTGTCATACCATGCAGGAATACGATGACCCCATAGAATTTGACGAGAAATGCACCAATCTTTAATATGATACATCCAAGAGTAATATAGATTTTTATAATTTTTTGGAAAGAATTGAATTTTTTTTTCTTTAACAACTTGAATAGCTGTTTTGGATAGAGCATCAACTCGTAAATACCATTGATTCATTAACATAGGTTCTATAATAGAACCACTACGATCACCATAAGGTATCATTAAATCATGTAATTCAATTTTTTCTAAGAATTTTTGTTTTTCTAGTTTTTTTACTATTTTTTCTCTAGCAGAAAAACGATCTAATCCTATTAAAAAATAAGGAACTTTTTTAGAAAAAAGTTTTTTTGAAAAATAGTTATTATTATAAATTTTTAAAACATGACGAATGCTACAATTTTTAGTAAAAATTTTAATAACAGGTAAATTGTGACGATTACTAACATCATAGTCATTGAAATCATGAGCGGGTGTTATTTTTACACAACCAGTACCTTTTTTAATGTTTGCATGTTCATCAGCAATAATAGGAATAGTACGATTTATAATCGGTACTATTGCTGTTTTTCCAATTAAATGTCTATAACGTAGATCTTTTGGATTTATTGCTATAGCTACATCCCCCAATAATGTTTCAGGACGAGTAGTAGCTACTACTAAATAATTTTTTTTTTCTGTAGTTTGATTCTTTTCAGTAAGAAAATATCTAATATACCACATTGATCCTTTAATTAGCTTGTTTTCTACTTCTAAATCAGAAACTGCAGTTAGAAGTTTTGAATCCCAATTAATTAATCTTTCTTTTTTATAAATCAATTTTTCATTATATAAACGAATAAAAACATCTTTAACAGATTGTGAAAAATTTTTATCCATTGTAAAACGTTCACGAGTCCAGTCAATAGAGTTTCCTAAACGACGCATTTGATTTGTAATAATTTGACTTGATTTTTCTTTCCATTTCCATACTTCTTCAATAAAATCGTTTCTTGAATAATCATTAATCTTTTTTTTATTATCAATATTAATTTGATTTTTTACAATTATTTGTGTAGCAATTCCTGCATGATCAGTTCCCACTTGCCATAAAGTATTATGGCCACTCATTCGATGATATCGAATAATAATATCCATTATAGTCTGTTGGAAGGCATGCCCCATATGTAAATGACCAGTAATATTTGGAGGAGGTATAACAATACAGAAATTTTTTAATTTACTATTATTAGTAGGCTTAAAATAACCTTGTTCTTCCCAATTTTTATAAATTTTTTGCTCAATTTCTTTAGGACTATATTTTTTTTTCATTTTTATAATGTTTTTTTATTTTTTAATAAATAAATGAATTCTTCATTTTTCATAAAATCTGTAACGTTTGTTTGTTAATATTATTATTTTTTCATTTTTAGAAGTAAAATTAATAATTTTTAAAAATTTTTCTTTTAAAGAGTTGCATATTTTTACATAAATTAATCAATATACTATATTTAAAAGTATTCTTTTTTTTTATCATGAGATTTCTACGATTGAAAGAATATTTGTTTTTTTGTAGATAAATGATAAAAAATAAAACAGCTTAATAGATATATCTAAAATAGTTTATTTAATAAAATGGTTCACTTTCTGTTTTGATAAAATATTAAGAATTTTTTCTAACACATTGGATCCTAGTTTAAGTGTAATATATTTTATATATTCAGCTTCATTTATTAAAATTTTTTTATTATTTCATAAATAAAAACATAGATTTTCATAAAAATTTTCATTTGTTTTATTAAACATTATTTTAATAAACTTTTAACACGATTTAATAGAAACTGAGATATAAGTGGGATAGGACGACCAGTAGCTTCCACTTTTTTTTCTTCATTTGTAGCTGTGCCTGCAACATCCAAATGTGCCCATTGATATTTTTTTACAAAACTTTCTAGAAAACAAGCTGCTGTAATTGCTCCACCCATACGACCACCGATATTATTTATATCTGCAAATTTAGAATTAAGCTGTTTTTTATATTTTTTAAAAATAGGTAAATGCCAAACATAGTCTAAAGTATATTTTGATGCTTTATATAACTCGTTTATCAGATAAGTACTATTAGAAAAAAGACCACTTATTTCTGTACCAAGTGCTACTGAACAAGCTCCTGTTAAAGTTGCAATATCAATAACAATTTCTGGATTAAATTTTTGTACATAAGTAAGAACGTCACATAAAACTAATCTTCCTTCTGCATCTGTATTTAACACTTCTACAGTTTTTCCTGACATGGTTGTAATAATGTCACCTGGTCTCATAGAACCTTTCCCTATCATATTCTCACAACATGCTAATACTCCAATTACATATAAAGGTAACTCTAAAGTAGCTATCATATTGATTATACCATATACTGCTGCTGCACCGCACATATCATATTTCATATGTGACATTGATTCTGCAGGTTTGATTGATAATCCTCCAGAATCAAAAGTTAAACCTTTCCCTATTAATATTATAGGGTTTTTTATAGATTTTTTAGAGTTATTATATTGGATAATTGACATTATAGATTGATTTTCTGATCCAGATCCAACTGCTAAATATGCGTTCATACCTAACAATTTCATATCTTTTTCATATATATTATATGTATGAATATTATTATAAATATTTTCCATTTCTTTAGCTTTATGACTAATATATTCAGCATTACAAATGTTAGAGGGTAAATTGCTAATATTTTTTGCAATATTTATTGAAGAAGCAATTGCTAAAGCGTGTTTTATAGCAATTTTTCCAATAGAAAAATCACTCTCTTGTTCAAGATGAATAATTATTTCATATGTATTGTTGAATGTTTTTTGTTTATTTTTATTTAAGCTAAAAATATAAGTTTTTTCATAAAAAATTTCTATAAATTGACGTATTTTCCAATACAAATCTCTTTTTTCAACGTTTAATTCATTCAAATAAACAACAACTTTTTTCATTGACATTTTATTTAAATTTTTTACAATTGTACAAATAATTTCTTGATATTGATCATCGTTAATTTTATTTTTTTTTCCACATCCAATTAATAAAAATTTTTTAGATATTATATTAGGAATATTATACAATATTAAGGATTGTTTAATTTTTCCTTGCATTTCCCCATAACTTAATATTTTTTTTATATAACCATTACTTAAATTATCTATCATTGTAGCTGAATTCGATAAATTTTTTAGAGAAAAAATGCCTGTAACTATACAATCAATATGCTCTTTTTCTATATCAAATTTTTTGATATTAAATATCATATGTTTTCCTAAATTTTTTTATAAAAACAATTTTATATATATATAATAAATAAAGTTATGTCAATTAGTGTTAAATTAATTAGTCTAATAAAATTTATAAGTTTATTATAAAAATATATTAAAATTTCTAAAGCAATTAGAAATTATACTGAATTTAATAATTAGCAATAATGGTTTAAAAAGTTTTTTTTAATTTTATATCAAGATGATAAATGAAGATTCATTAAAAACTTACTTAAATTATTATAATATTTATTTTATTGTTATATGTTGTAATTACTTTTAAAGTAGTTCAATAGTAATCATGCAATCACGATTATTTGTTTTTTTATATTTAATATAATGTATTCTAAACTTATTTTTTCTTTTAATTATAATAACATTAATTATATAAGGATAAAACTATTCACTTCTATATATAAAAAATTCAGAAATATACAAAAATATGCAAAAATAATTTAACTAATTTAACAAAAAAATATAGATTTTCTATTAGAAAAAGTAAAAAAATTTTTCAGAAAATATTTTTTCTCACAATTTTTTTTTAAATATAATATATTATATACTTTTTATTATAAAGACTAACAAAAATTAAGAATAGTTTTTAAAGATATGTAGATACTAAAATTTACTCATTAAGATAGATAAAATAACAATAATACAATATGTATGTTTTTTAAAATATTTATTTTATTATTTAAATAAAAATTTTTATAATATAATTATAAATAACAAAAAAAATATTTATTGTAATAATTTTAATATATATCTTTTTTTATATATTTCGTTCTTAATTTAAGTATCACCAAAAAGGGACTACATTATATTTATAAAACACTTAAATTTTTTTAATTTTTTTTATTTCATTTTAGTAAGTATTTACAGCACAGTGAAAATAAAAAATTTTTTCATATATAATATTTTATAGTTTTGCAAAAAACATATTTTCAAATCATACTAAAAATAGTTTTTTTATTTTAAAATTGCTCTTTTTATTATGAAAAAAACTTTAAAATATGTAAATAAAACAATATTTTATATATTTTTATTTTATTTAAATATTTTTAATTATTAATTTTAAAACTAATTTTTATTGTTTAAAAATAAAAAAAAAAAAATATGAAAATAATTGATCCAATTATTAAAACAATACTTGATACAGACGTATATAAATTTTATATACAACAAGCAATTTTTCACCGTTATTATAATGTAAGAGTGAAAGCAGAATTTTATTGTCGTAGTAAAGATTTTATTGGTTGTTATATAAAAGAAATATATCAAGAAATAAAAATGATGGAATTTCTTTATTTAAAAAATGAAGAACTTAATTATATATCTAAGTTTAACTGTTTTAAAAAAGATTATAAAAATTGGTTAAAAAAATTTCGTTATAACCCAAAATTAATCAAAATATATAACTATAATAACCAATTAAAAATTTCTATCAAAGGTTTATGGTTAGAAGTTGTTATGTGGGAAACACCGCTTCTAGCTGTAATTAGCGAGATAGTACATCGAAACCGATCACCAAAAATTTTACCAAATAAAGCAATAATTTTTTTACAAGAAAAATTATACAATTTTTATAAAAAAACAAAAAAATTAGATATGTCCCGTTTTAAATTAATTGAATTTGGAACAAGACGAAGATTTTCAAAAAAAGTTCAAGAACTAATTATTCTAACACTAAAAAAAAGTTTTCCATGGTTTATAGGAACTAGTAATTATCACTTTGCAAGAAAATTTAATCTTCCCCCAATTGGTACAAATTCGCATGAATGGTTTCAAGCACATCAACAAATTAGTCCTATATTAGCTAATAGTCAACGCGTAGCGTTACAAGTATGGTTAGAAGAATATTATAATCAATATTCAATCGCTCTTACTGATTGTATCAATATGGACGCTTTTTTAAAAGATTTTGGAAAAAAATTTGCATGTCAATATAATGGACTTCGTCATGATTCAGGAGATCCATTAAAATGGGGTGAAAAAGCTATTTTACATTATAAAAAACTAGGAATTAATCCTAAAAATAAAACATTAATATTTTCAGATAATCTAACTTTAGATAAAACATTAAATATATATAAAAAATTTGGTCATCTTACTAATGTAATTTTTGGAATAGGAACACATTTAAGTTGTGATATTCCTAATATTAATCCTCTAAATATTATTATTAAATTAATTGAATGTAATGGAAAACCAGTAGCAAAAATTTCTGATAGCCCTGGTAAAACTATTTGTAAAGATCAGTCTTTTATACAAACTTTACATAAAGCATATAATTTACCAATTATAAATTAAAAAAATTATTTGTCTGCATAGCAATTTTATAACAAATATCTTTTTTTCATCAAAAGATATTTAAAAATGAATATTTTTAATAATATTTTTAAATCAATTTATTTTAGTGAGAAACTTCTATGAAAGTTGTATCAATATCTGATGTACTCAAGCATCATATAAAAATAAAAACTAAAATTACCGTGCGTGGTTGGATAAAAACAAAAAGAGATTCTAAATCTGGAATTTCTTTTATTCATATATATGACGGTTCTTGTATAAATAATCTTCAAATAATTGTACCTAATACTATAAAAAATTATAGTGAAGTTAAAAAATTGAATAGTGGTTGTAGTGTTATTATTTTAGGAAATTTAGAAAAATCTGTTGGTAGATCTCAAATATATGATCTTTATGCACATGATATTAAAATTATTGGTACGATCAAGAATCCAGAAAATTATCCCATATCTGCAAAAAATCATAGCATTGAATATCTTCGTGAAGTTTCTCATTTACGTGCTCGTACTAAAATAATTGGAGTAATTTCTAGAATACGACATCACTTAGCACAATCTTTTTTTTCTTTTCTAAATCAAGAAGGTTTTTTATGGATACCAACTCCCATACTTACTTCTTTAGATACAGAAGGCGCTGGAGAAATGTTTTATGTTTCACACATGAAATCAACTGAAACACTTCAAAATAATCAGAAAAATTTTTTTGGGAAAGAAAGTTATTTAACTGTATCAGGTCAGTTAAATTTAGAATGTTTTGCTTGTGCTTTATCAAAAGTATATAATTTTGGTCCAGTTTTTCGTGCAGAAAATTCTAACACTAGTCGACACCTTTCAGAATTCTGGATGTTAGAAGCTGAAATAGCATTTTATAAACTTAACGATATTATCGTATTTATTAAATCTATGTTAAAAAACGTTCTTGAAAATCTTTTAAAAACATGTATGGATGATATAGATTTTTTGAAAAAAACAGTGAATGAAAATATTTTATCTCATTTTGAATATTTTATATGTAATAATATTGAAGAAATTGAATACGATGATGTCGTTAAAATTTTAAAAAAATATGAAAATAATTTTGAGAGAAAAATTTTTTGGGGAATGGATTTTTTTGCAGAACATGAAAAATATATAACAGAAAAGTATTTTAAAAAACCAGTTATTATTAAAAATTTTCCTAAAAAAATTAAAGCTTTTTATATGCGTCTAAATGAAGATGAAAAAACAGTTGCTGCAATAGATGTTTTAGTGCCAGGTATTGGAGAAATTATTGGAGGATCTCAACGCGAAGAACGTTTAAAATATTTAGATAATAGAATACAAGAAATGGGGTTAATTAAAAAAGATTATTGGTGGTATCGTGATCTTCGTCGTTATGGAACAGTTCATCATTCTGGTTTTGGACTGGGATTTGAACGTTTATTAAGCTATGTAACAGGTATAAAAAATGTACGAGATGTAATTCCGTTTCCAAGAACTCCAAAAAATATTAATTTTTAAAAAAAATATTTTAGCTTATTTTCTTTATGGTAAAAATCATGATATATTTTCATCAATAAAATAAAATAACCAATAAATTTATATAAAAATATAGTGCATGAACTTTCTCGAAAATTAATAAAATTAATTGAAAATATTAATAAAATTTGTGAGGTAGAAAATAATGATTAAGCAAAAAATACTCGCAATCATTATCCCCATTTTATTTAGCATAAACTCTTTAAACGCTGCAGAAATTTCAAACGATAATCAAAATAATATAGAAATTTACGGTCAAATACGAGAACAATTTGACATCAGTAAAGAAAAAACAGGATATTCTGATCTTAACGGTAATCAATCTAATATACAAATAGGGTTAAAAGGTGAATCAACAGTTAATAATTTAATTTATAGTTATGGGCAATTAGAATATTCTATTCCTACAAATAAAGTAGAATTTGGATTTAAACATGAAAATGATATTTCGATAAACAATAATTTAGCATTTGCTGGTATCAAAATACCTTATTTAGGTTCTTTAGACTATGGACATAATTATGGTGTAATAAATGATGCATTATCATGGACAAACAAATTACATTTTGGTAGTAAATTCGTTCAAAACAATACAATTGCTGGTAGAATGAATGGAGCTTTTACATATCGTAACTCTGATCTATTTGGATTTTTTGATGGATTAGATATTGCTGCTCAATATGTTCAAAAAAGTTTATTTAAAACCGATAGACAAGATCGTTATAATGATAACGGTTACGGTTTTTCTTTAACATACATTACACCATTTAATATGGGTTTTTCTTTTGCTTATGGTATGCAAAAACGCCGTAATGAAGAAGCGACTGCTGCACATCCTATTATATTTGGAGTAGGCCACCGTAGTGAATATTGGACTACTGCTTTTAAATATGACACAAAACCACTATATCTTGCATTAAGTTATTCACAATCTTTAAACGGAATATATCTTGAAGGAATAACATATCATGATGGAGGATATTTTGCACATGGCAGTATTACTAAAGCTAGAAATGTTGAAGCAATGATTCAATATAGATTTGATTTTGGACTAAATGCCTCAATTCTTTATTCTCGATTGGAAGGATATCATATTCAAAACACTGTAGATGATGGAAATATTCCAGTAGGAAATGATTTTAAAATAAACACTACTTTTTACTTTAATAAAAATGCTTTCGTTTATGCTGAAATAGTATTAAATAAACTACATAAGAATCGCGATATAGAAACACGTTTAGATAACAGTTTTTCAACGGGTATCGTTTATAATTTTTAGATATATTAATAGAAGAAAAACGAGAGGCCATCTCGTTTTTCTCAGCAATTAGTTACAAGATATATTATTAAAATAGTTGCAATTTTTTTTCTTCTCCAAGAGTTGATATTGGACCATGACCTGGCAAAAAAGTAATATTATTACCTAAAGTAAATATTTTTTCTTTAATTGATAATATTAAATCTTTTAGATTACCACCAGGTAAATCTGTTCTACCAATACCATTTTTAAAAATAATATCTCCAGATATTAAAAAATTATTTTTTTGATTAAATATAGCTATATGCCCAGGAGTATGTCCAGGACAATGAATAATATTAAAAATTAATTTACCAATTTTGATTTTGTTGTTTTCTTCTAACCAAGAATTTGGTAAAAAATTAAGATACTCTAAATCTGTATTAAACATTTTATTTTGTTCTGATAAATTATCTAATAAAAATTTATCGTATTTATGAGGACCGAATATTGGAATTTTATAAAAATTAGATATTATTTTTGCTGCTCCTATATGATCAATATGTCCATGTGTTATTAATATATTAGTAGGAACAAGTTTATTATCAGTAATAACTTTTTTTATTTTGTTTGTATCTCCTCCAGGATCTATGATGGTAGCTATATAAGTTTTTTTACACCAAACAATCGAACAATTCTGATGAAAAATAGTTACAGGTACTATAATATAATCTAACATTTTTAATGTATTTGCCTTACTGTAAGTATTGGTTTTATGAATATATAAAAAAACATAAAAATTATATTAATTTTATAAAGTTTTTTCTTCAAATATTAAAAATTTTATTTTATTATCCTTGTCGTTAATTTGTAGAAATCACTAATATCGATATTAAAAAATGAAATGTAATTAAATAACTTTATAAAAAATAAAAATATTTCATAATTATTTTAATAACAAAAATTTAAAAAAAGATAAAAAAATGAAAAAAATTGATTATTTATTAAAATTTCGCCGTTGTCGTACATTAAACACTTTAGAAAGAGTTTACAATCATATGTATCATGAAATTCAGATTAATGAAAAAGCGTACTTTGTAAATGCATATAATCATAGAAAAGAAGAAATAATTATAGGAAAGATGTTAGATAAAATCCCCTATGTTTCTGAAAAAAAATAATTGTTTTTATTTAATATATATTTTATTTCGATAAAATATAAGAAGTAGTTTACATTATATATATACAACATTAAGAAAATTATTATTATGTTATTACGATTTTTTTTGCAAAAATTTTTGCTTGTTTTATAGCATGTTTAATTGATATATTGCTTTTTGATAGAACAATACCTAAACGCCTTCCAATAAAACCATGTTGTTTTCCAAACAATTTTATTTCAATATCTTTTTTTAGAACTTCTTTTAAAAAATTAAATTTAATGTTATTACTATTAATAGTTGACAATATAACAGAGGAAGCACAATAAAAGTTATGATTTCTAATACTTCCGATAGGTATGCCTAAAAAAGAACGTACATGTAAAGAAAACTGTGACATATCTTGAGATATTAATGTAACTAATCCAGTATCATGAGGTCTAGGAGAGATTTCATTAAAAATAACTTCATTATTTTTTATAAATAATTCTACCCCAAATATTCCATATCCTTTTAAAGAAAGAACAATTTTTTTTGCAATTTTATACGCAGATTTTTTTATCGCATCATTTATTTCTTGGGGTTGCCAAGATTCTCTGTAATCACCATTTTTTTGACGATGACCAATTGGACTACAAAAATGGATGCCATCCACAGCACTAACAGTTAAAAGAGTAATTTCAAAATCAAAATTTATAAATTCTTCGATAATAACGCTACTAGCGATATGAGCTCTATTTTCTTTTTGTGTTTTATCCCATACTTCATTAATTTTATCAAAGTTATGAAGCACACTTTGACCTTTTCCAGAAGAACTCATTAAAGGTTTTACAATACATGGGAAACCTATTTTTTTTATCATTTCTATAAATTTTATTTTATTATTTGCAATATAATACTTTGCAGCAGGAATCTTTAACTGATTTCTGACAAAAGAGCGAATTTTTTCTCTATTCATTGTTAAATCTATAGCATAAGCACTAGGAACTATTTTATAACCTTTTTTTTCTAATTTTAGTAATGTTGTAGTAGAAATAGCTTCAATTTCAGGAACAATAAAATTTGGTTTTTCCTGATTTATTAACATACATAATTCTTTTTCGTTTAACATATTGATAACATATTGCTTATGTGCAACCTGCATTGCAGGTGCATTTTGATATCTATCAACAGCAATTGTTTCTATTCCTAAACGTTGACATTCTATAGCTATTTCTTTTCCTAATTCACCAGAACCTAATAACATTACACGAGTTGCGCTAGAACAAAGTGGAGTTCCAATTGTAATCATATTTATTCCTTTTAAATTTAAAACGATATAATAATATTTTTTAAAACTTATTATGCAATATTATTTTTTTTATTAACCATTCTATACTTGAAGCATAATTGTTAGGTAAATTTTTTTGTAAATTTTTTAAAGTTTTGCATAATCGTAAATAATTATTATCAACTATATTTAAATGACCAACTTTTCTTCCTTTAAACGTTTTTTTTGAATACCAATGTAAATGTACAGAAGACTGGTTAATCCACAACATATTAAAATCAATCCCAATTAAATTAATCATTACTGAATAATCGTAACAAATCGTTGGGTTGTACATAGGATAATCTAAAATAGCACGAAGATGTAATTCAAATTGACTAATAGAAGCTCCGTTTTGTGTCCAATGCCCACTGTTATGAACTCTAGGTGCTATCTCATTAATTAATAATGTATTGAAATCAATTAAAAAAAATTCTATTACCATAACTCCTACATATTTTAATTGGTTCATTATAGTTTTTAGTATATTTTCTGATTGATTTTGAATATTTTTATTTGTTTTTTTAAAAGAAATACTTGCTCTCAGCATACTATTTTCGTGAAAATTATATGTAATAGGATATGAAACAATATGATTATTTTTTGAACGTGCACCAATTAAAGAAATTTCTTCAATAAAATCAACTTTTTTTTCAAAAATATATTGTTGATAATCTTGTTTATTGTTCTCAACATTCTCTTTTTCTATAAATTTTTGGTAGAGACCATTATATCCACCAGTTCTTTTTTTTAAAATTAAACGTTTACCTAATTTTTGGAAAGCGTCTTTTAACGTTTTTTTTTTTGATAAATATATCCATTTAACATTAGGCATTTTTAATTGATCTAAAAATTTCTTTTGTGTTAAGCGATCCGTTAAACAGATTATGGCATTATAGTTAAAAAAAAGAGGATTTTTTATTAATGTCTGAGTAATTATATTCTTTGGCCAATTTTCAGTTTCTATTGTAATAGCATCAAAAAATTTTATTAAAGATTTTGTATTTTTATTGATGAACATTACTTTAATTCCTAAAGGTTCTCCTGCTTGCTTAAGCATTTGACCTAATTGTCCATTACCTAATACGTATATTAATTTCATGATTAAGAATTCTCATTGAATTGTGAGTTTTTTAATATATTTTTTGTGTTTTCGTTTCTCCAATTTTGTAAACGTATTTGTAAATTTTTATCATAAATGGATAAAATTTGACTTGCTAATAAAGCTGCGTTTATTGCTCCAGATTTTCCAATAGATAAAGTACCTACAGGTATACCACCTGGCATTTGCACTATGGAATATAAGCTATCTATTCCATTTAAAACAGTACTATTAATAGGAACACCTAAAACAGGAACTAATGTTTTTGATGCTAACATACCAGGTAAATGAGCGGATCCACCTGCTCCTGCTATAATTATTTTAAATCCTTTTTTTGCTGCAGATTCTGCAAAACTAAACAATCTATCTGGAGTTCGATGTGCAGAAATAACTTCTTTATAAAAAGAAACGGATAATTTTTGTAAAATATCACAAGAATTTTTCATAATATTCCAATCGTTTTTGGATCCCATTATTACAGCAACAGGTACTATTGATTTTTTTTTAAACATATTTTATTACTTTTCGTGATTGTGATTTATTAATAAATACCATTATTATTCAATTATCGAAATTTAAAAAACAAAGATTAATACCATTTTCATCAACTCTTACATAAGAGCCTTTGTTTTTTTTCCATTTACTTAATACTATCCTTTTATAAGACTTTTTTGATCCTTTACTTTTATGTATTCCGGATTTATGAGTATGTCCATGAATTAATATTTGTACATCTTCTTCATTCATTATTTCAAAAACTTTTTTTTCATCAATGTTTGTATCTGTTCTAAAATACTTATTTATTTTTTTGCTTTTATTTTGTATATATGCTCCAATTTTTTTTCTTATAAATAAAGGTAATAAAAGAAAAATGTTTTTTAAAAACTTTTTCTGTAAAATTTTTTTAAGCTGTTGGTATTTGAAATCTTTAGTGCAAAATATATCACCATGTGTTATTAAAATTTTGTATCCATAACAAAATAATATTTTTTTTTCTGGTAGAATAATCATATTACTTTTGTTTGCATATGTTTCATTAATTAAAAAATCTTTGTTACCGTGAATAAAGTAAACAGGAAAAGTTAATAAACTTAAGAATATAGTAACTTTTTTATATAAAATACTAGAGTAATCTTCACCAATCCATATTTCAAATAAATCACCTAATATATATAAAGCATCACAATTTTTTGTTATTTTTTTTAAAAATTTAAAAAAAGATTTAGTTACAGTTTTTTTTTTTTGAGAAAGATGCAAATCAGAAATAAAAAGTGTGTGTGACATATTTAAAATAAAAAATATCAATAATAAATAATGAATTATGCGTTTTGAAAAAAAATTATCTAATGTTTTTGAAACAAAAA
The DNA here is from genome assembly GCF_000828815.1 of Candidatus Tachikawaea gelatinosa. Classification (NCBI taxonomy): domain Bacteria; kingdom Pseudomonadati; phylum Pseudomonadota; class Gammaproteobacteria; order Enterobacterales; family Enterobacteriaceae; genus Candidatus Tachikawaea; species Candidatus Tachikawaea gelatinosa. The sequence goes on from NZ_AP014521.1 coordinate 549,098, forward strand.
TACACTTTTGACTATAAAATAAAAAGTAAAAAAATACGCATATAATATATAATGTATTTTATCATTTTTTATCTAATTAATATAACTTTATTAGGATAAATTTAATGCTAAAAATTTATAATACATTACATCGAAAAAAAGAAATATTTAAACCTATTAATCCGAAAAAAATTAATATATATATTTGCGGTGTAACACCTTATGATTTTTGTCATATTGGACATGGTAGAACGTTTATTATCTTTGACATGATTATACGTTATTTTAAACATATAGGATATGAAGTTAACTATATTCGTAACATTACTGATATAGATGATAAAATTATTAATCAAGCAATATTGAATAAAAAAACCATCTTTACATTAACAAACGATATGATAAAAGCAATGAATAAAGACTTTAAATTGCTTAATTTAATTCTACCAAACTTCGAACCTAAGGTTACAGAATGTATTACAGAAATTATTAATTTTATAAAAAAATTAATAAAAAAAAACCATGCTTATATAGCTAAAAATGGTGATGTGATGTTTAATATTAAAACTTATAAAAATTATGGTTGTTTATCACATCAAAAGATTAATTATTTGAAATTAAATACGCGAATTAATGTGTCAAGTAAAGTAAATTGTGAGGATTTTGTTTTATGGAAATATGATGCTTCTAATCAAACTTTTAATTTTAAATCACCTTGGGGTTATGGTAGACCGGGCTGGCATATTGAATGTTCTGCTATGAGTTATAAATATTTTGGAAAAAAATTTGATATTCATGGTGGCGGTTCTGATTTAATTTTTCCACATCATGAAAATGAAATTGCACAATCCGTTTGTGCATATGATAGTGAGAGTTATCCAAATTATTGGATTCATTCTGGAATGGTAATGTTAAATTCAGTTAAAATGTCTAAATCATTAGGCAATGTTTTTATATTAAAAAATATTTTAAAAAAATATGATAGTGAAACAATTAGATACTTTGCTTTGTCTAGTCATTATAGAAAACCTATTAATTGTACATTAAAAAGTTTTGATCAAGCAGAATCTGCGTTACGACATTTATATAAAGCATTAAATAATACACATGAAATAGAAGATAATACTAATTATACAAAAGAATATGATATTTCTTTTTGCAATGCTATGAATAATGATTTTAATACTCCTAAAGCCTATTCAATTTTGTTTAAAATAGCACAAAAAATTAATTTTTATAAAAAAAACAGAAAAGATAAGATAGTTAATTTACTCGCTACAAAATTACGTAAGCTAGGTAATATATTAGGATTATTAAATAATGATTCATCATATTTTTTGAATAAAAAAACACCAACTATATCAACAATTGAGCTTGATCAAATTAATGAATTAATCATTATAAGAAATAATGCACGTAAAGAAAAAAATTGGATACTTGCTGATAAAATCAGAGAAAGATTAAAAAAAATGGATATTTTAATTGAAGATACTTTAAAAGGTAGTTTTTTTAAAAAAAAACACAAATAATTTATATTTTAAAATGATTTTTAAAATTATGAATTAATATTTAATAAATAATATATAAGATATTAATAACACATGTTGCATGATAACCCTATACTCATAAAACTTAAAAATAAATTTAAAGAAAATTTTTTACGCATTGAAGGCACTGTAAAAAAAAATAATAAAGGATATTGTTCTCTTGAAACAGTTCATCAAAAAAGTTTTTTTATTCCTAGTTCATTAAAAAATAAAGTTATGAATGGTGATAAAATTACTGCTCTTGTTTATTTGTCAGAAAATTGTAATAAAGCAGAACCTGAAAAATTAATTGAACCTTTTTTAAAACGATTTGTGGGTCAAATAAAAAAAGAAAACAACCGTTTTTTTATCTATGCAACTTATAAATATCAAAAAGAAAAAATTATTTGTTTTTTAAATAATAATGTTCAAAAAAAAATGTTAAAAACAGGAGATTGGTTAATAGCAGAAATGTGTGGTCATCCACTAAACGGAAACGACTATTTTTACGCTAAATTAATTACATTTATTGCTAGAGAAACAAATTATTTAGTTCCTTGGTTAGTTACTTTATCTCGTTACGATGTAGAATATAAAGATTTAAACATTGTTACAGAAAAAAAAATTTTAGATATTTCTAATAAAAGAATAGATTTAACTCATTTAGATTTTATCACTATTGATAATAGTAATACTGAAGATATAGATGATGCATTATATATAGAAGAAATATCAAAAGAAGTTTTTTGTCTTACAATTGCAATTGCAGATCCTACAGCATATTTTTCAAAAAATAGTGAAGTTGATAAAACAGCTGAAAAACGTGCATTTACTTATTATTTTCCTGGATTTAATATTCCGATGTTACCTTATCAGTTATCGGAAAATCTTTGTTCTTTAAAACCTTCATTATTAAGATCAGCATTAGTTTGTCGTGTAAAAATAAATAAAATTGGAACTATTATTAATAACAGTATTGAGTTTTTTCTTGCATGGATAAAGTCTAAAGAAAAATTGGCTTACTATGATGTTTCAAATTTTTTAGAAAAAAAAAATAGTAAAAAAGAAGTAGTTTTTCATAAAAAAGTTATTCATCAATTAAAATTATTATACAGTTTTTATCTTATACGTAGAAAATGGCGTTACGAAAACACGTTAATCTTAAAAAGCGCTCCTGAATATCGTTTTTCTATGAATGAAAAAGGTAAAATTACTAATATTTTTGTTGAGTATCGCAGAACTGCAAATTATATTGTTGAGGAAGCTATGATTATAGCAAATATATGCGCAGGAAAATTTTTAAAAGATAAATTAGGGTTCGGTATATATAATATATATACTGGTTTTGATGATGCACATATTGAAGAAGTAGTGCAAATATTATTAAAAAATGGCATTCAAACGAATAATTATGACATTACTACTGTTAAAGGATTTTGCAAAATATATCGTCAATTAAATAATCAAAAAAATCAATACCTTTTAAGGTATATTCGAAAATTTCAAAATTTTCAAGAAATAAAAACGAAATCGGGCCCTCATTTTGGATTAGGAACAAATTCATATGCTACTTGGACGTCACCTATTCGGAAATATAGTGATTTAATTAATCATCGATTAATTAAATCTGTTATTTTTAATAATAAAGTTGAGTGTCCCAAAGAATCTATCGTTAAAAAAATACATGAAAGACGACGAATGTACCGCGTGGTAGAACGTGAAATTAAAAATTGGCTTTATGCTCAATATATATCTTCTATCAATAATAAAAATTATATTTTTAAAGCTGAAATTATTAGTATACTCCGTTTTGGAATACGTGTATGTTTAATAGAAAACGGAGCAATAGCTTTTATTCCTTTATCTTTTATTGTGAATAAAAATGATTTTTTATTCGTAAATAACAAACAAGGTATTTTATACTTAAAAAAAAAAATTCTATATAAAATTTCTGATATAATTTATGTTAAAATACATGAAGTAAAATTGGACACCAATAACATAGTTGTTAAACCATCAATATAGTAAAATAACATCTTTTATGTTACGTAAAAAATTATCTTTAACTTTTATAAACTTTTTTAGAAATATAAAAAAATTTTTTTTTTAGTTTTTTTATTTATTTTTTTTTCTGAAGTATCTGCAAAATCTATTTTAACAATCTATTCATGTAATTCTTTTACTAACAATTTTGGCCCAGGTTTGGAAATTAAGGAAAAATTTGAACAAAAATATAAATGTAAAATAAATTATATTTCGTTAAAAGATAGTTTCGCTATATTAAATAGATTAAGGTTAGAAGGTAAAAACAATACAGCTGATATTGTTATTGGATTAGATCAAAATCTAATGAAATTAGCGGAAAAAACAGGTTTGTTTATGAAACATGATGTTGATATAAAAAAAATAAACTTACCAATACTTTGGAACAATCCTATATTTATGCCTTTTGAGTACGGATGTATCACATTTATTTATGATAAAAACAAACTCAAAACTCCACCAAAAAGTCTCAAAGATTTAGTAGAAAATAAAAAAATTGGAAATATTATTTATGAAAATCCTCGTACAAGTTCTTTAGGATTTAGTTTTGTTTATTGGATTAAAAAAATTTATGCTCATGATTCAATTAACGTTTGGAAAAAATTATCAAAAAAAACAATTACCATTACAAGAACTTGGAGCGATGCTTATGTTTTATTTTTAAAAGGAGAAGCTGATTTAGTACTTAGTTATACAACTTCCCCAATATATCATATTATGAAAGAAAATAAAAAAAACTATGTTGCTTGTATATTTCCTGAAGGTCATGTTTTAAAAGTATCAGTTGTAGCACAATTAAAAAATAGTAAAAATTTACAATTAGCTAAAAAATTTATGAATTTTGTTTTAACACCAGACTTTCAAGAATTTATTCCAAAAAAAAATTGGATGTATCCAATAATTCAAAAAAAACTACCAAAATCTTATAAAGAAATCATTTTTCCTAAAAACATATTAAATTTAGATGAAATATTAATAGAAAAAAATCGATTAAAATGGATTAAAGAATGGCAGGAAGCAATCAACAATTAAAAAACAATAAAAATTTAATTATTATACCTGGAATAATGATATCTTTTCTTTTATATACTATTATAATGTCAGTTTTTTTTGTATTAAGAAAAATTTCTCATTTAGAAGAAAACAACCAAAAGTGGATTGATATTTTATTACACGATAAATATTTACATCATGTAGTGTTTTTTTCTTTTTGGCAAGCTATATTATCTGCTTTTTTATCTATAATATTAGCTATAATGTTAGCTCAAGCTTTACATAGAAGAAAATTTTTAGGACGTCAACTTTTATTACAAATTTTTAGTATTAATTTAGTCATACCTATTTTAGTTATTATAATAGGTATAGTTTCGATTTATGGTCATAACGGATGGCTTGCAAAAATTTGTACGTATTTTCATATTTCTTATAATTTTTCTTTATATGGTATTAAAGGAATTTTAATCACACATATTTTTTTAAACTTACCACTTGCTACTCGTTTGTTTTTACAAAATTTGGAAAATATTTCTGAAAAATATTGCCAATTATCTTCGCAACTAAATATATATGGTTGGAATAGATTTCAATTAATAGAGTGGCCTTTTTTAAGAAATCAAATAATACCTATTTTTACGCTTATTTTTATTTTATGTTTTTCCACTTTTACTATAGCCTTGATATTAGGAGGTGGACCTAAATCAACTACTATTGAAGTGCTCATTTATGAATCATTAAATTTTAATTTTAATCCAAGTTATGCTGCATTATTATCTTGTATTCAATTCTTTATTTGTCTAATATTTTTACTAATCAATGAACGCTTTAAAAACCTCCAAATTATAACTTCGATAAAATATGCTTCTAATTTTTCAAATTATACACAAGATTCTTTTGTTTTAAAATTAGTAGATATGATCATAATCATGATTGCTATGTTTTTTTTCTTACCTCCTTTATTTACGATAGTTTATTACGGTATACAAGAAAATATAATTTCTATCTTGAAAAACCATAACTTTTTAAATGCTGTTTATTCATCCATCAAAATTTCATTAACATCAAGTATTTTTGCTTTAATTTTTTCCATAATGTTATTATGGACTATTCGTGAATTAAATGTATACTTTTCTAAAGTAAAAGCGCAAATATTAAGAATAAGTGGAATTTTAATTTTAACTATACCAAGTAATGTTTTATCTATAACTTTTTTTCTTTTATTTCATAACTTTTTTGATAATACAAAATATTTAATTAATAATTTATTTATTTTTAATAATACTTTACTTGTTATGCCTTATATAATAAAAATTTTAGAACATCCAATGTTTATTTTTAACAAAAAATATAATAATCTTTGTCAATCTTTAAATATTTCTGGTATTAATCGATTTATCTTTGTAGAATTTCGTTTTTTAAAAGAAAAAATAGCATATGCTTTAGCTTTTTCTTGTATTCTTTCAATCGGAGATTTTGGAATTCTTGGTTTATTTAAAAATGATAATATATGCACATTGCCAATATATCTTTATGAACAAATGAATAATTACAATTATAAAGATGCAAATGTAATATCTTTTTTTATTTTATTTTTTTGTTTGTTATTATTTTATTTTATTGAGAATATTTTATTTAAAAATGTTAAAATTAATTGATATAAAGTATCGGCATGCTAACACAATTTTTAATTTTTCTTTTACAGCTAAAAAAGGAGAAAAAATCATTGTAATAGGCCCTAGTGGTTCTGGTAAAACTACACTTTTAAACTTAATATCTGGTTTTTTTCAACCTATACAAGGAAAAATTTTTATTAATAATTATGATTATACTAAAATTTATTCAAATCAACGACCAGTTTCAATGTTATTTCAAGAAAATAATCTTTTTATGCATTTAACTGTTTATGAAAATATAGGATTAGCTTTAAATTCTAGATTAAAACTAAATGATTTAGAAAAAAAAAAAATAAAAAAAATAGCAGAAAAGATGAAAATTATTGATTTAATGCAATTTTTTCCTTATCAATTATCAGGAGGACAACAACAACGTGTTGCATTAAGTCGTTGTTTATTGCAAAAAAGACCAGTATTACTATTAGATGAACCATTTTCAAGTTTAGATTTTTTTTTAAGACAAGAAATTATCAAGTTGATCGATACAATTTGTAACGAATATAATATCACTTTACTAAATATTACTCATCATCTTGATGATTTTAAGAATCTTTCATTAAGAAGTATATTAATAGACAAAGGAAAAATTGTATTTGATGGCTTAATTAATCAAGCAATAAAAAAATTTGAAAATTTTTATAAGTAAAAACTATTCAATATTTTAATTAATTGAAAAAAAATATTTAAAATTATGCATATATCTAAATTCTTTTTTGATCTTCCTACTAAACTAATTGCACGTTTTCCACAAAAAAAAAGAAGTAGTTGTCGATTACTTATACTAAATAAAATCAGTGGTAAAATAACTCATACGAAATTTTACGATATTGTAAACAAAATTAATGAAGGAGATTTATTAATTTTTAATGATACCAAAGTAATTCCTGCTAGAATATATGGACATAAAAATACTGGAGGAAAAATAGAAATTTTAGTAGAACGTATTTTAGACAACAAAAATATTTTAGTACATATTTATTCAAAACGTCCATTATCATTAGGTTCAAAGATATTTTTACAAAAAAGAAAGAATTCTACTCAATATATAGAAGCAATTATTATAAAAATTATTAAAAATGAAGCAATTATTAGTTTTAGTAAAAATAATTTTAATACACTTGATATTCTTTATGAAGTAGGTCATATTCCATTGCCTCCATATATAAAACGTATTGATGAAAAAATAGATTACGAATATTATCAAACAATATATGGAAAAAATATTGGTTCAATTGCAGCGCATACTGCAGGTTTACATTTTGATCAAGAATTATTAAAAAAAATTAAAAAAAAGAATATAGAAACAGCATTTATAACTTTACATATCGGGATTGGTACATTTAAAAGTATCAGAAAAACGAATATAAAATATCATACTATGCATGATGAATACTTAAATATTTCACAAGAAACAATTAATGCAATTTTATCTTGTAAAGCTAGAGGTAATAAAATAATAGCAGTAGGTACTAGTACAGTTAGAGCATTAGAAAGTATAGCTATAAACAACAATCAAAATTTTGTTCCATACTCTGGTAAAACAAATATATTTATATATCCAGGATGGAAATATAGAGTTATTGATGCGTTAATTACGAATTTTCATTTGCCTAAATCTACTTTAATTATCTTAGTTTCAGCTTTTGTTGGACGTCAACTGCTCATGAGAACTTATCAGGAAGCAATTAAAAAAAAGTATCTCTTTTTTAGTTATGGCGATGCAATGTTTATTAGTAATGATCCTCACATTTAAACATTAAATTTTTAGGAGAAAATATTGAAATTTAAGATTGATGCAATATGTGGAAAAGCGCGTTGCGGTCGTCTTATTATCAATAACAACGTTATTGACACGCCTACTTTTATGCCAGTGGGAACATATGGAACGATAAAAAGTCTCTCCATAGATGAGATTACTAATACTGGTTCACAAATAATATTATGTAATGCTTTACATTTATTTTTAAGACCAGGAACAAAAATTATAAAATCTTATAATGGTTTACATAATTTTATTCAGTGGAAAAAACCAATTCTTACAGATTCTGGAGGTTTTCAAGTTTTTAGCTTAAAAAAATTTAGAAGAATTAACGAAAAAGGAGTAAAGTTTAAAAGTCCAATTAATGGTGAATATTTTTTCTTAAATCCAGAAAAATCGATATCAATCCAAAATGATCTTGGATCTGATATTTTTATGATTTTTGATGAATGTACATCATATCCTGTTACTTGGAAAGATGCTAAAAAATCAATGGAAAGATCTTTAAAATGGGCTGAAAGAAGTAAAATATGTTTTCAAACCATTACAACAAAGAAAAAACTTTTATTTGGTATTATTCAAGGTAGTATCTATAAAGATTTGCGTCTTTTTTCTTTAAAAGAATTATTAGATATAAACTTTGATGGTTACGCTATTGGTGGTTTATCAGTAGGAGAACCAAAAAAAGATATAAATAACATTCTATCATATATTTGTTCTAAAATTCCTTCTAAAAAACCTCGTTATCTTATGGGTATTGGAAAACCGGAAGATATTATTACAGCAGTATTAAATGGTGTCGATATGTTTGATTGTGTCATTCCTACAAGGAATGCAAGAAATGGGTATTTGTTTACAAATAAAAAAATTATAAAAATCAGGAATACGAAATACAAAACTGATCTACGTCCATTAGATTATGAATGTTTATGTTATACATGCCAAAATTATAGTAGAGGATATTTGCATCATTTAGACAAATGTAATGAAACTCTAGGTATGAGATTAAATACTATTCATAATCTTCATTATTATCAGTTTTTTATGAGAAATATAAGAATGGCTATTATAAATAACAATCTTGAGAAATTTATTAATGATTTCTATATAAAAAATAATATATTAAGATAACAAATGGTGAAATATATAATATAGGAATAAAAAAATGTCAAATATACACTCTACTGATCAGAGTAATCCTTATTCTTTAATATTAATATTAATATTATTTGGTGTTACTTTTTATTTTGTTGTTTTTTTACCTCAAAAAAAACGTTTAAACGAACAAAAAAAAGTTATAGATTCGATTGTTGAAGGAGATGAAATTATTACTACTAGTGGTTTATTAGGACGTGTAGTAAACATCAAAAAAACTGGATATATTAGTATTGCTTTAAACGAAAAAACAGAAGTTGTTATTAAACGTGACTTTATTGCTTCTATTTTGCCTAAAGGCACCATTAATGAATTATAATTTGTTATAGGTTGGAATTTTTGTGTCAAATCGTTATCCTTTTTGGAAATATTGTTTATTTATTATTATCATAATTATAGGTTCTTTATATGCTTTACCAAACATTTATGGAGAAAGTCCAGCTATTCAAATTACTTTAACTCACTATAAACCGTTTACTAAAAATACTTTAAATCAAATACATAATGTTTTAAAAAAAGAAAAAATTTCAGCTCAAAAACTGATATTAGATAATAAAAGTTTTTTTATATTTTTTAAAAATACAGAAACACAATTAAATTTTTATAATATTTTAAAAAAAAAGCTAGGAAAAAATTATTTAGTTGCCTTAAATTTATATCCTTCTACCCCAAAATGGATGCAGAAAATTGGAGCTCATCCTATGAAACTTGGTTTAGATTTAAGAGGTGGAATTTATTTTTTAATGCAATCAGATGTAGATAAAAATTTTATTAACATACAGAATAATAATATTAAATTAATAAAAAAAACTATTAATTTAAACAAAATTCATTATAAAAAAATAGAAAAAATATCAAATAAAAAAATAAAAATTTATTTATATGATGAAAAAGATAGCAAAAAATTATTAAAAAATCTTCAATTGCTAAATAAAAATTTTTTTATTTCAGTTTTTAAAAAAAACATTTATGTACAAATGAAAGATGAATTTGTTCATAAAACTATTATAGAAATAACAAAAAAAAATATCGGTATTCTTCGTAATCGTTTAAATCAATTAGGATTATCAGAAATTTTAATTTATCAACAAGGTTTTGACAAAATTGTTGTTGAAATTCCAGGCATACAAGATGCTACACACGCAAAAGAAATTATTAGTCTTACTGCTATGATAGAGTTACATGTAGTTGAAACAGATATTCTAAAATATAGTCAAGATTATGAAAAAACGTTAGAAGTAAAAAGTACAAGAGACGGTCAAAAATATTTATTAAAAAAAAATGTAATATTATCAGGTAACCATATTATTAATTCAAATGTTAGCATTGATGAATATAATAAACCTCAAGTAGATATTATGCTTGATGATCAAGGTGGTAATCTTATGTTTAATTTTAGTAAAAAAAACATTGGAAAGTTAATAGCTACTCTTTTAATTGAATATTATGAAACAGGAAAAAAAGACATTCATGGAGATAAAGTCCTTCAAAAAAAGGAAGAAATAATTAATATCGCAAAAATTCAATCAGTATTGAACAATAATTTTCGTATTAGTGGAATTAAAAATATTGATGAAGCACGTCAGTTATCGTTATTATTACGTTCAGGTGCTCTGATTGCTCCATTACGAATACTTGAAGAACGTATAATTGGACCAATTATGGGTAAAAAAAATATCACTCAAGGAATTAAATCATGTATATGGAGTGTAATTGCTGCTAGTTGTTTTATGATTATTTTTTATAAAAAATTTGGTCTTATTGCAGTATTTTCTTTATTTATTAACTTAATCTTAATTACAGGACTTATGTCATTAATTCCTAATATTACATTAACTATGCCTGGTATAGCTGGTATAGTACTAACTATTGCTATAGCAGTAGATGCTAATGTATTAATTAATGAAAGAATTAAAGAAGAATTAATTAATAATAATTCAATACAATTATCTATTTTTTATGGATATAAAAATGCATTATCTAGTATATTAGATGCTAATTTTAGTACATTAATAACTACAATAGTTCTTTATATCTTTGGTACTGGTGCAATTAAAGGATTTGCAATTACCACTGCAATTGGTATTTTTACTTCAATGTTTTCATCAATTTTTATAACTCGTGGAATAGTTAATTTATTATATGGTCACAAGAATATTAAAAAACTTTCCATTTAGGAAAAATTTTCATGAATGTACTATTAACTAGTAAAACAGAACAAAAAACAAAAATTTATGATTTTATGCGTTGGAATTATTTTGCTTTTTTTGTTTCGGTAATTTTATGTATTATTTCTATTCTTGTAATTTATAATAAAAATTTTAATCTAGGAATTGATTTTACTGGAGGAAAAATTGTTGAAATTCAATTAGAAAAACCAATAAATTTAACTATTTTGAAAAAATCATTACAAAAATCTGGACTTTATAAAGTAAACTTACAAAAATTTGACAGTGATCTTAATATAAAAATACAATTTTATTTAAATAAAAATGCTGATGATACATTGACTATTAAAAATATACTAAATAATATTTATTTACAAAAAAAACAAAAAGTCATTATTACTCGAACTGAATCGATTGGTCCTGGTGCAGGTGCAGATTTATTTTTAAAGGGAATAACAGCTTTTTTTGCTGCTTTATTTTCTATTTTTATATACGTTACTTTTCGCTTTGAATGGAGATTAGCATTAAGTACAATTATAGCATTAATACATGATATAATTATTACTATTGGATTTTTATCATTATTTTCTATTGAAATAAATTTAACAAGTATTGCGTCACTAATATCAGTTATTGGTTATTCTTTAAATGACAGCATTGTTTCTTCTGATCGTATTAGAGAAAATTTTAATAAAATTAAAAATATTAGTTCTTATGAAATAATAAATTTATCATTAACACAAACTTTAAAAAGAACTCTTATGACTGCCGCAATAATTTTAATCGCCATTATAATACTTGCTATTTTTGGAGGAGAATTTTTGAAAAGTTTTTCTTTAACAATGTTAATTGGTGTTTCGATAGGAACCCTTTCATCTTTTTATATCACTTCTGCTTTAGCGTTAGTATTTGGTATCAATAATAAAATTTTAACAAAATAAAATAAATAAAACATGTTAATCATATAAAATAATTGGTATTAAAATTAATACTCATGTTATTTATATTTAAGGATATATTATAATGGACGATTTTTATATGAATCGTGCTTTACAATTAGCATATCGCGGTATTTTTACAACAGATCCTAATCCTAATGTCGGTTGTGTAATTGTAAAAAATAATCATATTGTAGGAGAGGGATGGCATAGAAAAGCAGGTGATATGCATGCAGAAATATATGCTTTAATAAATGCTGGAAAAAATTCATTAAATGCTACAGCATACATTACACTTGAACCTTGCAATCATTTTGGAAAAACCCCCCCATGTTGTATAGAGTTAATAAAAAGTGGTATTAATCGTGTAGTTATTGCTACTAAAGATCCAAATCCTTTAGTATCTGGAAAAAGCTTAACTTATCTTCAAAAACATGGCATTCAAACTAAAGTTGGTACTATGGCTAACGAAGCTAAAAAAATCAATTGTGGTTTTTTTAAAAGAATGAAAACAGGTTTTCCTTGGATACAAATAAAGATGGCATCATCTATTGATGGTAGAACTTCTTTATTATCAGAAAAAAAATGTTGGATTACAGATTCATTTTCAAGAAGTGATGTTCAAAAATTTAGAGCACAAAGTTCGGCTATTCTTAGTAGCAGTGCAACTGTGATGATAGATAATCCATCTCTTAATGTGAGATGGAATGAATTGGATACGAACACAAAAGTGATTTTAAAAAAAGAAGATGTTCGTCAACCTATCATTATCATTATTGATAGCAAAAATAAAGTAACATCACAATATAAAATAATAAATCAATCGTCTAATAATATTTGGTTTATAAGAAAAAATATTAAACGAGAATTTCTTTCTTTAAAGAAAATAAAACAAATTCTTGTTCCAACAAAGAATGAAAATATTGATTTGTTAAAAATGTTTCTAATATTAGGAAAAAAACAAATAAATAAAATTTTAGTAGAATCTGGACCAAAACTAGCAGGTGCTTTAATTAAACAAAAATTAGCAGATGAAATAATTTTATATATGTCACCTAAAATTTTTGGTCATGAAAATAAGGAATTATTTTATATTCCTAAGTTACATAAATTATCTGAAGCATTAGAATATAAATTTACTGATATTCAAGTATTAGGAAATGATTTACGTTTAATATTAACACCAAAAAAAAATATTTAAATTTAATATAAGGTTGCTATTATGAAAACTATCCATGCTGATTTATATAATTCTGATTCAAAGATTGCAATTATTGTATCAAAATTCAATAAACATATAAATAATAACTTGTTAGAGGGAGCTATTCATGCATTACAAAAAATAGGTCAAATAAAAGATGAAAATATTACAATTATCTGGGTACCAGGCTCTTATGAGTTACCTTTAGTTTTAAATATATTATTAAAATATAATAGTAATTTTTCAGCCGTTATTGCTTTAGGAACAATTATTAAAGGTGAAACTGATCATTTTAAGCATATTGCTAGTAGTGTCAGTTCTAGTATTATAGAAATTATGCAAAAAAGAGAAATACCAATTGGTTTTGGAATACTAATTACTAAAAATATGCAACAAGCTCTAGATCGTTCAGGTGGAAAATTTGGTAATAAAGGATATGAGGCAGCAATGACGGTATTAGAAATGATTAATCTTATTAACATAGTTAAAAACTAATAAATATAGAAATATGGAGAGATTATATGAAATATAGTGCAAGACGTCGTGCTAGAGAATATGCTTTACAAGCACTGTATTCATGGCAAATTTCTAAAAACGATATTTATGATATTGAAAATCAATTTTTAAAGAATAAAGACATTAAAAATGTTGATTTAAAATATTGTAAAGATTTAATTATAGGTGTATATAAAAATATCAAATATGTTGACCAGCTAATGATTCCTTATTTATCAAGAAATTTATATAAACTTGATCAAATAGAAAAAGCTATTTTACGCATTGCTTTTTATGAATTGTTTAAAAGAAATGATATTCCATATAAAGTTGCTATTAATGAAGGAATTGAATTAGCAAAAATTTTTGGTGCAAAAGATAGTCATAAATTTATTAATGGAGTTTTAGACAAAGCGGTCCAAAAAGCTAAAATAAGAAATAGTAATCAATATTAAAAAACAAAATTTTTTATTTTTTATTAGATTTTATCCACTCATGTACTGTTTTCCTAATTCCTTTTGCGTTTAATCCATATTCACAAAGAATTTCTTTTTGATTACCATGAGGAATAAACTCATCTGGTATTCCTAAATTTAATACAGAAACCAACTTACGGTTTTTCATGATTAATTCGTTTACTCCACTACCTGCTCCACCGCATATTGTTCCTTCTTCTACAGTCACTAAAAATTCGTGAGTATATGTTAAATCTATTATTAACGATTGATCTAAAGGTTTTACAAATCTCATATCAATTAGCGTAGAATTCATTAATTCAGCGACTACAGAAACTTCTTTGAGAAGCATTCCAAAATTTAAAAAAGCAATTTTTTTTCCTTTCCTTTTTAATAATCCTTTTCCTATAGGTAGTTTTGTAAAGGGTTGTAAAAAATTTCCAGCAATAGCACGACGGGGATATCGTACTGCACAAGGTCCTTGTTTATATTTATAACCAGTGTATAACATACTACGTAATTCGTTCTCATCACTAGGAGTCATAATGATCATATTCGGAATACATCTTAAAAAAGCAATATCAAACGCTCCTTGATGTGTTCGACCATCTTCTCCTACAATTCCACTACGATCAATTGCAAATAAAACTGGGAGTTTTTGTATAGCAACATCATGTATTACTTGATCATAAGCACGTTGTAAAAAAGTTGAATATATAGCAACAATAGGTTTATATCCTCCTATAGCCATACCTGCTGCGAGAGTTACAGCATGTTGTTCAGCAATAGCTACATCAAAGTATTGTCTTGGATAATGATGAGAAAATTTTACCATGCCTGATCCTTCAGACATAGCTGGAGTAATAGCCATTAATTTAGAATCTATACTTGCTATTTCGCATAACCAATCACCAAAAATTTGTGAATAATTTGATGTATTTTGAAATTTCTTAGGAAGAATATCTTTGTTTAAACAGAATTTTGGAACTGCATGCCAAGCAATTGGATCATTTTCTGCAGGAGCATAACCTTTACCTTTTTTAGTTAAAATATGTAAAAATTGTGGACCTTGCATTTCAGATATATTTTTAAATATCTTGATTAACTCTATGACATTATGACCATCAACTGGGCCAATATAATTAAATCCTAATTCTTTAAAAAGAATACTTGGGACAAAATCTTTTTTTAGAGCTTTTATGACATTATTATAATTTTTTTGAGTATGTGACAAATTCACGAATTTTTTTTCAAAAGTTGAATGTTTAATATGAAAAAAATTTTGTAATAACGTATTATTAATTGCTCCTACATTTTTTGAAATAGACATATTATTGTCATTAAGTATAATTAATATATTGGATTGAATATCTCCTATATGGTTAAGTGCTTCAAAAGCTATTCCAGAAGTAAGAGCGCCATCACCAATTACACAAATGGTATGTCTTTTTATTTTTTCAAGTGATGATATGATAGATAATCCTAATCCTATACTAAGCGATGTAGAGGAATGTCCTACACTAGCAACATCAAATTTACTTTCTTCTCTACATGGAAAAGGATGTAATCCTTTTCTTTGACGAATAGTCTTGATCTGTTTTTTTCTTCCCGTTAAAATTTTATGTGGGTAAGCTTGGTGACCAACATCCCAAATCAACAAATCAAACGGTGTATTATAAAAAAAATGAATAGCTACGGTTAGTTCTACTACTCCTAAACCAGATGCAAGATGTCCGCTTGATATGCTAACAGTTTCTAATAAATAATTACGTAAATCTTCACATAAAAATGGTAGATCTTTTTTTTTAAGTAATCTTAACTGTTCAACATTATCAATTTTCGATAGAAAAGTGTGTTCTTTATTTTCTAATAATTTCATAAATTACTCATTTTTAAAATTATTTTTTACGCATAACAATAAAATTTACAATATTTTTCAATAAATTTGTATTAAATGATTGAGATGAAAGTTTCTCTAAAGTTTCAAGAGCTGTTTCATGAAGTATTCTTATTTTTTGATAAGTTTTTTTAATACCAACAAGTTTAGGATACGTAATCTTATTTTTTTTTGTTCCAAATGTATCTTGGTCTTTATCTAAAATATCATCAACTAGTTGAAAAGCTAGACTGATAGAATGTGCATAGGTTTTTAATAATGGCATAACATGATATCTTTTTTCTTCTGCAGATAACATACCTATATTAATTGCTGCATGAATCAGAGCTCCTGTTTTATAAAAATAAATTTTTTCTAAATCAGATATAGTAATTTTTTTTTTTTTTAAAAATAAATCATAAGCTTGACCGTTACACATACCTTTTATTCCGCTTGCTTTTGATAGTTCAGATATCATAGCAATTCTACATTTATTATTAACATCAGGCATGGATTGATCAGATAAAATAGAAAAACTTAGAGATTGTAAGCAATTACCAGCAAGTATTGCTATATTTTCACCGTATTTTGCATGACAAGTTAATTTTCCACGTCTAAATTTATCATTATCCATGGAAGGAAGATCGTCATGAATTAAAGAGTAAGTATGCATACATTCAATTGCTGCTGCTGGAATATCTAAATTATGTATTTTAACTTTTAACATTTCTCCTATAGCGTATACTAATAAAGGCCGAATACGTTTACCTCCAGGAAATAGTTGATTTTTAATAGCATGTGATAAAATATTTTTTTTAGAAAAAAAAGGAGCAAGAAAATTTTTTAATGCTTGATTAATGCGTTTTTTATATATTACAAAAAAGTTATTAAAATTCATTAATGATTCTCATTTAAAATTATATCTATAAAAATATTTATGTTTTTTAGTTTTTTAAATTTTTCAAAATTGTTTTTTTAGTTTTTTTTTCATTTGTTATATTAGTGTTTGCTTTAATATAAATATAATTTTCTTTTAAATCAATAAAATATGATAATATACCCGGAGATTTTTTCAGTCTTTTTTTAACTATTTCTTCATTATTAACTAAATCTTTAAAAAAAATACGAAAATTTTTACAAGTAGGAGGTTCATGAATTTTTAAGCTTAACAGTATCCATAAAAACCCAAAAATTATATTAAATAAAAAAACTGTTTTGAAATCAAAATGTTGAAACAAAAATCCACCTATACTTCCTCCCATGGCACTTCCTAAAAATTGACTAGTTGTATATATACCCATTGAAGTACCTTTATATCCAACAGGAGATTCTTTTGTAATTAAAGAAGGTAAAATAACCTCTATGAGGTTAAATGATAAAAAAAACAGTTGTATACCTATAATTATTATCCAAAAATTTTGATTAAGTTTCCATAAAATTATTTCTGATAAAGTAATTAAAATTACTCCAAAAACAAAAATCTTTTTAATTTTTTGTTTTTTTTCAGCATACGTTAATAAAGGAAACATCAGAAAAAAACTAACAATTATTGTTACAAAATAAACTTGCCAATGTCTACTATTTGGAAAATTAAATAATTCTAATTGTATAGGTAATGCAATAAAATTTGAAACAAGAAACATGTGTAATAAAAAAATACTGATATTAATTTTTAACAAATCTTTATTAAAAAAGACAGAAAGTAAGCTCTTTTTTACAATTATAGTATTGCGATTAAAAGTATAAATTTTAGTATTTGGAATGAGAAAAATTGTTATTAATATTCCTAAAACGGAAAAAATTATAATTAAAAAAAAGATCCCGTTTAAACCTAAAATAGAAGCTAAAATCGGACCTAAAATCATTGCAATAATAAAATTTATTCCAAAACTTATACCTAAAAATATCATTGATTTAGTATAATTTTGTTCACTGACTAAATCAGATAATAATGCAATAGAAACTGATGATATTGCTCCTGATCCCTGTAAAGCTCTTGCAATAATAACTCCACATATTGATTTAGATAAAAATCCTATTATACTGCCAAAAGTCAAAATTAATAAACCTATTATAATTATAGGTTTTCTTCCTATTTTATCAGATAATAAACCAAAAGGAATTTGAAAAATTGCTTGTGTAAAACCATATATTCCAATTGCTAAACCTACTAAAAATTTATTTGAATGAGGTAATAATAATCCATAAGTTGTTAAAATTGGTAATAACATAAACATACCTAACATTCTTAATGAAAGAAGTAAACATAGCCCCCATATCGAACGTAATTCTTTATATGTCATTTTTTTATACTTATATATTAAGGATATTTTTTATTTCGTTTACAATAAAACAAACATTAAAGATCTTTATAATTCTTTTATAATGTTTAATTCAAACAATATTTTTTGAAGAACATCAAAAGGATTTTTTGAATTTGTAATTGATCTTCCTATAACCATATAATCTACACCTATATTTTTAGCTTCTAAAGGAGTTGTAACATAACAATGATCATTTTTTTGATCACCTGATAAACGTATACCTGGTACTACTATCTTAAAATTTTTACCTAAATCTTTTTTCAAACTTTTTACTTGATTTGCAGAGCAAATTATGCCATTTAAACCACATTCCTGTGCTAAAACTGCAAGTTTTTTAACATATTGATCTAATGATAATTGAATTCCAATAAATTTTAAATCATTCTGACTAATACTAGTTAATATTGTTACTGCAGTTAATAAAGGAGCATCCTTTCCGAATTTCATGATAGCTTTTGATGCTGAAATCATCATATTTATCCCTCCTATTGCGTGTATATTAACCATCCATATGCCTAATTCTGCAGCAGCTGTAACTGCTCGAGCAACAGTATTTGGAATATCATGAAATTTTAAATCAAGAAAAATTTGAAATCCTTTTTTTTGAAGATTTTTTATTAATGAAGGTCCAAAACGTGTAAAAACTTCTTTTCCTATTTTTAATCGACAATATTGTGGATCAATTTTATCTACAAAATCTAACATTTCGTTTAAATTAGAATAATCTAGTGCAATTAATATAGGAGAAGAATTATTTATTGTTGTAGTAAACATTTTTTAAAGTCATAATCAAAAAATTTAATAAAATATTAATAAATAATATTTTAGATTAATTTTGTATGAAATGTTTATATATTTTGAACAAAATTTAAAATTTTTACGAAAGTTATTTTTTTTAAATAAATTTTTGTTTTTTTTTAAAAACAAAGAAACTCTAATAGTTTAAAATTATTATAGTTTTTATAAAAATAAAAGTATATATTATGTCGAATTATTAAATATGAAAAATGGTTATATAACTAGTTCAGTTATCTAATATTACGACATAAAAATAATTACTATTAAAAGTAATATATATATTTTATAAAATATAATTAATATTTTTGTTTTCAGTCTTCTTTTAACAAAAATTTGTTATCAATAAACATTATTAGTTTTATAGCTATTAGAACTAATAAAAAAGCTATTATAATAGATACAATAACATCCCATGGCCAATGCATACCAAGTAAAATTCGACTAATGATAATGGTGTTTGTCCAACAGAATAAATAAATTATAGTTTTAATGTATTTTTTCTTTGAAAATAATTCTATAAAAAATAAAAACCAAATTGTAGAAAAAATAGCATGTCCAGAAGGAAAAGAAAAATCGTTCTTTAACATTGATTGATGTTTTAACCAATAAGGTAATTTTTTATCAAAAATAGATATCTTATTTTTAATGTTAATAGTTTTTTTTTCTAAAAATTTATTTTTTTTTATAAAATTTTGTTTTTCTTTGATCCAAAATGTATAAGGTCTAGGTTCTTTAACTGTATTTTTAATCCAATATTTAATATATTGCCCAATAAAAATTGTTAAATTTATAACTACTATAATGAGTATTGCACGCTTGATAGAAAAACGTAAAAAATATACAATTAACACACTAAAAATTAGATGCATAAAAAAAAGAATTTTTAAGGATGTTATTTCAGTTAAAAAAAAAATGTTATTAATATAATTTGATTTATATTTAACTTCCATTGCCATCCAGATAACCAAAAAATTGTTGGAATAATTAGAAGTAAAAAAGAATTGAAAGTAAGACGTTGAATTGTTTTCAAAATTTTTTTTTCCTTTATTCTAATGATTTTTTTATGTATTTCGTAAAGTAATTTTCGTGTTTTATGGATCTCCTCTTTATCCAATTAATTTAGATAAATTATTAATATACATTATTATTGCTATAATAATAAATGTTTGTTTAATTTTATAAAAAACTGTGGAAATTATCATGCAAATTAAACAAGTAACACAAGCTAAATTACCGACCCCATGGGGAGAATTTTTAATTTTAGGTTTTGAAGAATTTACAACAGGACATGGTCATGTTGCATTAATCTATAATGATGTTAGCGAAAATCGTCCAGTGTTAGCCCGTATTCATTCTGAATGTTTAACAGGAGATGCATTATTTAGTTTACGTTGTGACTGTGGCTTCCAATTAGAAGCGGCTTTAACAGCTATTGCCGATGAAGGAAGTGGTGTACTTCTTTATCATCGGCAAGAAGGACGTAATATAGGATTATTAAATAAAATTCGTGCTTATGCTCTACAAGATCAAGGATACGATACTGTTGAAGCTAATCATCAGTTAGGTTTTGCTACTGATGAACGTGATTTTACAGTATGTGCTGATATGTTTAAACTTTTAGGAATAAATGAAATTCGTTTACTCACTAATAACCCACAAAAAGTTGAAATATTACTTGAAGCAGGAATCAATGTTATTGAACGTGTTCCATTAATTGTAGGACGCAATTCTAAAAATTCTCGTTATCTTGATACTAAAGCTATAAAAATGGGTCATTTGTTACCATCATAAGTTTTTATTTTCAAATGTATTATTATAAAAATGAAAATTTTTAACATAGTAGTTATTTGCGTGAAAGAACTTTTGTTCTTATTTTAAAGGTAATTTAATTGTTTTAAACATTTCTTCAATTTCTTCATTAGATCGATAAGAAATAGCAGTATCTACAACTTTTCGTGTTAAATGAGAAGCAAATCGTTGAATGAAATCATACATATAACCACGTAAAAACTTGTTTCTACGAAATCCTATTTTTATAGTGCTACTATCAAATATGTTAATACTTTCAATACGTACTAAATCTTTATCATAAACTGGATCAAAAGCCATATCAGCTATTATTCCAACTCCTAATCCAAGACGAACATATGTCTTAATAATATCTGCATCAGTTGCAGTAAATACAATTTTAGGAGTTAATCCTGCACGATTAAAAATTAAATCTAATTCAGAATGTTCATTGTTAAGACCAAACGTACAAATTACTAATGGAAACTTAGCAAGTGCTTCAAGAGATATATTGTTTTTTCCCGATAAAGGATTATCTTGTTTAACAATAATTATTTTATTCCAAGAATAACAAGGTAACATGATTAAATCATTATGATTATAAATTGATTCAGTAGCAATAAAAAAGTCTGCGTTACCTTTAGATACTGCTTCAATAATTTGTGCAGGAGATCCTTGATTAATATGTAATGAAACTTGAGGATAACGTTTAACAAAGT
This sequence comes from Candidatus Tachikawaea gelatinosa, assembly GCF_000828815.1. Taxonomy (NCBI): domain Bacteria; kingdom Pseudomonadati; phylum Pseudomonadota; class Gammaproteobacteria; order Enterobacterales; family Enterobacteriaceae; genus Candidatus Tachikawaea; species Candidatus Tachikawaea gelatinosa. The sequence goes on from NZ_AP014521.1 coordinate 570,991, forward strand.
TTTTAATAACATCAGGAAGAGCATATCGAGCTTGAGTGTGTGTTGTAGCAATTGATAAGATACCTTTATCTGGCCAAGTATATTCACTAGAAATTGCTTTTATACCATCAACTTTAGATAATATTTCTCGAGCAATATGAATAATTTCTTTGCCAACTACTGTAATCTTAGTCAGATGTTTTCCACTACGAGAAAAAATTTGCACTCCAAGCTCATCTTCTAACATACGAATCTGCTTACTAATACCTGGTTGTGAAGTATATAGGCCTTCTGCTGTAGAAGATACATTTAAATTATGATTAACTACTTCGACAATATAGCGCAATTGCTGCAATTTCATAATTATTTACCTTAGAAGGCTAAAATATTCATTTTATTTTATAATATACATAAATTTAATAGTCAAATTATTAATTAAATTAATTAGTAATACTAAATAAATTAACAAAGATTTATATAAATGTTGTTTTTTTATTAAAATTTATTTTTCTAAATACTATACTAATAAAAAAGTCAGTTTTTAAATTTATAACTATTTATATATCTTATATATATTTTCATTTTTAATATATATTTATTTTCCCTAAACATATCAAAAATTTAATATTTTTATTTAAAAATATTAAAAAAATTTAATATATGTTACTTCATTTGATTTAAAATTATATAGACTTTATTTATAAAAACTGTTTTTTAGAATATGTTTTAAAAGTTTTGTAAAATTAATAATTTTTTTTATAAACTACTTAAATTACTTTAAACTAATTTAATTAAATTATTATATAATAAAAATATAAAATACAAATTTATTAAATTTTATTAACAAAATTTGTAAAAATTTAATTAAACTAGTTATATAAAGTTAAAAACTTTTAAATATTTTAACAAAAATGAAAAATAATATTCTTTCAATCAAAAATTAATTTTTTTCTAAAAAATTGCTATTTTTTTTTTATTTCATATAAAATATTTATAACACTTTTCAATGTTATAAATAAAACGATCAATCATTCTCTTTCTTTTAAAATAACGAATTTTAATAATATTAAAATCAGATAGTTTACTTAAAATAACATCATCGCTAGTTTTTAATGAATCTACTAGACCTTTTTCAAAAGCTTGTTTTCCGAACCAATATTCACCTGTTGCTACCTCTTCCATATTTAATTGAGGACGCATTTTATAAACAAAATTTTTAAATAGCTGGTGTGTTTGTTCTAAATTTTCAACAAACTTTTTTCGATTAGAATCAGTATTCTCTCCAAACATCGTTAATGTTCTTTTATATTCACCAGCCGTATGTAATTCAATGTCAATGTTATTTCTTTTTAAGAATCGGTGAAAGTTAGGAATTTGAGCGACAACACCAATTGAACCAATAATAGCAAAAGGAGCAGCTATTAAATTATTTGCGACACAGGCCATTAAGTATCCACCACTTGCAGCAATTTTATCAACAGTAATTATTAAATGTAGTTTATTATCACGCAATCTTTGGAGTTGTGAGGCTGCTAATCCATAACCATGTACCACCCCACCTGAACTTTCTAATCTCAACAAAACTTGATCATTTTTTTGAAAAACTGATAATATAGCCGAAATTTCTTTGCGTAAAGATTCTACTTCTTCTGCGTTTATACCTCCTCGAAAATCTAAAACATAAAGTGTTGGTTTTGGTGTTTTTTGTAAGATTTTTTTGTTTTTTTTTGTTTCTTTTTTTATTTTTTTCAAAAAAATTTTTTTTTCATAGATTTCTAATTTTGAAAGTAATAACGATTCTTTTATTTTTTGATATTCTTTATTCAATTGGATTATTTGTAAAGTATCACTTTTTTTACGTTTACGACTTTTAGCATAAATAATCAGAGTTAATATAAATAAAATTGCTATAACTATAGTCATAGTTTTTGCAAGAAATAATCCATAATAAGAAAAAAAATTCATTGAAAAAACCTTTTTGATATTAAAAATAAATGTATTTAATAACTACAAAAACAATATCATATTATATTCATAATGTGTTTTATACAAAAAAATAAAATTTTTATTATGTAATTAAATAAATATATTTTATGAAAAATATATTTAACATATGCGTTAACTAAATTATATTAAATATCAATTAAAAGCTTAATATGAATCTTTATTATATTGAATAAGCATTATTAAAATTTTTATTTTATGTTTATTGGAGAAAAAATGTATAAAAAACCTACATTAAAATTAATTAAAAATCATGTAGTATATAAAAAAAACCCATCTATTTTATTTTATGAATTATGTAAAAAACGTTCGTTTACTTTATTATTAGAATCTGCTGATATTAATAAAAAAAAAGATCTAAAAAGTTTATTAATTATAGATAGCGCAATACGTATTACTGCATTGGATAATAAAGTAAGATTTAAAATATTATCTAAGAATGGAAAGAAATTATTATCATTAATGAAAAATTTAATACCTGATATTATTAAGATTATTTTTTATAAAGATGGATATGAATTAATATTTCCTACAATTAATCATATGCAAGATGAAGATAGCAAATTAAAGTCAATATCTGTGTTTGATGCTTTAAGATTTGTTAATCAAGTAGTAAAATCTTCAAAAGAAGAAAAAATGTCTGTTTTTCTTGGAGGATTTTTTTCTTATAATTTAGTAGATCATTTTGAACCATTATTATATGTTAACTTAAAAAAAAATTGTCCAGATTATTGTTTTTATTTAGCTGAAACTCTGCTAATTATAGATCATCGTAATAAAACTTCTATTCTACAAGCAAGTTTATTTGTACCTTCTCAATCCGAAGAAAAAAGATTAAAAAAGCGTGTAAACGAATTAACGAACATAATAGAAAAATCCAATATATCTCTATATAAAATACCTACTAAAAAAATAAAAAACATGAAATTAAAAGCAATTCCTAATAAAGAAAATTTTTGTAGAATTATTAAAGAGATGCAAAAAGAAATTATTTTAGGAGAAGTTTTTCAAGTGGTTCCATCACAACAATTTTACCTTCCTTGTCCTTCTTCATTAACTGCTTATAATATTTTAAAAAAAAAAAATCCTAGTCCTTACATGTTTTTTATGCAAGATAAAAGTTTTACTCTTTTTGGTGCTTCACCAGAAAGTTCACTAAAGTTTAATTCATCTACGAGAAAAATTGAAATTTATCCTATTGCTGGTACAAGACCGCGTGGTTATTCTATAAATGGATTTATAAATAATGATTTAGATAAACGTATTGAATTAGAAATGAGAATTGATAAAAAGGAATTATCAGAACATTTAATGCTTGTAGATTTAGCTCGTAACGATTTATCAAAGATTTGTATTCCAGGTAGTCGTTTTGTAGAAGAACTACTAAAAGTCGACCGTTATTCTTTTGTTATGCATTTAGTTTCTCGAATTGTTGGAACTTTAAGAAATGATTTAGATGTGTTACATGCATATCGTGCATGTATGAATATGGGTACTTTAACAGGAGCACCTAAAATACGTGCAATGCAATTAATCGCAGAAAAAGAAACAAAAAAGAGAGGGAGCTATGGGGGTGCTATTGGTTATTTAACTTCTATGGGTGATTTAGATACATGTATTATTATACGTTCTGCATATGTAAAAAATGATATTGCAACTATACAAGCAGGAGCAGGTGTAGTAGTAAATTCTAATCCGGAAGATGAAACTAACGAAAGTTTAAATAAAGCTAGAGCTGTTTTATACGCTATTGCAAAAGCTCACTATTGTAAGGATACATTTTAATGTCTGATATATTATTAATCGATAACTTTGACTCTTTTTTATATAATTTAGTTGATCAATTAAAAGTTTTATCATATAGAGTATTTATTTTTCGTAATAACTTTTCTAGTACTTTTTTATTAGAAAAAATAAAATTAATGCATAATCCAATATTAATCATTTCTGCTGGGCCAGGTGTTCCTAAAAAAGCTGGGTGTATATTAGAATTAATAAAAAAATTAAAAGGAATTATTCCAATTTTAGGAATTTGTTTAGGACATCAAGCAATTATTGAAGCTTATGGTGGTGTTATTAAACCAGCTAATGAAATTTTACACGGACAGTCTTCTTTAATCCATCATAATGGGAAAGCAATGTTTCAGGGATTAAAAAATCCTTTATCTGTTGCACGTTATCATTCATTAGTGGGAACTAAAATTCCAAAAACACTTATTGTTAATGCTCAATATAATAATATGGTAATGGGTATTATTAATGAAAAAGATCGAGTTTGTGGCTTTCAATTTCATCCAGAATCTATATTAACAACACAAGGTGAAGAACTATTAAAAAAAACATTAAAATGGATAGTTTTTTAAAAAAAATGAGAAAAAATATGGAAAAAGAAATAATTTTAAAAAAAATATATAATGGAAAATTTATTACTCAAAATGAAAGTTTTTTTTTATTTGATTGTATTATTGAAAATCAACTAAATTTAATTGAATTAACTAGCGTTATTATTGCTATGAAAGTTAGAGGTGAAACACCAGAAGAAATAACTGGAGCTGCAATAGCTATATTAAGAAAAGCAAAAAAATTTCCATCACCAAACTATGACTTCGCAGACATAGTTGGAACTGGTGGTGACTCTGGTAATAATATTAACATTTCTACTGCTAGTGCATTTGTTGCTGCAACTTGTGGTGTAAAAATAGCAAAACACGGCAATATCAGTAATACTCGGTTGGGTTCTTTTAATCTTTTACAAAAACTTGGAATTAATATTAACATCACTGCAGAACAATCCAGATTTTTTTTAGATCATATAAATCTTTGTTTTTTATTTTCAAACAATTATCATTTTATTTTTCAAAATATTCAAAATATACGACAAACGATTAAAGTAAAAACAATTTTTAATATTTTAGGACCACTAATTAATCCTGCAAGACCAAAATTAGGTTTAATTGGAGTTTATCATCCTTTTCTGCTTTTACCTGTTGCAAAAACTTTACAGTTATTGGGCTACAAAAGAGCTATTGTTGTTAATAGTGGTAATATAGATAAAGTATCTTTGCATAAAATTACTCAAATAGTTGAAGTTCAAGGAGAAAAAATTTTTAGTTACCAAGTTTCACCAGAAAATTTTGGTTTACCTTTTTATTCTAGAAGTTTTTTTTATAAAAATACCGATGAACAAAATTATGAAATTTTTATTAAAATTTTGCAAGGAAAAAGTGATAAATTCTATGAAGAACTTATAGCTATTAATGTTGCATTACTATTAAAGTTATTCAACCATGAAGACTTATATGAAAACGCAAAATGGGCTTTACAGGTTATTCGTAGCGGTGAGTCGTATAAAAAAGTTTTACAGTTAACGGAAAAAAATAATGAACAACACAATTTTAGATACAATTATTAAAAATAAAAAGATATGGATAAATAAAAAAAAAAAAGATGAACCTATTACTGTTTTAAAAAATTTGTTACAAAAAGCTGATAACAAATTTTATAAAACAATAACAAATACTAAAGAAACTATTTTTATATTAGAATGTAAAAAATTTTCTCCTTTTTCAAAAAATATTTCAATACACTTTGATTTAAAAAAACTCTTACAAGAATATAAAAATTATGCTTCAGTTGTTTCTATTATAACTGATGAAGAATATTTTAAAGGAGACTTTAATTTTTTATTGATTGCAAAAAAAAAAATTTCTCAACCAATATTATGTAAAGATTTTTTTATTGATAAATATCAAATTTATTTAGCACGTTATTATCAAGCAGATGCAATTTTATTAATGTTATCAATACTAAACGATGAAGAATATATAAATTTATCAAAAATAGCACATCAACTAAAAATGGGAATATTAACAGAAGTTAGTAATCAAGATGAAGTAAACCGTGCAATGCAATTAAAAGCAAAAGTTATTGGTATTAATAATCGTGATTTGAGAAATTTTTCTATTGATTTTAATCGTACTTATCATTTATCTGCAAATTTAATAAACAAAAACATAAAAATTATTAGCGAATCAGGAATTGCATATTATGCTGATATTAAAAAATTAAACCCATTTGTTCATGGTTTTTTAATAGGGACCAATATTGTTAAAAAAAAAAATATTAATATAGGAATAAAACGTATTATTTTTGGAGAAAATAAAGTTTGTGGTTTAACACGTATAGAAGATGCTAAATTTGCTTATCAATGTGGAGCAATTTATGGAGGTTTAATTTTTATAAAAGAATCAAAACGGAAAATCGATGATATCACAGCAAAAAAAATTATTAATAGTGTTCCACTACAATGGGTAGGAGTATTTTCTAATGAATCAATTAAGAATATTTTAAATAAAGCATTACAATTAAAATTAAAAGTTATTCAACTACATGGAGAAGAAACTCAAGATTTTATTACTACTTTACGTAAAATTTTACCTAAAAAAATTAATATTTGGAAAGTATTAAAAATAAAAAATTTTTTGCCAGAAAGAAATTTTTTTCATATTGATCGATATGTTTTTGATAATGTATATGGAGGAAGTAATAAATCATTTAATTGGTCGTTATTAAAAAATCAAAATTTAGAAAATGTATTATTAGCAGGCGGTTTAAATGCTAAAAATTGCCAAAAAGCTTCTTATTTTGGATGTTCTGGCCTTGATTTTAATTCTGGAGTAGAAATTTCTCCAGGTATTAAAGATCATCAAAAAATTAATTCTGTTTTCTATATACTTAAAAACCTATAAAACTATTTAGAAGAAAAAAAATGTTACTTAATACATATTTTGGAAAATTTGGAGGAATGTTTGTCCCTCAAATCCTAATTAACGCTTTGAAAGAATTAGAAAGATATTTTGTTCAAGTAATGCATCAGAAAAACTTTCGTCGTGATCTTAATGATTTGCTTATAAACTATGCTGGTAGACCGACATCCTTGACTTTATGTCGTAATTTAACACAAGGCACAAAAACAAAACTTTATTTAAAAAGAGAAGATTTATTACATAGCGGAGCACATAAAATTAATCAAGCTCTAGGTCAAGTTTTATTAGCAAAACATATGGGTAAAAAAAGAATTATTGCTGAAACAGGGGCAGGACAACATGGAGTAGCTGCTTCTATTGCTAGCACATTATTTAATATGGATTGCCGTGTTTATATGGGATTAAAAGATATAGATCGCCAATCTCAAAACGTTATGCGTATGCGTCTTTTAGGCACAGAAATTATTCCAGTTAAAAGTGGATTAGCAACATTAAAAAGTGCTTGTAATGAGGCATTACGAGATTGGTCTAAAAACTATGAAAACTCACATTATATGATAGGTACAGCAGCAGGTCCTCATCCATATCCTACAATAGTTCGCGAATTTCAAAGAATAATAGGTAAAGAAACTAAAGAACAAATCTTAAATCGAGAAGGAAAATTACCCAATATGATTATTGCTTGTGTTGGAGGAGGGTCTAATGCTATTGGTATATTTACCAATTTTATTGAAGAAAAACATGTAAAACTCATTGGAGTAGAACCTGCTGGAAAAGGAATAGAAAGTGGCAAACATGGTGCACCTTTAAATTGTGGAGATTTAGGAATTTATTTTGGAATGAAGTCACCTATTATGCAAAATAATACAGGACAAATTTTAGAATCTTACTCAATTTCTGCTGGGTTAGATTTTCCATCTATAGGTCCTGAACATGCATATTTAAAAGATATTGGACGTGCAAAATATGTTGTAATAAACGATAAAGAAGCAGTTGATGCGTTTAAAAAACTTTGTAAATATGAAGGGATTTTCCCTGCTTTAGAGTCTGCTCACGCTTTAGCATATGCTTTAAAAATTATTAAAAAAAATCCAAATAAAGAACAAATAATAATTGTGAATCTTTCTGGACGTGGTGATAAAGATATTATTACTGTAAATGATTTTTTATCTAAAAATGCAAGGAAAATTCAATGAAAAGATATAATAACGTTTTTAAAAAATTATTATCAAATAATGAAGGTGCTTTTATACCATTTGTTGTTATTGGAGATCCTAGTATTGAATACACAAAAAATATTATTGATATTATTATAAACAGTGGAGCAGATGCTTTAGAGTTAGGTTTTCCATTTTCTGACCCTGTAGCAGATGGCCCGACTATTCAATCTGCAATGATGAGAGCTTTAAAATCTGGAGTTGATCAAAATTTTTGTTTTAGCTGTATTAAAGAGATTAGAAACAAATATCCTCAGATTCCTATTGGTATATTAGTTTATGCAAATCTAGTTTTTTGTAATGGTATTGAAGAATTTTATAAAAAATGTCAAGAATCAGGTGTAGATTCTGTATTAATACCAGATCTTCCAATAGAAGAGTCATCAAATTTTTGTAAAGTTGCTAATTATTATAATATAGATGAAATTTTTATTTGTCCGCCAAATGCAACCGATAATTTTTTAAAAAAAATATCTAAATTAGGAAGAGGTTACATATATCTAGTATCTAGATTAGGAATTACTGGTGTTGAAGATAATCAGTTACTTTTTTTAAAAAGTTTAATTAATAAATTAAAAAAATATAATTCAGTACCTATTATACAAGGTTTTGGAATTAGTAATACTGATCAAATAAAAACTATTATTCAATCTGGTGCAACAGGAGTAATTTCTGGATCTGTTATAATAAAAATTATAGAAGAAAATCAGTCAAACTTGACTTTGTTATGCAAAAAATTAAATTCAATTGTACGTTTGTTAAAAAATGCTACAATTAATACAATAATATAAAAATCTATCAATTTTAAATCTTTCATTTGATATTATGTAAATTTTATATAAAATATAACGATTTTTTTTCATCTCTATAAAGAAAGAAATTTATTATTGTATTGAAAATATTAATAAAAATGTTTTATAGCTCATTTTTATTAAATTTATTATAATAAACTATTTTTTTATTTAACTACTCTTAAAGTTTTTTTGCAAGGAGAAATAATGGTTATTACGGCAAATATGTTGTACCGTGATACAATCTCTTTTATAAGAAATCAATTAATTAAAATTATTTTTATTTCAATAATTTTTTCATTTTTTGTAGTATTTTTTGATTCTTTTTTACATAGTGATAAAGAAATTATTACAACATTTATTGAAAATAAAAAAAAGTTTTCTTCTATTTTTGAATATATTAATAGTCTAACGTTAACTCAAAAATATACTTTATTATACGTATGTGTTATTAAAATTTTTTTATTTATTACAAATATTTCACTATTTGTTGGCGTTATTTTATCTGTTATCGATCTTATATCTTCTCATAGATCTTGTACATTAATAAATCTCATAAAAAAAATCAAGCCAGTTTTTTTTCAAATATTTATTCAAACTTTGATTATTAGATTACTTATTAATAGTTCTTTTGCATTTTTTATGTTACCTAGTATTTTTATTGCCATTCTTTTATCGCTATCACCTATTATTCTTTTTGCAAAGAGAATTAAATTATGGCATGCCTTTCAAGAAAGTATATCTGTTACTTGGAAAAATCTTTGGATTATAGCTCCTATAATATTATTTTCTTTTTTAATAAAAATGATTTTTTTAATATTTTTAAAAAACTTTATAGGAATAGAGCATGATTATATATTTTCTTTTTTAATTAATTTTGTTAATAACTTATTTTATGCAATAGAGTTAATTTATTTATCTAGATTATATATGCTATTACCTAAATAAATTTTAATTCTATTTTATTTATAATTTTTTCTTTTAATGTTATATAAAATATATGAAATATATAATAAACATTATACCGTTGTTTTTCTTTTTTATCTTTTATAAATTATATGATATTTTTATTGCCTCCATAAGTATGGTAATAACTAGCGGTTTTTTGTTGTTATTTAATCGGTTTGTTTTAAAAAAAAAGCTTACTAAGATAGAAATTATTAACTTTTTTTGTCTTACATCACTATGTATTATTAGTTTATTGTTTCACAACGCTATCTTTATAAAATGGAAAGTTACAGTTATATATTTTATATTATCGTTTGTTTTTGTCATTAATCATTGGTGGAAAAAAAAATTTTTAATAAAAAAATTTTTTGAAAAAGATTTTAAATTATCTGAAAATATTTGGAGTAAATTAAATATAGCTTGGTCTATATTTTTTTTTATTTGCGGATTAATAAATATTTATGTTACTTTTTTTTGTTCTGAAGTATTTTGGATAAATTTTAAAATATTTGGTTTTACTTCAATAACTTTTATTTTTCTTTTATTAAATGGTATTTATATTTTTAAAAAAAATAATTTGGAAAAATAATTTTTTAAATTTGTTGTTATATTTATAAATTTATACATCATGAATAATTTTTTAACTATTTATTAAAATTTTTCACTACTATTTATTAATAATGAGTATAATTCATTAATTACTACAAAAAACTAGTAACTTCTTTTATGAAATGGTTACTTATTATTTATTTTTTAATGTCAGTTAAAATTATCTGCTATTTATTAATTGATGAGTTATATATTGAACAAAAAAGATCAAGAAGATCACATGCAATTTTATTGTCTATTAGCAATTGGTATGATGAACTAAAAAAGTATCAAAACATTTTTACAAATACTTATAGTAATGTAGCAAAATCATTATTTAAATTCTCTCATTATCGACAAAAGTTATTGGGCGTTAAAGGAAAACAATTAAAAATTTTTACGCACGCTCAAAAAATTATGCATGTACTAATTCGTGATATTTTATTAGCACGTAATAGTATAAAAATGATTTTTTATATTTGGTATCCTGGGGGTTTAGCGGATGAAATTGCAAAATCCTTAATACTTGCATCAAAACGTGGAATATCTTGTAAATTAATTTTAGATTCAGTTGGTAGTTTTTGCTTTTTTAAAAGCTTTTGGGCAAAAAAAATGCGTGATGCAGGAATCGATATAGTAGCAGCCTTAAAAATAAATATTTTTAGAATATTTTCTAGAAGGATAGATATAAGACAACATCGAAAAATAGTTTTAATTGATAATAATATTGCATATACAGGAAGCATGAACTTAGCTGATCCTTTCTATTTTAAACAAAAAAAAAAAGTTGGTCAATGGATTGATATTATGATCAGATTAAAAGGACCAATTGTCATTTTTATCAATGTACTTTTTGCTTGTGATTGGGAAATAGAAACAGGAGAACCTATTCAACTTCAAATTAATGATTATAGTAAAAAAAAATATGATCATGTTATTCAAATGGTACCTTCCGGGCCCGGTTATCAAAAAAATATATTACATAGAACTTTGTTAACCGCAATATATTCTTCTCATAAACAATTAACCATAACTACTCCATATTTTGTGCCTAGTGCTCGTCTTTTAGAAGCTATTTGTAAAATTGCTATACGAGGTATCGATGTAAGAATCATTATTCCTAAAAATAATGATTCTTTTTTAGTCACTTGGGCAAGCCGTTCTTTTTTTAGTGATTTATTAAATGCAGGGGTTAAAATTTATCAATTTGAAGGTGGATTACTACATACCAAAAGTTTATTAATTGATCAACAATTAAGTTTAGTTGGTACAGCTAATTTTGATATGCGTAGTTTATGGTTAAATTTTGAAATTACATTAGTAATTGATGATAGAAAACTTGGAAAAAAATTATACCATATTCATAATGAATACATTGCCAAATCCACGCTATTAAATATTAAAATTTGGTCAAAAAGATCTTGGTGGAAACGAATAATTGAACGGCTTTTTTATTTTTTTAGCCCTTTATTATAAATTTTTAATTTTTTTTAGATTATATATCTAACTAGAAAAACTAGGAAATGCAACTTTAATTCCAGTTACAATAAATTCAATACCTAAAGACATTAATAATAGCCCCATAATTTTTGTGACAATACTAATTCCAGTTTTTCCAAGAATACGTACAACATAAGGTGCAACAAGAAATAATAACCAACAGAAAAAAGAGAATAACATAATTGATAAACTAAAACCTAATAAATCAAAAATATTTTTAGAATGTGTACTCCAAACAATTGTTGAACTTATTGCTCCAGGTCCCGCCATTAATGGTAAAGCAAGAGGTACTACACCAATATTTCCATTAGAATTATTATCAATATCATCAGAACTAGACTTTTTGTTATTTTGAGATTTTTCTAGTTTGCCACTAATCATAGACATTGCTATAGTTAAAATCAATATACCACCTGCTATTCTAAAAGATTCAATTGAAATTCCAAAAACACGTAATATAGAATCTCCTAAAAAAAGTGAAATACATAATATTGCAGCAACAGTAAAATGTGCAACAATATTAGTTTGTTTTCGTTCTGTTACAGATTGTGTACTAGTCATTCCAATAAAAATTGGTAATACCCCAACAGGGTTTACTATTACAAAAAGTCCAATTAAAAATTTAATATATTCGGATAGACTAATAGAAAAAAGATTCATAGTTTGTTTGCTCCTTGAGCAATTAAATTTTTATGAATCATTTAATGAAATTTATTATTAGTAGAGTATATATAATAAATAAATGATTTTATATAAAAAATTTCTTGCCATTGTAAAAAAAAATTATAGGGTTTTTAATAAATATTAATAATAAACGTTTATATTTTTATATAAAATATAAATTTAAATTATTTTATTAAACGTTGTATATATAAAATATTACATTATCGTAAATAAATACGAGTTTTTTTAAAAATCTGTGTTTAATTAATATTTTTATATTAAAAAATAGTTAAACTTACCAATAATAACAAAGTTAGTGTGTTTTTTATATAAATTTTTAAAAAATATTTTGTATAGATAATTTTATCATAAATATTGTTAGTTATTTTATGTAAATTTTTTATTTTTTGTTTATTTATATATTTTATTAATATTAAACTTTTTTTTATTATTAAATAATTTATATTTTCTTTTTATTAATTTTATTTTAGATCTCATTAAGACTAACTGCTTTAAATAAAATTTTTATTAATTTTTTTTAAATGTAAATACGTTATATTGATAATTGGTTTGTTACACTATTTATTTTCTACACATTACATTAATTATATTAGTATATCTAAAATAAAGTATGTTTATTAAAATTTTTTTAAATTTTTTATATAGACAGTAAATACGTTTCATATAGTTAACTATAATATATAAATATTAAAAAAAATTTTTAATATTTGGATACCAACGATTAAGAATTTCTTGTGCTATATTAGGAAATTTTTTATAAATATAAAAAGCTGTTTTTTTCATTTCAAGAAAAGATAATCGATGTTTGAAAGGATTGGCAACTTTAAAATTAATAAATCCAGTTTGACGGGTACCTAAAAAATCACCAAAACCTCTATGTTCTAAATCATATTTTGCTATTTCAAAACCGCTATTATAATTCTTTAAAATTTTAAAGCGTTTTTTTGCAATTTCGTTTAATGGATGTTTATATAACATTATACAATAAGATTGATGACTTCCTCTTCCTACTCTTCCGCGTAATTGATGTAATTGAGATAAACCTAATCGTTCTGAATTTTCAATAATTATTAAACTTACGTTAGGAATATCAATTCCTACCTCAATTATAGTTGTGGTAACTAATAGTTGAAAAAAGTTTTTCTTAAAAAGAAACATAATATTTTTTTTTTCGGAATCTTTCATTTTACCATGTAAAATACCAATATTATATTGAGGTAATAGATTTTTTAATTCTTTTAAAGTAATTTCTAAATCTCTAATATTCAATGATTTTGATTGAATAATTGATGTACATATCCAATAGATTTGTTGTCCTTTTTCTAAAATTTTTTTTATACGGTTAATCAATTTTTTTCTACGAATATCAGGTATAATTACTGTAACAATAGGTAAACGATTTTTAGGTAGTTCTTTTATAATAGATATATTAATATATTCAAAAGATACCATATTTATAGTTCTTGGAATAGGTGTAGCAGTCATCATTAATTGATGAGGATATTTTTTTTTATATTCGGATTTTTCTAATATAGAAAAACGTTGATTCACACCAAAACGGTGATCTTCATCGATGATGATTAAAGATAAATTTTTAAATATTACTTTTTTTTGAAGTAAAGCTTGAGTCCCAATGATCATTAATACATAACCCGACGCTATTTGATGATATTGTTCTTGACGAATTTTCTTATTTTGCTTACCAGTTAAACAAACAATTTTAATATTAAATGGTAAAAACCATTTTAAAAATTTTTTTTTATGTTGTTCAACTAATAATTCAGTAGGAACCATTAAAGCTACTTGTTTTCCATGCAAAATTACATTTAATGCAGTAATAGCAGCTATTAAAGTTTTACCTGAACCAACTTCACCTTGTATTAAACGATACATAGGAAAATCATTTTTTAAGTCTTGATTGATTTCATTTATAACTTTTTTTTGTGCGTTTGTTAATTGAAAAGGTAAATTAGAGATAAATTTTTCAACAGATTTTTTATTAATAAAAAAAGGAATGGATTTATATTGTTGTTTGATTTTTTTTAAAAAAATTAAATGTAAATGATAAGCTAAAATTTCTTCTAAAATTAATCGTTTTTTTGCTAAAAAAATTATATTTTCTTTTAACGTATTCTTATACAAATCAATTGATGGTTGATGTATTTCTCTTAATGCGCTTGAAAAGTCTATCAAATTATTTTTTATGAATTCTGGAATAATTTCCTTAATATGTACTTCTTTTAATAAATTTAGAGCTTTTTTAATAAAAAATTTAATTGTATTTTGAGATATTCCTAACATTTTAGGATATATTGGAATTATTGATTTTTTTTTTATATTAAGATAATCTTTGTTATTCATTAAAAATTTAGGATGAATAATCTCTAATTGATTAAAATTTTTTATGATTTTTCCATAGAATGTAACTGTAGCACCAATAAATAATGTTTTTTTTATTTGTGGAGAAAAATAAAAAAAACGCAAAAAAAGATCACCACTTTCGTCTTTTATTTTATATAGGAAAATATAACGATTTTTTTTGATAATTTTTTTACAGTTTATAACTGTCCCTTTGATAATATAAACATTATTTGGAATAACTACATTAATTTTTGAAATTTTTCTATAATCTTCATATCTTAATGGAATAAAATATAGCAAAAGATCGTGAATATTATTTATTCCTTTTTTTAAAAATATTTTCTTTTGATCTAAAGAAATATTAATAAGTGAATTAATTGAGATATTTCTAAGATAAATATTTTTCATATTCATACTATGCTTGCTAAATTTTTATAGAAAAATAAATACATAAAAGATAATAATGCTCAAACAAAATTTTCTAAATATATTTATAAAATTTTTTAAAATTAATAAATTAAAATAAAAAAATTTAATCACTAATATTTTTATATATATTTAAAATACTACTATTAATTAATCCTTGTTCAATTTCACGTAAAGCAATAACAGTAGCTTTATCATTATCTTCAGGAACTAATGTTTTCTTACCACCAGATTGAATTTGGTGAGCTCTTTTAGCGGCAACTAAGACTAAATCAAAACGATTTCCTACTTTTTCAACCGCATTTTGCACTGTTACTCTTGCCATATTACAATTACCTTTTTGTTATGTTAATAATTTGTTAATTAAATCATAATTATAAACTTTTTGTTGTTTAGTAGATAGATGCGCAGTATAAAAAACGTTTTTAAGATCAAATAAAGCTTTACTAAAGTTATCATTAATAATTAAGTAATCATATTCATGATAATGACTCATTTCTTTAATAGCTTTTTTCATCCTTTTTATAATAACAACATCAGTATCTTGTCCTCTATTTTTTATACGATGATATAATACTTTTTTAGATGGAGGTAGTATAAAAATACTACATATATCTTTATTTTTTTTACGAATTTGATTAGCTCCTTGCCAATCAATATCTAGTATTACATCATAATTTTTTAGTAGTAGTTTGTTAACTAATACTTTTGAAGTACCATAATAATTATCAAAGACTTTTGCATACTCTAAAAATTCGTTTTTTTTAATTAATTTTTTAAATTCTTTTTTTGAAATAAAGTGATAATCTTCTCCATCTATTTCTCCTGATCTTATCTCTCTAGTAGTATATGAAATAGATAATTTGATATTATAAAAAAATTTGTTTTTTAAAATATTCGTTATTAACGTCGACTTACCCGCTCCGCTGGGAGCGGATATGATATATAAGATATTTTTTTTTATCATAAGCAATTATTTTTTAGCGAACCTTTTCCTTACTAATAAGAATATTAGATACTGAAATCAGCCCAAATAGGAATATGGTCAGATGTTTTAATCATTGCTCTAAAGCTATAATCCATTTCTGTTGTTTTACAAAATTTATATAGTGGGTAACTACATAATAATAAATCAATGCGTAATCCTTGATTTTTTTTGAAACTATTGAAACTATAACTAAACCAAGAAAAACAGTTATTTATATCTGGATTAAATGATCTCCAAATATCTATAAAACCCCAATTTACTAAACTAGCAAACCATTCTCTTTCTTCTGGTAAGAAAGCACATTTTCCATTTTTTATCCAATTTTTTTTATTATTTTCGCTGATTCCAATATCTTTATCATTAATAGCAACATTTATATCACCCATTAATAAGACAAAATCATTAGGAGAAAAATTTTTTTCTATAAATTTTTTTAATCTATAAAAAAAATTTTTTTTTTCAGTAAATTTTTCTATATTTTTTCTATTTTCTCCATTAGGAAAATAAGCATTAATGATAGTAATAATACCAATCTTGCTTTTTATTTTTACAAGAATTAAACGACGTTTTGTATGTATAGTATCATCTGGTAATCCTCGCAAAATACATATAGGTTTGTTTTTTGTTAATAAAGCTACTCCATGATATCTTTTTTGACCATAAAAAAAGGAATGATATCCTAATTTTTTTATATCTAAAATTGGAAATACATCATCATGAACTTTTATTTCTTGTAAACCAATTACATCAGGGTTATGTATACTAATAACCTGTTCTAATTGATTTAATCTAGCTCTTAATCCGTTAACATTAAAAGATAAAAATTTCATATATAATTAATTTTTTTTTAATAGCATTTTGAATAAATTATTTGTTATCAGGACGACATATTGGAAATAATATAACATCACGGATACTTTGACTGTTTGTTAATAACATTACTAATCGATCTATTCCTATACCTAAACCAGCTGTTGGGGGTAAACCATGTTCTAAAGCAATTATATAATCTTTATCATAAAAAAAGTGTTCATTTATACTGTTAAATTCTTTTGTGCTAATTTGTTTTTTAAATCGATCTTTTTGATCTTCTGCATCATTTAATTCTGAAAAACCATTACCAACTTCATATCCTCCAATAAATAATTCAAATCTATCAGTTATAGATTTTTTTTTTGTATTTCTTTTTGCTAAAGGCGAGACTTCTATAGGATATTCTGTAATAAAAGTAGGTTGTATTAATTTTTTTTCAACAGTTTTTTCAAAAATTTCGTAAATAACGTTACCAACAGTCCAATCTCTCTCTATAGAGATTCCAATAGAAGTTGCAAAATTCGATATTTCAATAAAATTGTCTAAATTTATATTTTTGATTTTTGTATTATATTTTATAATAGCTTCATTCATTGTCATTCTTATAAATTTTTGAGAAAAATCAAAAGTTTCTGTTCCGTATTTGACAATTGTTTTTTTTAAAACGTTCATGGTTAATTGGTAAAAAAAATTTTCTATAAAACTCATTAGATCTTTATAATCAGCATATGCTATATACAATTCTAACATAGTAAATTCAGGATTATGAAAGGTTGATAAACCTTCATTACGAAAGCTTTTATTTATTTCAAATACTCTTTCAAATCCTCCTACTATTAAACGTTTTAAATATAATTCTGGAGATATTCTTAAATACATGTCCATATTTAAAGAATTATGATAAGTTATAAATGGACGAGCTGATGCTCCTCCTGGAATAGTTTGTAAAATTGGAGTTTCTACTTCTAAGAAGTTGTTTTCTGACATAAATTGACGGATATAATGAAAAATCTTGGAACGTATTTTAAACTTTTCGCGAGATTTAGTGTTTACAATAAGATCTAAATATCGTTTCCGATAACAAATTTCTTTGTCTACAAGACCATGATATTTATCCGGTAAAGGACGTAAAGCTTTAGTTAATTGAAAAATTTCTAAGCAATGAACAGAAAGTTCGCCTTTTTTTGTTTTAAACAAATAACCTTTTGCACCTATAATATCTCCAAGATCCCATTTTTTAAAACTTTCATAAAAATTATTATTTACTGAATTACATGTTATATATAATTGAATTTTTCCTCCTTCATCTTGTATATGTGCAAAAGAAGCTTTACCCATAATACGTTTGCTAATTATTCGTCCAGCAATACTAACGTTAATATTAAGTAATTTTTGATTGTCTTCATTTTGATACTTTTTTTTTAGTTTGCTAACAATACAATTTTTACGAAAGTCATTAGGAAAAATTTCGTCGTTAGAATTACGTAAATTTTTTAGCTTTTTTCTACGTATCTCTTTTTCTTTTTCTTCTGAGATGTGTAATTTTTCACGATCTTTCTGTAAGTTTTTGTTTAACATTTGATCTATAATCCTACTTGTAAACTTTTTTTAATAAAAAGATCTATATCTCCATCAAGTACTGACTGTATATTTCGAGACTCTAAGCCAGTTCGCAAATCTTTAATGCGTGAATCATCCAGTATATAGGAACGAATTTGATTACCCCATCTAATCTCAGCTTTATTATTTTCTATTTCTTTTTGTGTTTTTTTTTTTTTTTGTAATTCTAAATTATATAGTTTTGCTTGCATTTGTTTTATAGCTTGTTCTTTATTTTTATGTTGTGATCTATCATTTTGACATTGTGTTACGACTCCTGTAGGAAGATGAGTAATTCTAACAGCAGATTCTGTTCTATTAACATGTTGACCACCTGCACCAGACGCTCGATATACATCTATTCTACAATCAAGTAAATTTATTTCTACAGAAATTTTATCATTTATTTCTGGATAAACAAAAATTGAGCTGAAAGAAGTATGCCTACGTTTGCTAGAATCAAATGGACTTCTACGTACTAATCTATGAATTCCAGTTTCTGTTTTTAGCCAACCAAATGCACATTTACCTGATATAAAAACTGTTGCAGATTTTATACCAACACTTTCCCCTCCTGATTCTTCAAGAACTTTATACTTAAAATGTTTTTTCTCTGCCCATCTTATATACATTCTTAATAACATTTTTGTCCAGTCTTGTGCGTCAATTCCTCCAGAACCTGATTGGAAATCAATATAACAATTAAAACTGTCGTATTTTCCAGTAAACATACGATGAAATTCTAAGTCATTAAATTGATTTTCTAATTCGTTTATTTCAGATATAATCTCGTTAAACATTATTAAATCTTTTTCTTCTTCTGCTAATAAAATAAAACTTTTAATATCTTGTAATCTTTCTTGAAGAGTTTCAAGATTATTAACATTGCATAATAATGCAGAATATTCTTTTTTTAAAAATTTAGCACGTTTTTTATCTTTCCAAAAATCAACATTTTTTAGTTCTTTTTCAATTTTTTTTACTTTTTTTTTATTATTATAATAATTAAAAATATCTCTAATATTTTTATTTTTTTCTATTAATTTTTGTATACGATTTTTAATTAAATTTAATTCAAACATAGTTTCTTTTATATTTAGTATTTATCATTTTATTACACTATAAAAAATAATGTATATAAGTAATATATAAAATTAAAAATATAAATAGTCTAGGAATAAACGCTGCAATAAAACATTATAAAGGCCAAATCTCTTCAATTAAAAGTTGCATTTGACGATTACCTCGAAAATTATTCATGTACAGTTTATAAACTATTTCTACTTTCTTAATATCATTATTTGGCCAGAATAAAGTATTAACATTAAAAAGAATACCATTAATAAAATTATTTCCGTTTAATGGTTTTAACGTGAGTTTTAAATGTCTATTACCTGCTAATTTTTGATTAATTAATAAAAATTTTCCATCAAAAGATGGTTCTGGAAAATTTTGCCCCCAAGGACCAGCATGTCTTAAAATTTGTGTTGTTTTTAATGTGTACTCTATAGGATCTAATTCTCCATCAGACCAAATAATATCTTGTATATTATTTTCATGAAAAAAATTTTTTATGAATTCAGTAAAAATTTTATAAAATTTTTCATAATTTTTTTTTTCTATTGATAAACCTGCCGCCATTGCATGGCCACCAAAATTTAATATTATCCCTGGATATAAATGATTAAATCTTACAAATAGATGATAAATATGAACGTTTGATATAGAACGAGCAGAACCTTTCAAAATATCTTTGTCTACAGGAGCAAAAGTAATTACCGGGCAATGAAATCTTTCTTTCAAACGTGATGCTAATATACCTACTACTCCTTGATGCCAATTATTTTCATAAAAAATTAGAATTGATGGTGAATTTTTTTGATTTTTTTCAAATAACTTTTTTAATAAAAAAATTACCTGATTATTCATTTTTTTTTCAATTTTTTTTCGCTTTTCATTTAATGCATTTAATTTATTTGCTAAATAATAAATATTTTCAATATTATTGGACAATAATAAAGAAATTCCTGTTGACATACTATCAAGACGTCCAGCTGCGTTTAAACGTGATCCTATAACAAAACTTAAATCATTTTCTACTAAATCATATAAGTTACAATGAGTAATATCTAACAAAACTTTAATTCCAAGACGACATTTGCCAGATCGTATTCTGTTTAATCCTTGCCAAACTAAAATTCTATTGTTTTTATCTAATGGCACCATATCAGCGATAGTACCAATTGCGACTAAATCAAGAAAGTTTGCTAAATTTGGAATTGATAATTTATTTTTTTCAAACCATTTTTTTTTTTGTAAATAAGCTCTTAACGCAATCATAAGATAAAAAGCTACGCCGACACCTGCTAAATTGCAGGATAAAAATTTAGAATCTTTTAAATTAGGGTTGACAATTGCTTTTGCAGGAGGTAATTCATTTCCTGGTAAATGATGATCTGTAATTAAAACAGGAATATTATACTTGTTTGCTTCTTTAACACCTTCATATGAAGAAATTCCATTATCAACAGTTAAAATTAAATCTGTTCCTATTTCATAGGCTTGTTTGACTATGCTAGGACTTAAACCGTACCCATCTTTTAATCTACTGGGAATTAAGTAGTTTATGTTATGACTGCCCATTGATTGTATTGCTAAAACTACGAGTGCTGTACTCGTTGCTCCGTCTGCATCAAAATCACCGACAACAGTAATACGTTTTTTTTTCTTTATCGAATCATACAAAATTTTTACTGCTTTATGAACATCATTGAGATGATCATAAGATAATAAATGATTTAAACTTTTTTGTAGATCGTTTACTGTATCAATACCTCTGTGAAGATAAATTTTGCGTAGTAATGGCGGATATTCATTTAATGAATGATTATCGTGTTTAATATGTCGACGTTTTAGTTTAAAATTTTTTGTAAATATATTATATGTCAATTAGAGTTTAACCTTTAAAATATTGTTAATAAAAAAAATTATTATTAATAAGTTAAATATTATATTATACTTAGATTGGCAAAAATTTTTATTAGAATTCTTATATTTTTTATTTGGAATAATTGTGTCTAAAAATTTATCATATCATTTTTCTCTTCCTTCTTATAGATTACCCTTGAAAATTATTTTTTTTGAAAAATTAAAATTAATTAATATACAAGGAAATAATGTTAAAAAATATTTACAGAGTCAATTTACTGCTAATATATTTTTGTTAAAAGAAAATAATTATTTAATTACTGCTCATTGTAATGTTTATGGGAAAGTTTTAGGTATTTTTCCTATTTTTTTATATAAAGATAGCTATTTTTATACTATATATAATGATATCTCTGAAATTCAAATGAATGAGTTAAAAAAATATGCAATATTTTCAAATATAAAAATTTGTGAAAACGATCAAAAAAAATTATTAGGAGTTGTAGGAAAAGAAGCAAAATTTTTTTTAAAACAATATTTTCCTGAATTACCAAATAAAAATAAAAAAAAAATAGTTTTTAAAAAAAATATATTGTTATGGTTTGAGAAACCGATCGAACGTTATTTAATAATTATTGATCAATTGATTTTTAATAAAATAAAAAAAATAAATCAATTACAATTGTCAAAAGATGAGCAATGGTTTTCGTTAGATATGGAATGTGGTTTTCCAGTAATTAATAATTATAATATACGAAAATTTTTCCCTCAGTTTTTAAATCTAGAAAAATTTAATGCAATAAGTTTTAAAAAGGGATGTTATCTTGGTCAAGAAATTATTTCACGTATACAGTATCGTGGAAAAAATAAATTTTCTATTTTTTTATTAGAAGGAACATCTAGTGTTGTGCCATCTGTTAAATCTATATTAGAAATAAAAGTTAAAGATTCTTGGAAAGAAACTGGAAATATATTACATGTAACTCAATTAGATAATAAAATTATTTGGATACAAGTTTTGTTAAGCAGTCAATCTGAAACAGCAGATATTTTTCGTATAATAGATGATAAAAATAGTCGCTTTTTTATAAAAAAAATTTCCTAAAAATATAATTTATTATATTTTATAATAAAATTTCTATCTATCAATAAAAGTAAAAATTTATGTATTTTAAATAAATAAACTAGTTTAATACTTATTTTAAATTTCTTTCTTTACAAATAATATTATAAGCTTTTTGTATAATTTGCATTTTTTGTTTTGCTGTATTTAACATTTCGGATGATGTTTTTATTGATGATAGTTTATCTGGATGGTATTTATTCATGAATTTTCGATAAGCACGTTTAATTGTAATATTATCATCAGTTTTTTTTACTTTTAAAGTATTATAAGCATTTTCTATTGTTGATTGTGAATTGTTTTTTTTTGTTTGAAAGCTTCTATGATATTTGTGATAGAAAAAAAAATTTTTTTCTTCTATCATATTTAAAAGATAATCTAATTGAAATTTTGACGTACTTAATTCCTGAGCAATTACATATAAAATATTTCTTTCATTGGGATGTAGTACTTCGTCAGAAAATGCTAATTTTATTTGAATTTCAAAAAAAAATTTTATTATATCAAAATTTTTATAAAAAATTTGACGTAATTCTTTTAGTTTATATCGTAACGGGTAGTTGTTTTGCTTGCCATATCGGAAAGCCTGTTGTGCTTGTATACATAAATCTTTATTTAATTGCATATCATTCATGCATGTTGAAACAATTCTTATATCTTTTGCAGAAACGTATCCCTTGGATTTCGCAATATTTCCCATTACTTGAAATGTAGTACAAATGAAAATTTTTTGATAACGATTATCATCGATATACAACTTTTTTTTTTTATGATCAAATATTTTATCAATTATGTAACCAATAAAAAATCCAATAATAATATTCCAAAATCCAGTTCCTAATATAGATCCAATTAATATTCCAAAAATTTTACCAAAGGGATGCATATAAATATATCTCCATGCATTATTGCTATTCTTTAATATTTCATATAACTCTAAAAAAGAAATGATTAATTTTACTTGTTTATTGATTGCTTAATAAATTTTAAAATTTTTTATATATTAATAAAAATATATTGAAAAACTTGATAAGTTTCATTTTTTTTAATTACAATTATTGAATAATTTTATATTTACAATTTTTTTTAAAAAACATAAAAACAAACTCTTACATTTATGTAAAATAATAAATAATATAATCGATAATTATAGTAAATTTTTATTTTGATATAAAAATTTTTAGTGAAACTTTTAATTATAAAAATATAAAGGTTTGTAATAGAATTTATCTAAAATAAAATATTCTGTTAAAGATTATTTTTGTTTTGCTAAAAATAAAAATAAATTCATTTTTTTGTAAAAAGATAATATTAGATTTAAAAAAAAATTAGTATACAAACGTTATAATCATTATAAAAAATTAATAGAATTCAGAGGTTTTATCTTTCATATTTTACTTTTTCGATTTATCAAAGTATACTACATATCTTTTTATTCTCTCAAAAAAAATATAGTTTTTAAAAAAAAATATATTTTTTATTGTATAAATATGTTTAAAAAAAATTAAAGTACACATGAATATTTATTGTAGCTAGTTTAACAGAGTGAATTTACAAAATATATTTTGTATTAAAAAAATATCAGTTTTAAAAAACTTAATATTTATGCATTATATATTTTTTATGAAGAAAATCATTAAAAAGATATGTCTTATAGTGATATTTATTACATATTCTAAAATTTTTGCTTGTTTTAAAACATATTGTAAATGTTAACGTTTTTTAAAACTGATATTTAATATTGTTTAATAAAACTTCAAATTTTTTGTGTAAATACTTCTC
The DNA here is from genome assembly GCF_000828815.1 of Candidatus Tachikawaea gelatinosa. Taxonomy (NCBI): domain Bacteria; kingdom Pseudomonadati; phylum Pseudomonadota; class Gammaproteobacteria; order Enterobacterales; family Enterobacteriaceae; genus Candidatus Tachikawaea; species Candidatus Tachikawaea gelatinosa. The sequence goes on from NZ_AP014521.1 coordinate 595,488, forward strand.
ATAAACATCATAATAAATTTAAAATAGATATTTTTAGCGTTGTTAATAAGACATTTTTTTATTTTTATCTTTATCAAAGAAATTAAAAATATAAAATTAAATATCTGGTATATTTATGTCTTTCGTTGTAAAGATGATGATTTTATTTTTGAAAAAATTTACAATAATCCTTTTTCACAATTTTTATAAAAAATAGAGATTATCATGGAATGTTTGATTTATTTTTATACATAAATTAAAAATTATTACTATTTTTTTTAAAAATTATTAATTAAGTATTAAAGATAAAAGATAATTAATATAACTATATTTTTAGTTCAAAATATAAAAAATTTTTATATGTGAACAAAAATTAGTAAAAATATAATTGTCATTTTATAGATTTTATCTTATCAAGGTAAAATGTTAATTAAATATATAAACTAATATATAATGAACTACATATTAATCCACACAACACCTAAATTTCATAAATCAAAACATATAAATAAAACAAAATGTTAAAAAAATTAATTTTAATTATACTACTAGTATATAATACATCTTTTGCTAAACCTCATTTATTAGACGAAATAGCTGTTATTGTAAACAATGATGTAATACTAAAAAGTGATATAAAAAATGTTGTTGATCAAATAAAAAAACAAAATCCATTAGTTACTACTAGCGATAAAAATTTTTTAAAAAAAATTTTTGAAAATGAAATTATAAATAAAATTTTATTAGCACTTGGAGAAAAAAAAGGAATAAAAATTGATGAAAAAACACTAAATCAAATGATAAAAAATGGAATAAAAAAACATGGTATAACTATTGATCAATTACATGATTATCTAAAAAAACACAATATTGAATATATAGATTATATAAATGATATTAGCAAAAAATTTATTATATCAATACTACTTCAAAATGAAGTAAAAAAAAGAATACACGTTACTGAAGAAGAAGAAAAATTTTTTTTAAAAAAGCTCCAAAAAGATCAAGATAAAAATATTGAATATACATTTACTTATATTTTTTTTCCTTTAAAGGCAAACGTTAACAAAAGAATAATTAATAAAATTAATTTATTAGCACATGATACTATTAAAAACCTTCAAAAGAATAATGATATTACGCAAATACTACATTTTTTATCTAATAAAAAATTAAACATAGAATATAAAAAAATTGAAAAAAAATGTATTAATGATTTACCTGTTTTTTTTTCAAAAGCATTATCTAATAGTCCTAAAAATGTTCATGTTATCGGTCCTATAAAAAATATAAAAGGATTATATGTATTAAAAATACATAATAGGGACGAAAGTAAGTTACATACGATTATTAAACAATTTCATGTAAAAGATATTTTTTTAAAATCATCCTCCAAAAAAACCGATATACAAAAAAAGAAAAAATTAGAAAAAATTATAAAAAATATTCAAAACAAAGAAGAAAGTTTTAGTGATGCTGCTATTAAATATTCTGAAGATAGTAAATCTGCTGCAAAAGGTGGTGATCTTTTATGGATTTCGTCTGAATATTTTGGAAAAAAAATTGAAAAAATTATTGAAAAACTAAAAAAAGGAAATATGACTTATCCGTTTCGCTCAAATTCTGGTTGGCATGTTATTCAATTAATTGATAAAAGAAGAGTGGATATAACAAATATTTTAAATAAAAAACAAGCTGAAAACTTTTTCTTTAATGAAAAATTTGATCAAGAAGCAAAGAAATGGATACAAGAACAAAAAAATCAGACATATATTAAATATGTAAATACTTTATGAAAAATCATCAATTTATTATTACTCCTGGTGAACCCGCAGGAGTTGGGCCGGATATTATAATTCAATTAATACAAGAAAAATGGCCGGTAAAATTAGTCATTTGCGCTGATCCTATGTTAATTTATAACCGTGCTAAAGAATTAAAATTACCAATTGATATAAAAATTTATAAGAAAAATGCAACAAATAACATAGTGAAAAAAAGTGAAATGATTATTCTTCCAATTAAAACTAATAAAATAGTAGAAATAGGAAAATTATGTATTGAAAATAGTTACTATGTAATTAATTCACTTATTATCGCATGCTTTGGATGTTTAAAAAAAGAATTTTCAGCTTTAATTACCGGCCCAGTACAAAAAAGTATTATTAATCAAGCAGGAATAGAATTTTCAGGTCATACAGAGTTTTTAGCCAATTATACAGGAACAAAAATAGTATTGATGTTATTTGTTGTAAAATCAATTCATATGGCTATGATTACAACACATGTTCCTTTAAAAGATGTTGCTTCTTTTATTAACAAAGATATTTTATATAGAAAAATTACTCTTTTATATACTGATTTAAAAAATAAATTTGGATTTTTAAAACCGCGAATTTTAGTAACAGGATTAAATCCTCATGCTGGAGAAAATGGATATTTAGGAAAAGAAGAAATTGATATTATTATTCCTGTTTTGCAAAAACTTAAGAACGAAGGATTAAACGTTATAGGACCTTTTTCAGCTGATACAATTTTTAATTTTCCTTTAAAAAAATATGATGTTATTCTTACTATGTATCATGATCAAGGATTACCTGCACTAAAAAGTCATAGTTTTGGAAAAGCAGTTAATGTAACCTTAGGATTACCTTTTATTCGTACATCCGTTGATCACGGAACAGCTTTAGAATTAGCAGGCACAAAAAAAATAAATTTAGAAAGTTTTAGATTAGCAATTAAATTAGCAATTAATTTAGTAAAAAATAATGAAAATATTCAAAACAAAAAAATTTCATATATTTCGTAAAAGATATGGACAACATTTTCTTAAAGATAAAGATATTATTTCTGCTATTATTAATGCTATTAATCCTCAAAGTGAAGATATTATGGTAGAAATAGGTCCGGGAAATGGAGCATTAACTAAACACGTTATAAAAGATGTTAATTTATTAATTGCAATTGAAATTGATAATAATCTTGTGATTCTTTTAAAGAACATTTTTTTAAAACATGTTAATTTTATTGTCTTTAATGCGGATGTAATAAAATTTAATTTTAATAATTTAACAAAACAATATAAAAAGAAACTACGAATATTTGGAAATATACCTTATAACATATCCACGAATTTAGTATTTCATCTTATTAAATATATTGATTTAATAAAAGATGTACACTTTATGTTTCAGAAAGAAGTAGCGGATAGATTACTTGCTATTCCTAATAGTAAAAATTATGGAAAATTAACTATACTTGCTCAATCTTTTTTTAAAATAACTGTAGTAGTAGATAAAATACATTCATCTGCTTTTTTACCACAACCAAAAGTAAATTCTATTTTTCTTAGATTTATACCTCATAAATTTTATAATTTTATTAAAGAAGACATATTTTTTTTAAAAAAAATACTAACTGATGCTTTTAATCAAAGAAGAAAAACTATTAAAAACAGTTTAAATAAAATTTTTAATGTAAAAAAATTAGAAACTATAGGAATTAATTGTAATTTACGTGCAGAAAATCTATCTGTACAACAATATTTTGAAATAACAAATTTTTATCTAAAAAATATAAAAAAATCTAAAATTACATAAAAAACGTATATAGTGTATAGTATATACACTATATATCATTAAGTTAATAATTTTATTAAAAAACTAATTATTATGTTAGGCATGAAAAATGAGTACATATTTAATTGGCGATATACATGGTTGTTATGATGAACTTTGTTTGCTATTAGAAAAAGTAAAATTTGATCCTATAAAAGATTCATTATGGTTAACTGGGGATTTAGTGACAAGAGGATTAAAATCTTTACAAGTATTACGTTATATAAAATCATTAGGCAATTGTATAAAATTAGTGCTAGGAAACAATGACCTTTATCTTATTGCTATTTATGCAGGAATTTATAATTGTAAACCTAAAGATTACCTGACAGATTTATTAAAATCAGAAGATATTGATGAACTTGTTAACTGGTTACGAAAACAACCATTTTTACAAATTGATAAAGAAAAAAAAATTATCATGTCACACGCTGGTATTGCTCCTCAATGGGATATTGAAAATGCTTTTATTTGTGCTAATGAATTAAGAAAAGTTTTATCTAGTAATAACTATAAACTACATCTTCAAATGTTATATGAAAAAAATTCTTGTAGTTATAAAAATTTAATGGGTTTATCCAAACTACGTTTTTCTATTAATGCATTTACTAAAATGCGTTATTGTTTTTTAGACGGAACATTAGATATGCATTTTAAAGATAAACCATCTAATGCTCCTTTTTATTTAAAACCATGGTTTAATCTTATTAATAAAGAAATAATAGCGAATTATACGATATTTTTTGGTCATTGGGCATCTTTAGAAGGGAAAGGAACTCCTAATAAAATTATTGGATTAGATACTGGATGTTGTTGGGGAAAATATCTAACTTTGTTTTTTTGGGAAAAAAACAAATTTTTTAAACAAAATTCAAAAATGTTTGTTATGAAATAAAAGAATCGTTATAACTATGAATAAATTAACGATCTAAAATTTCAAAATAATAATTTATATTTTTATTCTTAAAATTAGAACATAATTTTCTAAAAGTTACTTTCCAATTTTTACTATTATATATAGGAAAATAAGTATCACCGAATGTTTCAAAATTAATATGAGTTAAATATAAGCGATTTGCATATCTTAACATTTGATCATAAATTAATCCTCCTCCAATAACTATTGCTTCTTCTTCATGTTTTACTAATGTAATAGCTTCTTCAATAGATTTTACCCAAATAACTTCATTAAAATTTATTAGTTTTTTTCGACTAACCACAATATTTATACGATTTTTTAATGGATAACCAATAGATTCAAAAGTTAATCTACCCATGATGATAGGTTTATTTATTGTGTTACGTTTAAACCATAATAAATCCTCTGGTATGTACCAAGGTATTGTATTATGTATACCAATAATATAATTTTTTGTTAAAGCAGCAATTAAACTTATCATTAGTTAATCCTTTATAAAAATATAAATATATTTTATAAAAAATATTTAAATTATTTTTAATAAATTTATTAGAAAAAATATTTTATATGAAATATAGCTTATAAAAAAATAAAAAAAATATTTTATACTAGATTTATATAGTATTTTAATATCTTTTAAAAAAAGTTATATGTCTTATATTAAAATAAATTTTTATTAATAAAGTTTAGGAAAAAAACAAATATGAAAGTAGTAAAAATTGATGAAAATTTACTAAAAACCGCAGAAAAAATTATTTTTTTAGTTCATCTTTTAGAAAAAAAATCTCAAAAAGAACAAATAGCAGGAATAATTTCAGCACCACATGTAATTTTTATAAAAATATTTATGCTTATTAAAAATAGTATTAATGGAATAAATATTGATAATGATTTGAAAAAATTAAAAAATAATTTTATTTTAATATCAAAAAAAATATCAAAAGTTCAAAATAATTTTAATTTAAATAATATAAAAAAAAAATTAGATTTAGATTTTTTGTTTATACAAAAAGTACTAAAAATAGTAAATGTATTAAGATACTGTCCAGATAAAATTTACGTTTTTATTTTATCTAGAGGGGAAAAAATTTACACTAACATTATAGAATTATTATTACAAGCTAGAAACAATGAGTTTGTTGTTATTAATCCCATAAAAAAAATATTAGGAATAGGCAATTATTTTGAATCTACTGCAGATATCTATGAATCGAAAAAAAGAATAAAAAATTTTTTTATAAATAAAAAAATAATATTAATGACAGGAAAAATCGCAGGTAACGAAAAAGGAGAATTAGTTTTATTAGGAAGAAACGGTTCTGATTATTCAGCAGCTATTTTAGCAAGTTGTTTAAATTGTGGTTACTTAGAAAATTGGACTAACTCTAATAAGTTTATAAAAAAAATGATTAAAAGAAGTAAAAATGTATATAATTCAATTTTCATTAGTTATGAAGAAGCAATGGAATTATCATTCTTTTATTCAAAAGTTTTTCATCCTAGAATAATTTCTTTAATTCATCAATTTAATATTTATTATTCTATAAAAAATATTAAATTTTCTAAAAATTTTTCAATTTATATTGGAAAATTTTTAATTAAAGAAAAATGCTCTTATTATAAAATAGTTCATTTAAATGAAATGATCATATTTCATATTCAACATAAAGAAAATGAGATGTTTATTTCAAAAATGTTAAAAAAAATCTCTAGTTTGGGTATTTCTGTTATTTTAATAAGTCAATCTTTTATTAAAAAAACGATTACTTTTTCTATCTCTCATAACGAACAAAAACGAATTTTTAATCTTTTTAAAAATCTATTTTCTAAACTATTAAAAAATGAATATTTTAAAATTATTAAAACTATTAATAATGTATCTATTATCACTTTTATAGAACAATCACAAAAATTATTTAATATTTGTACAAAAATTTTTTCTCATCAATTTCCAATTACTACAAATAACTGTTCAAAATATTCAATATCATTATTATCTAATAACACTAATTTACAAAAAATACATTTTTCAATACAACAAACATTAACTTTAAAAAAAAAAAATATTGACATATTTCTTATAGGTATTGGTTCAATTGGTAAATCTTTTTTAGAAAAATTATTTTTTCAAAAAAAACGTCTGCAAAAAAAAAATATTTTTTTAAACGTTTTAGGTGTTTCAAATACAAAAGGATTTTATATTAATTTAAAGGGTATTGTATTAAAAAATTTAGAAAATTTTCTACAATCTTCCAAGAAAAAATTTAATTTCAATAAATTAATTAAATTATCTAATAAAAATTTTTTTTCAAACCCAACTATTATTGATTGTACATCAAGCCAAATTATTGCTAATCAATATATTGATTTTCTAACTAACGGTTTTCATGTTATTACTGCAAATAAAAAAGCAAATTCTAGTTTTTTAAAAAACTATCAAAATATTAGACATGCTGCAAAAAATTATAATACTAAATTTTTTTATGAAACTAACGTAGGTGCTGGACTACCTGTTATTGAAAACATACAAAAATTAATGGATACAGGAGATAAATTAATAAAATTTTCTGGTATTTTATCTGGATCTCTTTCTTTTATTTTTGGTAAATTAGATGAAGGAATTTCTTTTTCTCAGGCTACAAAATTAGCAAAAAAATTAGGGTTCACTGAACCTCATCCTCGTGATGATCTTTCTGGAATTGACGTTGCTAGAAAATTATTAATTCTTGCTAGGGAAGTAGGATATTTTATAGAAATGGAAGATATATTTATTGAGCCAATTATAACAAAAAAACTTATGCAAGTTAGTAACGTTGAGTTATTTATGCAAGAAATATCAATTATGGATTCTATTTTTCATAAAAAAAGTATACAAGCACATTTAGAAAAAAAAGTGTTACGATTAGTTGGAACAATTGGAAAATATGGTAAATGTAAAGTAGAAATTATTGCAGTAGATTCTAATCATCCATTTTTTAAGATAAAAAATGGAGAAAATTCTTTGGCTTTTTACACTAAATATTATACACCTAATCCATTACTATTAACTGGATATGGGGCAGGAAATAATGTTACATCTGCAGGAATATTTTCAGATTTATTACGAATTCTATAATACTTAAGAGAATAATAATTATGATAAAAATCTATGCACCAGCTTCTATAGGCAATATAAACGTGGGTTTTGACGTATTAGGAATGGCAATTTCTCCAGTAGATGGAAGTCTTTTAGGAGATTTTGTTACCGTAAAATCAGCTAATTCTTTTTCGTTAAAAATCAAAGGTAAGTTCGCTAATGAATTACCATTAGAATTAAATAAAAATATTGTTTGGAATTGTTGGAAAAATTTTTGTAATTTTATTCAAAGAAATATTGATATAGAAATTATTTTAGAAAAAAATATACCTATTAGTTCTGGACTTGGATCAAGCGCGTGTTCTACAGTGGCTACATTATTAGCAATTAATATTTTTTTAAAAAATCCATTAAATTATCAAGAATTATTGATTATGATGGGAAAAATAGAAGGAGAAATTGCTGGTAGTATACATTACGATAACGTTGCTCCTTGTCTTTTCGGTGGATTACAAATTATCCTAAATCAAGAAAAAAATATTACTCAAAAAATACCAATATTTAAAAACTGGATATGGATTATAGCTTATCCAGGTTATAAACTCTCTACCGCTAAATCCAGATCTATTTTACCAAAAAAATATTACAAAGAAACGTGTATAAAACATAGCCGTCTTTTGTCTGGTTTTATTCATGCTTGTCATACAAAACAATGTGATTTAGCTATAAAACTTATGCAAGATATCATTGCAGAACCTTACCGTATAAAATTATTACCGAAATTTTTTAACATGCGTGAGTCTCTCAAAATAATTGGTGCATTATCATCTGGAATATCTGGTTCTGGTCCAAGTGTTTTTGCTATTTGTGATAAACAAGAAATAGCTATAAAAATAGCAGATTGGTTAAAAAAAAATTATTTGCAAAATAACAAAGGTTTTGTTCATATATGCAAAGTTGATGATTTAGGTGCAAGAAAATTAGGATAGATAATGAAATTTTATAATCTTAAAAATAAATATGAACGAATGAATTTTATTCAAGCAACAAATATTGGTATTGGCTCAAAACAAGGTTTATTTTTTCCTAAAAAACTTCCTAAGTTTACGAAAAAAGAAATTAGTTCATTGTTAAAAACAGATTTTATTTATTGTAGTGCAAAAATATTATCACAATATATAGGAAAAGAGATAAGTTTTAAAAAAATTTTTCAATATGTTAAAAAATCATTTTTTTTTCCTATTCCTTTAAAAAGAGTAGAGAATAACATTTTTTGTTTAGAATTATTTCATGGACCCACTTTGGCATTTAAAGATTTTGGTGCTCAATTTATGGCGCAAATGATTAATATAAAAAAAAATAATAAAAAATCTACTATAATATTAACTGCAACTTCTGGTGATACAGGAGCAGCAGTTGCTCATGCGTTTTATAAAATGAACAATGTTAAAGTTGTTATTTTATATCCAAAAGGTAAAATTAGTTTTATTCAAGAAAAAATATTTTGTACATTAGGAAAAAATATATATACAATTTCTATAAATGGTAATTTTGATACATGCCAAAATCTTGTTAAAAGAGCTTTTCAAGATCAAACTTTAAAAAATATTGTAAATATTAATTCAGCTAACTCAATAAATGTTAGTAGGTTATTTGCTCAAATTTGTTATTATTTTGAAGCAGTAAAAAAAGTTCCTCAAAAATATCGAAATCAATTAGTTTTTTCTGTTCCTAGTGGAAATTTTGGTAATTTAACAGCAGGTTATTTAGCTAAATCTCTTGGTTTACCTATTAAAAAATTTATTATTGCTAGTAATATTAATGATACCGTTCCAAGATATCTACAAACTGGTATTTGGAATCCAAAGAAAACTATTGAAACACTTTCAAATTCAATGGATATTAATAAACCAAATAACTGGCCAAGAATTCAAGAACTATTTCGACGAAAAAATTGGAGACTATCTGACATCTCTTATAGTACTTTTTCGGATCAAAAAACTAAACAAGCAATTTTTGAACTGAATCGATTAAACTACGTTGCAGATCCACATACAGCTATTGCTTGGATGTCATTAAAGCAACATTTAAAACCAAAAGAAATAGGAATATTTTTAGGAACAGCACATCCTGTTAAATTTAATAAACTAGTTGAAAGTTTAATAAAAAAAACGATTCCTATATCAATTGATTTAGAAAAAAAAATAAATTTACCTTTTTTATCCATAAATATGGATCCAAATTTTGATGACATTAAAAATTTTTTGATTAATATATCTAACGTAGAATGAAATAGTTAAAATATATTAGTTAATTTTTTTAAAAAACTTAACGAACATATCAATAAGTGTTAAAAAGCGAACAATTTTAAAATTATATACAGGCAATTTTAAAAAATTATGAATATTTTTTTTTTTAGACCTTGATGACATCAAAAAGAAGCCCCATTTAATCCCTATTCACACATATGACAATCTATAAAAGATAACCATATGAAAATTATTTATTATCCAATTTTAAAAAAATTTAAATGGGAGACGTTTAGATGGGTAAAATTATTGGTATAGATCTAGGTACAACCAACTCTTGCGTTGCAGTTATGGATGGTAAAAAAGCACGTGTTCTAGAAAATGCTGAAGGTGATAGAACTACACCTTCAATTATTGCATATACTAAAGACGGCGAAACTCTCGTTGGTCAACCGGCTAAACGTCAAGCTGTAACTAATCCTAAAAATACGCTTTTTGCAATTAAGCGATTAATCGGACGTCGTTTTGAAGATGAAGAAGTACAGCGTGACATTAAAATCATGCCTTATAAAATTATTAAATCAGATAATGGTGATGCATGGTTAAATATAGATAATCAAAAAATAGCTCCGCCCCAAATTTCTGCAGAAGTTTTAAAAAAAATGAAGAAAACTGCTGAAGATTATTTAGGAGAATCAGTTACAGAAGCAGTAATAACAGTACCTGCATATTTTAATGATGCTCAAAGACAAGCAACGAAAGATGCTGGTCGAATTGCTGGTCTAGAAGTTAAACGTATCATAAATGAACCCACTGCTGCATCTTTAGCTTATGGTTTAGATAAAAGTAAAGGTAATCAAACAATCGCCGTTTACGATTTAGGCGGTGGAACTTTTGATATTTCTATAATAGAAATAGATGATGTAGATGGAGAAAAAACTTTTGAGGTTTTAGCTACTAATGGAGATACACATTTAGGTGGAGAAGATTTTGATATACGTTTAATTAATTATTTAGTTTCAGAATTCAAAAAAGATCAAGGAATAAATCTACAAAATGATCCATTGGCTATGCAACGATTAAAAGAATCAGCAGAAAAAGCAAAAATTGAGTTATCTGCTGCACAGCAAACAGATGTAAATTTACCTTATATTACTGCAGATTCTAGTGGTCCAAAACATTTAAATATTAAAGTAACACGTGCAAAACTAGAATCATTAGTAGAAGACTTAATATTAAGATCAATCGAACCATTAAAAGTTGCTTTAAAAGATTCAAAACTATCTATCAATAATATTAATGATGTTATATTGGTCGGTGGACAAACCCGTATGCCGATGGTTCAAAAAAAGGTTGCTGAATTCTTCGGGAAAGAACCAAGAAAAGATGTTAACCCTGATGAAGCAGTAGCAGTTGGAGCTGCTGTACAGGGAGGTGTATTAACTGGTGATGTTAAAGATGTATTATTATTAGATGTAACACCATTATCTTTAGGAATTGAAACTATGGGTGGTGTAATGACTGCTCTAATCAATAAAAATACAACTATACCTACAAAACATAGTCAAATATTTTCAACTGCTGAAGATAATCAATCTGCGGTTACTATTCATGTTTTACAAGGTGAACGTAAACGAGCATTAGATAATAAATCATTAGGACAATTTAATCTTGATGGTATTCAATCAGCTCCTAGAGGAATTCCTCAAATAGAGGTGACTTTTGATATTGATGCTGATGGAATTTTACATGTTTCTGCAAAAGATAAAAATAGTGGAAAAGAACAAAAAATTACAATTAAAGCATCTTCAGGATTAAAAGAAGAAGAAATCAAAAAAATGGTTCAAGATGCAGAAATTAACGCTGAAGAAGATCGTAAATTTGAAGAACTGATACGTACAAAAAATCAAGGTGATCAAATCATTCATAACACTAATAAACAATTAAAAAAAGTTGGTGATCAATTATCTGTTGATGATAAAAAATCTATTGAGTCTTCATTAGATGCATTAAATTTAGCATTAAAAAGTGAAGATAAAAACGAAATTGAAGACAAAATACAAAAATTATTACAAGTATCTGGAAAGTTAATGGAATTAATACAAAAACAAGAAAAAGATAACGCAAATAACAATACAAATACAAAGAATAATTCAGATAAAAAAAATGATGACGTTGTAGATGCTGAATTTGAAGAAGTAAAAGATAATAAAAAATAACTTCCCTTGACTAGCGAGTGCGGTTTTCTTTGCCGTTATGTTTTTATATTAAAACACGGGCATCTTTTCGCCCGTGTAGTAATGTTTAAGGGATAAAAAATAATGTCAAAAAAAAATAATTATTATGAAATTTTAAATATTTCTAACGACGCTGATGAACGTCAAATTAAAAAAGCTTACAAAAGATTAGCTATGAAATATCATCCTGATAGAAACCCAGATGATAAAAAAGCAGAATCAAAATTTAAAGAAATAAAAAAAGCTTATGAAATTCTAATTGATCCAAAAAAACGTGCTGCATATGATCAATATGGAGATTCTGCTTTTGAACAAGGATCTAATAATACTGATAACAGCTCTTCTTATTTTAATGATATTTTCGGAGATGTATTTGGTGATATTTTTGGAGGCGGAAAAAAACAGCATAACGAACGGCATGCAGATGTTCAATATAATATTGAAATGAGTTTAGAAGAAGCTGTAAAAGGTATTAGTAAAGAAATTAACATAAAATCTATTAAAGAATGTTATGCATGTTATGGTAGTGGATCAAAAATGGGTAAAAAACCTGAGAATTGTCGAACTTGTCATGGATCAGGGCAAATTCAAATGAGACAAGGATTTTTTACCCTACAACAATCCTGTCCAACATGTCAAGGAAGAGGATCAATCATAAGAAATCCTTGCAATATTTGTGGTACTCGAGGTTATGTTGATTGTACAAAAAAAATTAATGTTAGGATTCCAGCAGGAGTTGATACAAATGATCGAATTAGAGTAAATTATGATAAAGGAAAAGGGAAATATGCTGCTTTAATGGGTGATATTTTTGTTCAAATTTTTATAAAAAAACATCCTATATTTAATAGAGAAGATAACAATCTTTCTTGTGAAATACCAATTAGCTTTTCAATGGCTGCTTTAGGTGGGGAAATTGAAGTTCCTACACTTGATGGCCGTGTAAAATTAAAAATACCTTCAGAAACTCAAACAGGAAAATTATTTCGTATTCGTGGAAAAGGGATTAAATCAATTAGAAAAAGATCTCTTGGTGATTTGTTTTGTCGCGTTATTATAGAAACACCTATAAATCTTAATGAAAAACAAAAAAACTTGCTACGTGAACTAAATTATAGTCTTGTAGGACCTACTGGAGAAAAAAATAGCCCAAAATCTAAACGTTTTTTTGAAAGTGTAAAAAAATTTTTTGATGATTTAACTAATTGATAAAATAAAAGTTCATTAAATAAAAATAATAAAATTAAAAGAAAACCGATATGTTTAATCATTCGGTTTTCTAATTTTAAATTTTATTAAATAATTTTTTTGATTTTTTTAATTAAATTTGATTTATGACGCGCAGCCTTATTTTTACTTATCAATTTTTTAGATGCTTGACGATCAATAATTGGTTGTGTTTGATCAAATTTTTTTTGAGCAATATTTCTATCACCAGAATCTATTGCCATACATACTTTTTTAATCGAATTGCGTAGCATAGAACGATGACTTACATTTTTTTTACGACGTTTTTCTGAAGTAATTACACGTTTTTTAGATGATTTAATATTTGCCAACTTTAAATCCTTATGTTAATTTTTTAAATGTCGATAATAATATAAATAGATAATTTATATTATATTTTTTTTATAATTTTATAAAAATTTTAATTTAAAAAAATTAAAATTAGATTTTACATTATTTTCATTATAATAATGTATAAATTTTCATATATACAGGAATTTTATGAAATTTATACGTGGTATACATAATCTTAATTATCAAGAAAAAGGTTGTGTATTAACAATCGGAAATTTTGATGGTGTACATTATGGTCATAAGATTTTGCTTTCTCATCTTTTTTTTGAGGGAAAAAAACGTAATCTTCCAGTTATAGTTATGATTTTTGAACCGCAACCTTTAGAATTTTTTTTAAAAAAAGCTCCATACCGTTTAACTAATTTAAAAGATAAACTAAATTATTTATTTCAACTAAATATAGATATTGTGCTTTGTGTTTCTTTTAATCAAAAATTTTCTAAAATGTCAGCAGAAGATTTTATTTTTTATTTATTAGTAAAAAAGTTAAATATAAAATTACTGATAATAGGTGATGATTTTCGTTTTGGTAAAGATAGAAAGGGAAATTTTTTTTTGTTAAAAATATTTGGAAAAAAATATGGTTTTGAAGTGATTAGTACTAAAACTTTTTGCAAATATGGACAAAGAATTAGTAGTACTTTTATCAGACAAGCATTATATGAAAATAATTTTTTATTAGTCAAAAAACTTTTAGGAAGAAATTTTAGCATTTCAGGGCGAATTATTTATGGCGATTCTATAGGGAAAAAAATTGGATTTCCTACAGCTAATCTTTATTCTTATTATAATGTTTTACCTATTAAAGGAGTTTATATCGTACAAGTTTTAGGTATAAAAAAAGATCCTATATTAGGAGTAGCAAATATTGGAACTCGTCCAACATTAAATGGAAAGAAAAAACGGATTGAAATTCATCTTATCGATTTTTGTATGAATATTTATGGATATTATGTTCAAATTGTTTTAATAAAAAAAATTAGAGAAGAAATCAAGTTTTGTTCATTAAGCGAATTAAAAAATCAGATAAAAAAAGATATACTTTTTACAAAAAATTTTTTTATTCAAAAAAAAAATAATAGATATAACATTTAATTTTTTTTTTTTAACAAATCATATATATTCATGTTAACTTTCATTAAATAAATTATCTTTATAATTTATTATTTAATCTTTTAATCATTATATGAAAAAATCTATTTTTTTTAAAACAACATATTTGTTATTAATATTAATTATTATTACTATCGATACTATTAGTAAAAAATGGGTAGTCATGCATGTAAAATTACATAAAACTTTTCATATCAATTCTTTTTTAAATTTTTTTTACACTTATAATTATGGAATGGCATTTAATTTTTTATCAAATTTTTCTAAGGAATTCCAACGTTGGTTTTTATCTAGTATTTCTTGTCTGATAATATTTATGATTTTTTTAGTTATGATGAATTGTCAAAAAATTTTTAAAAAAACACAACAAATAGCTTATTCAATAATTATTGGGGGTGGTTTAAGTAATGTATTTGATCGAATATATCATGGATATGTAATTGATTTTATTGATATAAAAATTATAAAATTTCATATTCCTACTTTTAATATTGCTGATCTTAGTATTTTTATTGGTTTATTAATTATTTTAACTATAAATTTTTTTATTATCTTTTTTAAGTTAGATAAATAGTATAAAAAAATAACATTCTTTATATATAATATGTTACAAAAAAAAATTAATACTTTTATGCGATATGAATATTTTCTTAGCTAATCCTCGCGGATTTTGTGCGGGAGTAAACAGAGCAATTAATATTGTTAATTTAATTCTAAAGATATATGGACAACCTATTTATGTTTATCATGAGATTGTACACAATAGTCATGTTTTGAACGTTTTACGTAAGAAAGGTGTAGTTTTTGTTGAAAATATTGAAAATGTTCCAAAAAGATCTATACTAATTTTTTCTGCACATGGTGTTTCTAAAAACGTACAGAATCAAGCTAAAAAACGTAATCTAAAGATATTTGATGCTACTTGCCCATTAGTTAAAAAAGTGCATAAAAAAGTATGCAAAGCCAGCGATCAAGGTATAGAAGTTATTCTAATTGGCAATTCATATCACCCAGAAATTAAAGGGACTATAGGGCAATATATTAATAATAAAAATGGGGGAATATATCTTATAGAATCTTTTCAAGATGTTTTAAAAATAAAAATTAATAACCCTAGTAGAGTAGTAATTGCTAATCAAACTACGTTATCTACAGAAGAAGTTTACTTATTTAAAAAAATATTAATAAAAAAATTTCCAAAAATTAATATTAGTAGAAGTGATATTTGTTATGCAACAACTAACCGTCAAATTGCTGTACAAAAATTAGCTGAAAAAACAGAAATAGTATTTGTAATAGGTTCAAAAAACTCTTCAAATTCTAATAGATTAGTAGAAATTGTAAAAAAATACGAAAAGAAATCTTATTTAATAGATTCTATTAGTGATATAAAAAAAATCTGTTTAAATAATATCAAGAACATTGGAATTACTGCTGGGGCTTCTACTCCAGATGTAATAATTAATCAAATTATTAAATATTTATGCGAAATAAAAAATACATCTGTAATAGAATTATCAGGTATTAAAGAAAATTTTATTTTTAAAATACCTAAAAGTTTTTATAGAAAACCGTCTGTTTTATTATAATTTTATATAAATTAATATAGTTATATTAAATATTTATTAGTTTTAAAGTTAATTTTTTCTAAAAAATAAATTTAATAACATTTTATATATTGGCTAAAAAATGAATATGAAAAAACTTAGAATAGCTATTGCTGGACCAAATGGTCGTATGGGTTCTCAACTAATTAAATGTGTTGAAGAAACAAAAAATATAGTTTTAAGTGTAATTATAACTAAATCTTGTTTTAATTTTGAAAAAAAAAATAGTTTAATTAGAAAAATTGATAATTTTAATGCAAAAATTACTAACGATATTAATAGCGTTATTAATAATTTTGATATCCTTATCGATTTTACTCGTCCAGAAAATACTTTAAAAAATTTATTAGTTTGTTATCAAAATAATAAATCTATTGTAATTGGGACAACTGGTTTTGATGAATCTGGAAGAAAAATTATTCAAGATGCCGCAAAAAAAATTCCTATTGTTTATTCTTCAAACTTTAGTATCGGAATTAATTTACTTTTTAAATTAATAGAAAAAACTACAGAAATTATAGGAAATTCTTCAGACATAGATATTATTGAAAAACATCACCGACAAAAAAAAGATTGTCCTTCAGGTACTGCATTAACTATCGGGGAAAAAATAGCGCAGATTATGAATTGGAATTTAAAAGAATCTATGTTTTATAATAATATAAATAATATTGCAATACGTCCTCCAAAAGTTATTGAATTTTCAAGTATCCGTTCTGGAGAAATTATTGGTGAACACACTGTATTATTTCATGAAAAGAATGAACAAATTGAAATTACTCATAAAGCTATAAATAGAAAAATTTTTGCCAGTGGTGCTGTTAAAGCGGCTATATGGATTGAAAAAAATAAAAAAGAGAAAGGTCTTTTTGATATGCAAGATGTTTTAAATTTAAAAAACATTTTTTAAAGGTCTTTAATTATTTTATATTTAAAATATATAATTAAGATTTATAATTATATAATTTTTTTTGGAGGATCTTTTGAATAGATCAGCAATTTTTGTTTTAGAAGATGGAACAAAATTTTATGGTCAGAGTGTTGGTATAAATTCTTCTTTTTTTGCAGGAGAAGTCGTTTTCAACACGTCTATGACTGGTTATCAAGAAATTATTACTGATCCTTCTTATTATCATCAAATTGTTGTTTTTTTATATCCGCATATTGGAAACGTAGGAATAAACAATAATGATGTAGAATCTAATAGTATCTATGTAAAGGGACTAGTTGTAAGAGATATTTCATTAATATCTAATAATTTTCGTAGCGAAGAAACATTTTCATGTTATCTTAAAAAGAATAATATTGTAGCTATTTCAAATATAGATACAAGAAAATTAGCACATATTTTACGTATAAAAGGAACGCAAAATGGTTGTATTTTTACAGGAAATAATCCTGATTATAATTTAGCATTAAAAATAGCACGTAATACTAAAAAATTAAAAGGTAAAGATTTAGTAAAAACAGTTACAACTAAAAAAATATATACTTGGACAGAAAAAACCTGGATTAAATCAACAAAAAAACTAGAACAAATTAATAAAAAATTTTGCTATAAAGTAATAGCTTATGATTATGGAATAAAATATAACACACTAAGAATGTTATCTGATAGAGGATGCGATATTACAGTAGTACCTGCACAAATGTCAGCTGAAAACGTTTTAAATCTTCAACCAGATGGTATTTTTCTTTCAAATGGCCCAGGAGATCCAGAGCCATGTCATTATGCTATAAAAGCAATAAAGATTTTTTTAAAAAAAAATATTCCAATTTTTGGTATATGTTTAGGACATCAGCTATTAGCT
The DNA here is from genome assembly GCF_000828815.1 of Candidatus Tachikawaea gelatinosa. Taxonomy (NCBI): domain Bacteria; kingdom Pseudomonadati; phylum Pseudomonadota; class Gammaproteobacteria; order Enterobacterales; family Enterobacteriaceae; genus Candidatus Tachikawaea; species Candidatus Tachikawaea gelatinosa. The sequence continues at coordinate 613,677 of NZ_AP014521.1, forward strand.
TTAGCAATTGGTGCAACTACAATAAAAATGAAAATAGGACATCATGGTAGTAATCATCCTGTGAAAGATTTAAAAAATGATCGCGTCATGATTACTTCGCAAAATCATGGATTTACTGTAAATAAAGAAAATTTACCAAATAATATTTGTATCACGCATATTTCACTTTTTGATAAAACTATTCAAGGTATTCATCATCTTTCTAAGCCAGCTTTTGGTTTTCAAGGGCATCCAGAAGGTAGTCCTGGTCCACAAGATTCTTCTTCATTATTTGATTATTTTATTGAATTAATGAAAAATTATTGTAAAAAGAAAAAAACTTAAGAGAGTTATAATGAATAATCGTATAAATATTAAATCTATATTAATTCTTGGTGCCGGGCCAATTGTAATTGGCCAAGCATGTGAATTTGACTATGCTGGAGTACAAGCGTGTAGGGCTTTACGTGAAGAAGGATATCGAATAATTTTAATTAATTCTAATCCAGCAACTATTATGACAGATCCAGAAACAGCAGATATAATTTATATTGAACCAATACATTGGAAAATAGTAAAAAAAATTATCAAAAAAGAACGTCCAGACGCGATTTTACCAACTATGGGAGGTCAAACTGCATTAAATTGCGTATTAGAACTTCATCATAATCATGTATTAGATAAATATAACGTAAAAATGATTGGAGCTACCATTAAAACTATTGAAAAAGCAGAAAATAGACAACTCTTTGATAAAGCAATGAAAAAAATTGGATTAGAGACAGCAAAATCAGGAGTAGCTCATTCGTTTAAAGAAGCTTTATTAGTCTTAGAAAAAATAGGTTTTCCATGTATTATTCGACCATCTTTTACTATGGGTGGAACGGGAGGAGGAATAGCATATAATTTAAAAGATTTTAAAAAAATTTGTGATAATGGATTACTGTTATCTCCTATTAAAGAATTAATCATTGATGAATCTTTAATTGGTTGGAAAGAATATGAAATGGAAGTTATGAGAGATAAAAAAGATAATTGTATTATTGTTTGTTCTATAGAAAATCTTGATCCTATGGGTATTCATACAGGAGATTCAATAACGGTTGCACCTGCTCAAACATTGACTGATAAAGAATATCAAATTATGCGAAATGCTGCAATTTCAGTTTTAAGAGAAATTGAAGTAGAAACCGGTGGTTCTAATGTACAATTTGCTGTAAATCCGAAAAATGGAAAATTAATTATTATTGAAATGAATCCTCGTGTATCACGATCTTCTGCACTAGCATCAAAAGCTACTGGTTTTCCAATAGCTAAAATTGCTGCTAAATTGGCAGTAGGTTACACTTTAGATGAACTAAAAAACGAAATTACGGGTAATCAAACACCAGCTTCTTTTGAACCAACTATTGATTATGTAGTTACAAAAGTTCCAAGATTTAATTTCGAAAAATTTATTGGAACAAATAATCGTTTAACTACACAAATGAAATCAGTTGGAGAGGTCATGGCAATTGGTAGAACTTTTCAAGAATCAATTCAAAAAGCTTTATGTAGTTTAGAAATTGGTATTTCTGGTTTTGATCAAAAAGTATTTCATTATGACGCTAAGGATATAAAGAAAATTAAATATGAATTAAAAAATCCAGGTTCTGATCGTATTTTATATGTTGCAGATGCTTTCCGAGCGAAAATTATTATAGAAACAATTTTTAAATTAACAAATATTGATTATTGGTTTTTAACACAGATAAAAGAGTTAATTGATATAGAAGAACAAATTAAAAGTAAAAAATTAAAAATTTTTAACTTAAAAACGTTAAAGTTTTTGAAAAAAAAAGGATTTTCTGATGCACGTATAGCATTCTTAAAAAATACAACAGAAAAAGATATTCGTGAATTACGTTACAAATTAAATGTACGTCCTGTTTATAAAAGAATTGATACTTGTTCCGCAGAGTTTTCAACTAATACTGCATATATGTATTCAACTTATGAAGAAGAGTGTGAATCTAATCCTAATAAAAATTCTAATAAAATTTTAATATTAGGTGGTGGTCCAAATAGAATAGGACAAGGAGTAGAATTTGATTATTGTTGTGTACATGCTGCATTAGCTTTAAAAAAAGATAATTTTGAAACCATTATTATAAATTGCAATCCAGAAACTGTATCTACAGATTACGATATTTCTGATCGTTTATACTTTGAACCAGTAACTTTAGAAAATGTTTTAGAAATTGTTCATCTTGAAAAACCAAAAGGAGTAATTATTCAATATGGAGGACAAACCCCGTTAAATTTAGCAAAAAGTTTGGAACTAGAAAATGTTACTATCATAGGAACAAACCCAAAATCTATTGACTGTGCAGAAGATCGTCAAAAATTTCAAAAAATTATTTATGAAATAGGGTTAAAACAACCTAAAAATGCAATTGCTAACAATATAAAAGAAGCAATAGAAAAAACAAAAATTATTGGATACCCTTTAGTTATTCGTCCATCCTATGTATTAGGAGGACGAGCAATGCAAATTATTTATAATGAGATTGATTTACAAAAATATTTTAAAGAAATGATGTTTTCTATTAAAGATTATCCCATTCTTCTTGATCAATTTCTTGATAATGCGACAGAAGTTGATGTTGACGCTATTTGTGATGGTAAACAAGTATTAATTGCTGGAATTATGGAACATATTGAACAAGCTGGAGTACACTCTGGAGATTCTGCATGTTGTTTACCACCATATACTTTAAATAAAAATATTCAAAATAAATTACGTAAACAAGTAGAAAAATTAGCTTTCAAATTAAATATTTCTGGTTTAATGAATGTTCAGTTTGCTATTAAAAAAGATGTCCCATATTTAATTGAAGTCAATCCACGAGCTGCTAGAACAATACCTTTTGTTTCAAAAGCTATCGGTATTCCATTAGCGAAAATCGCAGCACGTGTTATGATTGGAAAATCACTAAAAGAACAAGGTATCTTAAAAGAAATTTTACCTCCATATTTTTCAATTAAAGAAGTAGTTTTGCCTTTTAATAAATTTAAAGGAGTTGATCCAATTCTTAGTCCAGAAATGCGTTCTACTGGTGAAGTTATGTCTATTGGTATAACATTTGAAGAAGCTTTCTCTAAATCAATGTTAGCTACTCAATCCTTTTTTCAAAAAAGAGGTCGCGTTTTGTTATGTTTAGGAAAAAAAGAAAAAAACAAAATTATTAATTTAGCTAAAAAATTGATAAATTTAGGGTTTCAATTAGATGCTACACCTGAAACAGGTAAAATATTAAAATATGAAAACATTAATGTACGTATTTTAAATTCAAAAAATACAGACAAGTTAAACATTTTTAATTGTATAAAAAATCGTGAATATGTTTATATTGTTAATATTGAAAAAAAAATAAATGCTTTTGAAAATTCTAAAAATATTCGAATTCATGCTTTACAAAATCAAATTCATTTTGATACAACGATTAAAGGTAGTTTTGCTACTATTAGTGCTTTAAACTCAAATCCAATAAAAAATGTTTTATCTATTAATGAAATACATGCTAAACTTGAAAGATGATAGTTTATAGTAAAAAATATTATCTTTTTTATTTATGACGAATAAAGTTTATTATATAAAACTAATAATAATTAACAATTTTTATTGAAAAAAATGAAAAAAGTAATATAATTTTATCTGAATTGTTTAAAAATATAAAAAAATTTAAAAATATAACAAAAGGCCCCTTAGCTCAGCGGTAAGAGCAGGCGACTCATAATCGCTTGGCCGTTGGTTCAAATCCAACAGGGGCCATATCAAAATAACTTAGCAAAGTATTTAAAAATTTTTTTGTATTTTTAAAATATTAAAAATTAATTAAAAAACTGTTTTTAGTGACTTTTTAGATATTGTTCTATTTCAATAAAATATTTTTTATAATACTTGATTAATTATCAATTTTATCTAATTTATTTTTATGAATAGAATAAAATATAAAATTTTAAGTGTTATTTTGTGCATATGATAAAAATTTTTCTTCTTTTGTAAAAATTAATTAAATGAATTATTTTATTAATATAAAAAAGAAATTTTATTTTATATGTTTTTGGCGATACTTTATTGATGTTTTTTTTTATTCTATTTTTTCTGATACGTGTGATAGAATAATTTGGTGTTTCTAAATTTTTATCTGGTACAATGACTATTTTAACTCCACTAGATTTTTTTTCAAATAACACTAATATTGTTCTTTTTTCGTTTAGAAGATAAGAAGCAACATTAATTGGCACGATCACATTTACTGATTTTGTATTTTTTTTTACTGATTCTTCTTCAATTAATCGCAAAATAGACAAAGATAGTGATTTATAATCACGAATGACACCTTTACCATTGCAACGAGAACAAATATGATTATCAGATTCGCATAATGAAGAATTTAATCTTTGTCTAGACATTTCTAATAAACCAAATCGGGAAATATGACTAATTTGAATACGAGCACGATCTTGTCTAACTGCTTCTTTTAAACTATTTTCTATAAGGCGTTTATTTTTTATGGGAGTCATATCAATAAAATCCATGACAATCAAACCACCTAAATCGCGTAATCTTAATTGACGTGCAATTTCGGTTACAGCTTCTAGATTTGTATTAAAAGCAGTTTCTTCAATATCGTATCCTTTTGTTGAACGAGAGGAATTAATATCTATTGCAGTTAGAGCTTCTGTCGTATCTATAACAATTGATCCTCCTGAAGGCAATCGTACTTCTCTTTGAAAAATAGATGCAATCTGTGATTCAATTTGATAATGACTAAATAATGAAATTTCATTTTTATAAAGTTTAATTTTATTTTTAAAATCAGGACGTCCAAGAGCTGTAATATGCTGACGTGCTAAATCAAAAATTTTTGAGTTATCAATCAATATTTCTTTAATATCTTGACGCAAATAGTCTCGAAAAGCTCTTACAAGTACATTACTTTCTTGATGAAGTAAAAACGGAGCAGCGTGTTTAGAAGCTATTTTCTTTATTGATTCCCAATGTTGAATTCTGAAATTTAAATCCCACTGTAAAGATTCTTTAGTTTGTCCTAATCCTGCTGTTCGCACAATAAATCCCATACCTTTTTTAAATTCTAACAATGACATAATTTCTTTTAATTCATTTCTATTCTCTCCTTCTATTTGTCGAGAAATGCCTCCAACTTTTGGGTTATTTGGCATTAATACTAAATAACTTCCTGCTAAGCTAATAAAAGTAGTTAAAGCAGCACCTTTATTACCTCTAGCTTCTTTATTAATTTGTACTATTAACTCTTGTCCTTCAAATAAAACATCCTTTATATTATACCGTGCATTAATATTTGTTATTTTTTTAAAATATTCTATAGATACCTCTCTAAAAGGTAAAAATCCATGTTTTTTTCCTCCATAATCTACAAAAACAGCATCCAAACTAGGTTCAATTCTAGTAATTCTGCCTTTATAAATATTTGATTTTTTTTGTTCATGCTTAACATTTTCGATGTTTAAATCATATAAACGTTTTCCATCAACAATTGCAACACGCAATTCTTCTTTTTGAGTTGCATTTATTAACATTCTTTTCATTTTCGTTGCTCATTACTTCTTAACAATAGTTTTATTCCAAAAAATTTTTTCTAAAACACGTATTTATTTAATAAAAATTAAAAATAAAAATATTTTTAAGAAATTTAAAAAAATATAAATTACATTAAATTATGTATTTTTTTATGTAAATATTATAAAAACTTGGTATATAAAATTTTATATTTAGTATTTAATTCATCATTTTTTTATAAAAATAATGAAATTGTTTTTACACAAATTTCAAAAACAATAGGTGACAAACAAAAAACAATTATTAAATTATTTATATAGTATATAGTAAAGATTATTGTATAATTCTATAAAAAAAAAATTTTGTTCAGAGAGAAATAAAAATTTTTGTTTTGTAATAGTTAAGGTTTATTTAGAACGGTATGAAATTGAAAGCATTTAAAAGAATAATGATTTTTGATAGAAAAAATTCAGAACAACGTATAGATAATTTTTTAATTAATAAATTTAAAAATTTATCAAAAATTATGATTTATTGTCTTTTAAGAAAAGGAAAAATTAGAGTTAATTTAAAACGTGTTAAACCAAAATATAAACTTCAGTTTGAGGATAAAATATATACTAACATATCATCAAATTTAAAAAAAAAACTAAAAATTATATTGATATTAATAAAGTACTTTTTTTAAAAAACGTTATTATATATGAAGATAGTCATCTTTTAATTATAAACAAACCTTCTGGAATAGCTGTCCATGGAGGAAGTGGTTTAAATTTTGGAATAATAGAAGGCTTAAGAAGATTAAGACCAAATGATAATTTTTTAGAATTAGTTCATCGACTTGATCGAGATACTTCTGGAATTTTATTAATAGCAAAAAAACATTCTGCATTACGATTTTTACATGAACAGTTGCGGTTAAAAAGTGTTCATAAAAGATATTCAGCATTAGTTCACGGAGTATGGCCAAGTTCTATAAAAATTGTAAAACAACCTTTATTAAAAAATGTGCTTAAAAATGGTGAAAGAATAGTATCTATATGTAATACAGGAAAAATATCTGAAACACACTTTTATATACAAGAGCATTTTGTTTCGTCTACATTAGTTAGTATTGTTCCTATTACAGGTAGAACTCATCAAATTCGTGTACATTCTGCACATGTAGGATTTCCTATTATTTTTGATTCTAGATATGGTAATAAGTTACTTAATAAAAAATTGAATAATAAAAATAAACGTTTATGTTTACATGCTGAATATATTACATTTATTCACCCCTATACTCTTAAAAAAGTTACTTTTTTTGCTCCGATGGATAATCAATTAAAAACATTAATAAAAATGTTAAGAAATAATAAAATATAGTATACATAAATTCTTTATAGTTTATTTTTTAATATATATTTTGTCAGAAAAAAGATATGATATTTTTGATCAAAGTTTTATATTAATATATAATGAATCATTATCTTTTTCAGATAATTTAAAAACGACTTTTAAAAACTTTTAAATAAAAATTAATATAAAAGGAATAATATATTTATGGCAGTACAAAAAAATAAACCGAGCCGATCAAAAAGAGGAATGCGTAGATCACATGATTCATTAAAAAATAAGCTTTTATCTATAGATAAAGTATCTGGAGAAATGCATATTAGACATAGAATAACAGCAGATGGTTACTATCGTGGGTGTAAAGTAATAACATTTAAAAAATAAATTATAATATTATTATCTAGGTATATTTTGACATATTTAACTTTATCAATAGATGGAATGAGTGGTGATTTTGGACCTAAAGTTATTGTACCAGCTATAATACAAAGTCTAAAGTTGAATCCTAAATTTATTGTTTTTTTAATTGGTGATTGTAATATTATTAATTCTCTAATCAATAAAGAAGATTATCATCTATTAAAAAGATTAAAATTGATTCAATCAAATACTGTACTTTCTAGTGATATTAGCCTTTCAGAGGCTATTTTTAATAGCAAAGGTAGTTCAATGCGAATAGCACTAGAATTAGTAAGAGATGGAAAAGCGCAAGCATGTGTTAGCGCTGGAAATACAGCTATTTTATTAGGCTTATCAAAATTATTAATTAAACCTTTAAAGGGTATTCATCGTCCTGCCTTAGCAACTATATTACCTGCTATCATAGGCAATATTATTATATTAGATTTAGGTGCAAATATTATATCAGACACTAAAATGTTAGTACAATTTGCAATAATGGGTAGTATAATGGCAGAAACTGTACTGAATATTTCTTATCCCCGAGTTGCATTATTAAACGTTGGCAATGAAGAAAAAAAAGGATTAGCTAACATACGTAATGCTTCAAAAATTTTAAAAAATTTATCAAATATAAATTATATTGGTTATATTGAAGGTAATGATATTTTTGCTAAAAAAACTGATGTTGTAGTCTGTGACGGTTTTGTAGGAAACATTACATTAAAAACAATAGAGGGTATTTCTCAAATTTTTTTTACATTTATTAAAAATAGCAAAAGTTTAATGCCATATGAATTTAACTTCTTAGAATCTTTGACAAGAAAAAAAATTATAAGTAATTTTAGTTGTTTTAACACAGATCAATATAATGGAGCTTATCTTTTAGGTTTAAATAAACCCGTTATTAAAAGTCATGGCTCTGCTAACCAAAAAGCTTTTGCTATTGCAATAAAATATGCTGCAAAATCTATACTATTCAAAATTCCTGAAAAAATTTCTAATAAAATTTATAAAGCAAACATACCGTACTTAGGATAATAAATTTAATATGTTTAACAAAATTATAAAAACCAATTATTATTAGAAACGGAAATATTTTTGAGGATATTATAAATAATTTTTGTTAATATCTATATTTCTATTTATATAGAAATGAAAAATTGATATGTTACTAATTTAGATGAAACCATCACTTTTATAAGAACAATTATTATACAAAATCAATTATTATAAAATTTTTTTTAGTAACTATTTGTTTTTGTTATATTTCTTAAAAATCTCGATGTATTTTTTAAAAATTTTTAAATATTTATAATATATAGTATTTTATATTTTAACATTAGTATTATTTATATTAATTTTTTATATGTCCTAAGTATAACTAGTAAATAAATTAAAAATTATATATAAAAGATATAATTTATTATAAGTACAAAAATATTAATTAATTTTTTATTAAATATTATAATAATTTAATCTTATTAATCAATAAAGATAATTTAAGTCAACTAATATTAAGTTTTAAAAAAGCATTTCTAAAAATTTATATGTTAATTTTTTATTATTATAGTACTGAAAAATTTTAAAAATTTTTTTTATATCTATATTTTGTCTAAAGACAAGATATTAAAAATAATTCTTATAACATTAATTACTCTTAAGTACATTTTAAAAATAAATAATTTAAATTAATTGAAAATTGATAGATACCTTATAAAAAAAAATAAAAATAATTAAATATGTGAACAAAAAAGTCATTCATAAACACAAAAATTATTATGTTAAATCATCATAGCAACATACTTTTTTATATTCTGTAATTTAGATAAAGAAATAATAGTAACATACGAATGAAATAATTAATTTTATTAAAAATTTTTAGAAATATTTTTACTTAAAGTTCTTCTTTATTTATTTTTAAATAAAATGAGATATAAATTATGAAATCATTTGGAATGGTTTTTCCAGGTCAAGGATCTCAACATATTGGAATGTTATCACAATTAATATCAAAATATCCTGAAGTTCAAGAGACATTTGATGAAGCTTCATCAATTCTTGATAACAAAGATTTATGGCAACTGGTTCAAAACGGACCGAGAGAAGAATTGAATAAAACTATAAATACACAACCAGCATTATTATCTGCATCAGTTGCTATTTTTAAGATTTTAAAGAAAAAAAAAATAATTCCTCAAATAATGGCAGGTCACAGTCTTGGTGAATATTCTGCATTAGTTTGTGCTAAAGTACTAAGCTTTCATAATGCAATTAAATTAATTAAAATAAGAAGTGAATTAATGGAAAATGCTGTTCCAAAAGGAACAGGACTCATGATGGCTATCATAGGTTTAGAAAAAAAAATTGTTCAAAAATTATGCTTAGAAAATAAAAAAAAACAAGAAATCGTTGAAATTTCAAATTTTAATAGCCCATATCAAATAGTTATTTCAGGGAATAAAGAATCTGTTAAAAAAACAGGGATAGCTTGCAAAAATATAGGAGCTAAACATATTGTTCAATTACCCATTAGTATTCCATCACATTGTAGTTTAATGAAACCTATTGCAAAAAAATTTTCTCAATATTTAAAGAAAGTTGATTTTTATCCTCCTAAGATTCCAGTTATTAATAATGTAGATGTAACAATAGAAAATGATGTAAATATTATTCGTAAAAATTTGGCACGACAATTATATAAACCAGTACGTTGGATAGAGATAGTACAATTCATCACCAAAAAAAATATTGAAAAAATATTAGAAATTGGTCCAAAAAAAGTTCTAAATAAATTAATTGTATCTATTACAAATAGTATAGAAACAATATCAATAAATGATTATAAATCGTTATCATTAGTATATAAATTTATAAAGGAATAATTAATTATTATGAGTTTAAAAGATAAAATAGCTTTAGTGACTGGAGCAACTAAAGGTATTGGTAAAGCAATAGCAAAAAAATTAACAAAAAAAGGAGCAATAGTTATTGGTACTGCTACAACTGAGGATGGTGCTAAAACTATTTGTAATTATTTGAAAAATGAAGATAGGGGAATTGTATTAAACATTAATGATGATAAAAAAGTTGAATATGAAATTAATAGAATTCATAATAAATTTGAAAAAGTTGATATTTTAGTTAATAACGCAGCTATTCATTGTGATAAATTATTTTTTAGAATGAAATATACTGAATGGAAAAACGTTTTAGATACCAATCTATATTCTATATTTTTTATTACTAAATCAATATTACGTTATATGTTGAAAAAACATATAAAAGGACGTATTGTAAATATATCTTCTGTTGTAGCTAGCATAGGTAATATTGGACAAACAAATTACTCTGCTTCAAAAGCTGGTTTAATTGGTTTTAGTAAATCTTTAGCACGGGAAGTTGCTCCATTTGGAATTAATGTGAATGTAGTATCACCTGGATATATTGAAACTAATATGACAAATAATATTAAAGAAGATCAACGATCCGCTATTCTTAAACATATCCCGTTAGGTCGTTTAGGTAATGTAGACGAAGTTGCTAACGTTGTATCTTTTTTAGTCTCTAATGAATCTTCATATATTACTGGCGAAACTTTACATGTTAATGGTGGTATGTATATGGTCTGATTTATTTTAAAAAAATTAATAAAAATCATAAAAAATCGTGTATAATTTTTTGAAAAAAATTTTTATTAAAAACTTTCAAAATTTTATACACTATATAAATGATGATTTTATCAAGTTTTGAAAGGAAACTAAATAGCATGAGTGATATCGAGCAACGTGTTAAAAAGATTATTGCTGAGCAATTAGGTGTAAAAGAAGAAGAAGTAACTAATTCCGCTTCTTTCGTAGAAGACCTAGGAGCGGATTCTCTCGATACTGTTGAATTAGTAATGGCACTCGAAGAAGAATTTAATACTGAGATTCCAGACGAAAAAGCTGAAAAAATTACTACTGTTCAAGCAGCAATTGACTATATTAATAGCCATAAAATTCAATGAATTTTAACCAGGCAGTCTTTTCTTTGACTGCCTGATAATTTAAAATTAATTCTTGAGGAAACAATGTTTAAAAGACGAGTTGTTGTGACTGGTTTAGGAATATTATCACCTGTTGGAAATACTATAGATTCAACTTGGAAAAAAATAGTTGAAGGTCACAGTGGCATTACGTTAATTGATCATTTTGATACACATTTATATACAACGAATTTTGCTGGATTAATCAAAAATTTTGATTGTAGTTCAGTTATTTCAAAAAAAGATCAACGAAAAATGGATTTATTTATACAATATGGAATTGTAGCAGGTATACAAGCATGGCAAGATTCTGGACTCAAAATAGATGATAAAAAATCACAACGTATTGGAGTAGCAATTGGTTCTGGGATTGGAGGACTAAGATTAATTGAAAAAAATTACAAATTATTATTAGAAGTAGGACCACGAAAAATTAGTCCTTTTTTTGTTTCTTCTACTATTATAAATATGGTGGCAGGATATTTAAGTATTATGTATGGTTTACGAGGGCCAACTATTTCCATTTCTACAGCTTGTACTTCTGGATCTCATAATATAGGACAAGCCGCTCGAATTATAGCTTACAACGATGCAGATATAATGTTAGCAGGTGGAGCAGAAAAAGCTAGTACTCCGTTAGGTATCGGAGGTTTTGGGGCAGCTCGTGTACTTTCAACAAAAAAAAATAATCCTAAAAAAGCAAGTCGTCCATGGGATAAATATAGGGATGGTTTTGTGTTATCAGATGGAGCTGGTGTAATAGTTTTAGAAGAGTTTGAACATGCAAAAAAACGTAATGCCAAAATATATGCAGAACTAGTTGGCTTCGGTATGAGTAGTGATGCTTACCATATTACAACACCATCTATTAACGGTAAAGGAGCGATTTTATCTATGAGGAATGCATTGTCTGATGCTAATCTTGTTCCAGAACAAATTGGATATATTAATGCTCATGCAACATCTACTATTATAGGAGATGAAGTAGAAGCTAAAGCAATAAAATATGTTTTTGGTGAACATTCAAAAAAAATTATGGTTAGTTCTACTAAATCAATGATAGGTCATCTTTTAGGAGCTGCAGGTGCAGTAGAATCGATTTTTTCTATTTTAAGTTTACGTGATCAAATTATTCCTCCAACTATTAATTTAGATAATAAAGACACAAATTGTGACGATTTAGATTTTGTACCTCATATTTCAAGACAAGTTAAAGGATTAAAGTATGTTTTATGTAATTCATTTGGTTTTGGAGGAACTAATAGTTCTTTAATTTTTAGCAAAGTTAAATGATATTACTTTTTATATAAAAATACCTTAACAATTACAATAATGCATATAGATAATTAAATAATTGAATTAAAAAAAATAAACAATAGTATTCTTACATTTAATACTGAAACAATATTAAAAAAGGAAAGCAATGAAAGGAAAATTTTTAGTAATTGAAGGTTTAGAAGGATCTGGAAAAACTACTATACAAAAAGTAATAAAAAATATTTTATTAAATTTAGGAATAAAAAAAATTATTTTAAATCGTGAACCTGGAAACACAATAGTAGGAGAAAAAATACGTTATTTAATAAAAAAAAAAATGCAGAAAAAATTTTTGAAGATACAGAGTTATTACTATTTTATGCGGCACGTGTTCAATTATTTCATAAAGTAATAAAACCAGCTTTAAAAAAAGGAAAGTGGGTGATTAACGATCGTCATGATCTTTCTTCTCAAGCTTATCAAGGAGGAGGTAGACGTATCAACGATGAAAAAATAAAATTTTTAAAAAAATTTTTTTTGAATGATTGTAAACCTGACTTAACTTTTTATCTTGATGTATCACCAGAAATAGGTTTAAAAAGAGTTTATCAAAGGGGGGAATTAGATCGAATTGAAGAAAATGAATCTTTAAATTTTTTTATTCGTACTCGTCAAAAATATTTAGATATTGTAAATCAAAAACAATCAATGTTATTAATTGATGCTACGCAGCCATTTAAAAAAGTAGTTTTTTCCGTAAAAAAAGAGTTAAAAAAATGGATGATAAAAATGAAAATATAGATCAATATAGTTGGTTAAAAAAAATTTATAGAAATATGGTATATCAATATAAAAAAAAAAAATATCATCATTCAACTATTATAGAAACTATTGATGGTATGGGTGATGAAATATTAATTTGGAATTTTAGTTGTTGGATTATGTGTCAAAATAATACGAGTTATGATATATCTTGCAAAATATGCCATCATTGTAGATTAATGAAAAAAAGAAATCATCCTGATTGGTATTGTGTAGAAGCAGAAGATAAAAAAAAATTAATTAGCGTTGATATTATTAGAAAATTAATTGAAAAACTTTTTAATTATGCGCAACAAGATGGTCCTAAAATAGTTTGGTTTCCTTTTGCTGAACAGTTAGGTAAATCTTCTATGAATAGTTTATTAAAAATATTAGAAGAACCACCTTCTAATACCTGGTTTTTTATTTCTTCTAAAAATTTTTCTTATTTATCAAATAGTATAAAAAGTCGTTGTTTTAAAATATCTCTTTTGTATTTTAATGAAAAAGAAAATTTAAATTGGTTAAAAGCAAAAACACAAAAATGCGAAGTTGATTTAATTACTGCTTTACGATTATGTGGAAATGGACCTATTGCTGCTTTTTCTTTTTTGTCTAATGACATTTTATGGAATAAAAGAAAAATATTATTTTTTAATATCATGATTTTTTTTAGAAAAAAAATTTTCCAAGAAATATTTACTATACTTAATGACGATCAATTAATATTATATACTTCTTGGTTATTAACTTTTTTTTTAGATTTTATGAAATGGAAAGTTAAAGCAACATACCATATAACTAATTGTGATTGTATTAATATTTTTAAAGAAAATAAAAATTTTTTTTCCTATAGTATTTTATATAATCTTACAAAGATTTTAATAAATGCACGTAAATTTTTAATAAAAATCAGTGCTATTAATCGTGAATTAATTATAGTAAAATTGTTATTAGATTTTGAAGAAATCATAAATTTATAATAAAATAACTAATATAAAAAACTAAAAAACTATTTATAATACACTATGTTTCTTATTGATTCTCATTGTCATATAGATTCTTTAATATCGTCTAGTAATTTTTCTTATAATTTGAAAGATATCATGGAAACATGCTTTTTAAAAAATGTAAAATTCATTTTAGGAATATCTACTACTTTATCGCAATTTAAACATTTGAAAAATTTGGTTAATGATTATTCAAATATTGCTATATCTTGTGGTGTGCATCCATTATATCAAAAAGAAATAGATAGTTTAGATTATCACTCTTTATATAAATTATCACTGGATAAAAAAGTTATTGCTATTGGGGAAACGGGCTTAGACTACTTTCACAGTAGCGATAGAAAAAAACAACAACAATCTGCTTTTTATAAACATCTTGATGTTAGTTATCAATTAAAAAAACCAGTTATTATACATGCAAGAAACTCTTATACAGATATTTTATCTATTTTAAAAAAAGAAAAAATAGAAAATTTTAGGGGAATTATGCACTGTTTCAATGGAAATAAATCAATAGCATCAAAATTTCTTGATATTGGTATGTATCTTTCATTTTCTGGTATTGTAACGTTCAAAAATTCAGAACAGCTAAGAGAAACTATAAAATATATCCCTACTAATCGTATTTTAATTGAAACTGATGCTCCTTATCTTGCTCCAGAACCTTTTAGAGGAAAGACAAATCATCCTGCTCATGTTGTTGAAATTGCTAACTGTATAGCAAAAATAAAAAATATGAACGTTAAAAATTTTGCAGATATTGTTAAAAAAAATTTTACTCAATTATTTAATATTTCGTATATAGATTAAATATTAATTTGTATGTATATTATATAATAAATGTATTAAATGCTTTAATTATAAGAATTATCTTTTTTACATAGTAAATATATCACTATATCGAAAAAGGGGGTTAAATTCTATGTTTAAAAATGTATTTGCAGGATTACAAAAAGTTGGAAAAGCCCTTATGTTACCAGTATCGGTTTTACCTATTGCTGGTATTTTATTAGGTATAGGTTCTTCAAAAATTCCATGGATGCCTCATACATTATCTATGGTAATGTCTCATGCTGGAGGCGCTGTTTTTGAAAATATTCCATTAATTTTTGCTATTGGTATAGCTTTAGGTTTTACTAATAACGATGGAGTAGCAGCATTAGCCGCTGCCGTATCTTATATCATTATGGAAGAAACAACACATTTGGGAGCGTCATTGATATTAGGATTAGATTTAAATACAAGCGCAGAAAAAATGTTTGTAAATACTGGAGTAATCGGTGGTATTCTTGCTGGAGCTATTTCTGCTTATATGTTTAATCGTTTTTATCGTATTAAACTACCAGATTATCTTGGTTTTTTTTCTGGTAAAAGATTTGTACCAATTATTTCTGGATTAAGTGTTATTGTAATAGGATTATTATTTGCTTGCATTTGGCCTCCGGTTGGTAGATTAGTTAACAGATTTTCACAATGGGCTGCATATCAAAATCCAATTATGGCTTTTGGGTTATATGGTGTAGTTGAAAGAGCTTTAGTTCCTTTTGGGTTACATCATATATGGAATGTTCCGTTTCAAATGCAAATAGGCGATTTTGTAGATAATTTTGGTAGAACATTGCATGGAGATATAGCGCGTTACATGGCAGGAGATCCTACAGCTGGAAAACTTTCTGGTGGATTTTTATTTAAGATGTATGGCTTACCTGCAGCTGCTTTAGCTATTTGGCAATCTGCAAAACCAGAAAATAAAGTAAAAATCGGTGGAATTATGATTTCAGCTGCTTTTACTTCATTTTTAACAGGTATTACAGAACCTATTGAATTTTCGTTCCTTTTTGTAGAACCAATACTCTATATTATACATGCTATTTTAGCAGGTTTAGCATTTCCTATTTGTATTATTTTAGGTATGAGAGATGGATTTAGTTTTTCACATGGATTTATTGATTTTGTTTTATTAAGTGGAAATAGTTCTAAAATATGGTTGTTTCCGATTGTAGGTACTGCATATGGTGTAATATATTACACAATTTTTCGAATTTTGATTTTATCTTTTAATTTAAAAACTCCAGGAAGAGAATTAAAGTTAGAAACAGATGATCGTATTTTACAAGATAACGAAAAAGCTGAAGAACTTGTTACTGCATTTGGTGGGCAAAATAATATTGTTAATCTTGATGCATGTATTACTCGATTACGTGTTACTGTTAAAGATGTTACAAAAGTGAATCAAGACAAATTAAAAAGCCTAGGTGCTCAAAGTGTTTTAGTAGTTGGGTCAGGAATTCAAGCAATTTTTGGGACAAATTCAGATAATTTAAAAACATCAATGGATGAATATATGCAAAGTATAAAAGAAAAAAATAATGCTTTAAAAAGTTCTTAAATTATTTTAAATAACTTTAGGAGATATATTGTGTCAAAAGAAACAGTTTTTAGCAAAATAATTAATCGCAAGATTCCATCTAAGATTGTATATCAAGATGATCTAGTTACTGCTTTTCATGATATTGCTCCTAAAGCACCTATTCATATTATTATAGTTCCAAATATTTATATCGCAACAATAAATGATATTCAAAAAGAACAAGAGTACATTATTGGTCATATGTTTACAGTAGCAGCTAAAATAGCAAAAAAAGAACAAGTAGCGGAAAAAGGTTATCGAATAGTTGTGAATTGTAATGATGATGGCGGCCAAGTAATAAAACATCTTCATCTGCATTTTCTTGCAGGAACGTCATTAGGGTCAAAAACTTTATAAAATTTTTTCAACTTTAACAACTTATTAAATAAACGATTCTTGTCTTTTTTAAGAAAGGAATCGTTTTTTATATATGGATTTTAATTTTTTTTTGATGATAATGAACTGTTGTTAACTTTAATTCTTCAATGCCCGAACTTGGAATTGAACCAAGGACACGAGGATTTTCAGTCCTCTGCTCTACCGACTGAGCTATCCGGGCAACTAGAAAGGATTTTATTTTAATTGTTTCAATAAGTCAATATTAATATTTTTAAAATAATATTTAATGTAGCGTAACAATTTTTAATCTTATTAATTTATTATAAAATAACAAGACACATTATAAAAGAAAACAAAACAGAGAAAAAAATAGATAAAATACCTGGAATTATAAAAGAGTGATTAAATATATATTTACCAATGTATGTAGATCCAGTGTCATCAATTTCTATTGCTGCTAATAAAGTTGGATAAGTTGGTAAAACAAATAATGCAGATACAGCTGAAAAAGAAGAAATTATAATAATTGGTTTAATACCTAAAGCAAGCATTAAAGGCATAAAGATTTTTGTAGTTACTGCTTGAGAGTATAAAAAAATAGAGGAGAAAAAAAGAATAATAGATAACATCCATGGATAATTTTTTAGGATACTATTAAGACTATTTTGTATTAATGAAAAGTGGCTGTGTAAGAAAGTATCACCAAGTAAAGAAACACCCATAATACAGACACAAGCGCTCATACCAATGGTAAATATATTAGTTTTTAAAATTTTTTTAGAATCTAATTTAGAATATAATGTAATTAAAGTAGCAATAGTTAACATTACTAAAATGCTTACATTATTGCGTGATAATGTTAAGTTACCAAATGTTGCATTTTTTTCAAAAAAAAATGAGTAGACTACAATAAATATAACACCAATTAAAAAAATTAGTACTGATGTTCTTGATTGTTTTTTATTGAATATTTTTTTTGAAGTAGATACTTTCTTTTTATCAATTATTATATTTTTATGATATTTTTTTTGAAAAAAATTATCTTCAAAAAAATTAATAGTTAATATTGCAAAAAAAATACCTGCAATTGTAGAAAAAAAAGATATTCCTAAAAACTTTAAATAATTTATACCTGTTTCTTCTAATAAAGAAGAAAAGAGAATAACTGCTGCAGAAAGCGGGGAAGCTGTAATGGCTATTTGAGAAGCGACTACAGATGCAGATAATGGACGTGAAGGTTGAACACCTTGTTTTTTTGCTAATTCTGAAATAATAGGCAAAGTTGCAAAAGCCATATTTCCTGTACCAGAAACTATAGTAATTAAATAAGTAACTAAAGGAGCAAGAAAATTAATATATTTAGGACGTTTTCTTAAAAATCTTTCAGAAATATCAATTAAATAATTCGTTCCACCAGCTGCTTCTAGAGTTGAAGTAGCAGAAATTACTGAAATAATAATACCTATGACGTCAAATGGAATAGATCCAATATGTGCTTTGCAAAAGAAAGTTAATAGAAAAACTCCTAAACCACCACTAAATCCTATTCCTATTCCACCTAGTTTAATTCCTAATCCAATTGATAAAAAAACAATAAGTAGTTCTACTATTATCATATTTTTTCCTTGTTTTATTTAAAAATATAAAATTTTGGATAATTTTAAAAAATTATAAAAAAAATTATTGATTTTCTACAAAACGTACTCCTACTTTTATAATATTGTTTTCGTTATCTTTTTCTGCTACTGTCCAAATAATTTTTTTCCATTCTATTTGATCTCCTATAACTGGAGTACCACCTATCATATGAATCATGAATTCGTTTAGTGATTTTCTAGGATCAATATTTTTTTCCAATTCTAAACCATAAATTTTAGCAAAATCATGAATAGACGTTTTTGCATCAATTATAAATTCTCCAAAAAATTTTTGATCAATAGAAATAAATGGTGATTGACTGAATATTTTCCCTAAAATGGGTAAATCACACTCTTTTCCTATTATACATAGTATATCTCCGGCTTTTAGGCGTGTATTATTAGTAGGATTAATTAATATGTTATTACGGAATAAAGCTGAAATTTGTGTTTCTCTAGGCATGCGTAAATCTCGTAATGCAGCACCTATACACCATTTATCTTCATGGAGTTGATAAATAAATTGTTCCCAAGAATTTGTAGGATAAATATCTAAACTAATACGATTTATAGGATCTGAACTAGGTGGAATAGTAACACGTGCTTTTTTTGCAGCAAAACCTACTGTAGTTCCTTGTAAAATTAAAGAGACTAAAACAACAAAAAAAGCTAAATTAAAATAAAGAGTAGCGTTTTTGATTCCTGCAATCATTGGGAAAACAGCAAGAATAATAGGAACAGCTCCTCTTAAACCTACCCAGCTAATAAATAATCTTTCTCTTATAGTAAATTCTTTAAAAAACAATAAAATAGTTAAAACAGAAAATGGACGAACTGCAATAATTAACCATATAGATAGAATAATGGCTGGAAGAATTATTTTTAATAAATCAGATGGGTTAATTAATAATCCTAAAATAACAAACATACCAATTTGACTGAGCCACGCCATTCCATCAAAAGTTTGCAAAATACCATTTTTGTTTTTAATAGGTGAATTTCCTAATAAAAATCCGCATAAATAAATAGCAAGAATTCCGCTACCATCTAACAAACTTGTTACAGAAAAAATTAATACTCCGCCACTTAATGCTAATAAAGGATATAAACCATTTGCTAATGATATTCGATTAATAAGTTGTAGAAGTATCCATCCACCTCCTAATCCTAAAATAATTCCTAAACCGAATTGCTGTATAAAATGTAACAAAAACATCCAATTTAGTTTGTTTTGTCCTGCTGCTATTATATTAACTAAAGTTGCAGTAAGAAAAACAGCCATTGGATCATTGCTACCAGATTCAATTTCTAATGTAGAACTTACTCGTTCATTTAATCCTTTATCTCCTAATAAAGAAAATACTGCTGCAGCATCAGTAGAACCAATAATAGCTCCTACAAGTAATCCTTGGATTAAATTGAATTTAAATAAAAACATAGCAGCTAAACCGGTTAACACAGCAGTAATCACAACTCCAAAAGTTGCTAAAGAAAGGGCGGGAGCAAGGACAACTTTTAAAGAACTTCTTTTTGTACGCATACCTCCATCTAATAATATTATTGCTAGTGATAAATTGGATATAACATATGCGGAAGGATAATTATCAAAATCTATACCTACAATACCATCAGAACCAGTTAGCATTCCTAAAACTAAAAAAACAAATAAAATTGGAATTCCTAAACGAGAAGAAAATGAACTTAATAAAATACTTACAAATACAAGTATAGAACCTATAATAAAAAAAGTATACATTATGTTCTCATTCTTCATCATGCATAATTTTTTTGATAAAAAAATTATGACTTTATTCTTATAAGATATTTACCATAAAATTTAATTTATGACATAAAATACTTATTGTTTTTAGCATAGTTGATAAAATTGTTAATTTGTAGTTGTTAAAAAAAAATACGAATTATACTAAAATTGTTACGATTTTTTTTATCAAAAATAGAAAATATCCTATGATTGTTTTAAATTATTTTGTTTGTTTTAGATTTTTTGTCATTTCTTTCTCAATCAATAAGACTATAATATGTACTATTTTAATATGCATTTCTTGAATTCGATCAGAATATCGTAAATGAGGGATACAAATTTCAATATCTGATTTTCCTTTTATTTTTCCTCCTGTATTTCCATTTAAACTAATAATTTTCATACCTATTTTTTTTGCTTCTTGAATTGCATGTAAAAGGTTAACTGAATTGCCAGATGTAGAAAAAATTAATAATATGTCTTGAGGTTTACCAATTGCTTCGATATAGTGCGAAAAAACATATTGATATCCAAAATCGTTGCTGACACATGAAATATAACTAGGATCAGAAATAACAATTGCTGGATAACCTACTCTCTTTTTTCGATATTTTCCCATTAATTCTTCAGTAAAATGCATAGCATCGCAATGTGAACCACCATTTCCACAAGATATTATCTTTCCTCCTTTATTGAAACTTTTCGCTATTAATATTGCAGAATTTTGAATGGCATAAATATTTTCTTTTTTTTTTATGAAATCGTTAATTAGTTCTTGAGATTCTTGTAATTCTGCGTAAATAATATTTTGATACATAGTATTTTAAATTTCACAAGTTAATATTATAAATTTCTTTATAAAAATAAAAAAATTACATGTTATAACATTTTTTTTGATTTTTGTTAATGTAATTATAATAATTTTTTCGAAAGGTTACTATGATTTTTTATTAAATTAATTAATAATTTCACTGAGAGATAATTATTAATTAATTTAATAAAGAATCATAGTTTTAGTACAATAATTTTTTATTGTTCATTACAATAATAATAAACATTTATAAGGTTTTATATAATGAATCAATTAGAAGCTTTAAAAAAATATAGTACCATTGTAGTAGATAGTAGTGATATCGAATCAATTTATTTATATAAACCACATGATGCTACAACAAATCCTTCATTAATTTTAAAAACAACAAAATTAAAAATTTATGAATTTTTGTTACAAAATGCTATAAATTATGCAAAAAAAAAAGGAGGCGACAAATGTAAACAAATAGTAAATGCTTACGATAAATTAAGTGTAAACTTTGGAATTGAAATTTTAAAGAGAATATCAGGATATGTATCTACTGAAATAGATATTCGTTATTCATTTGATCAACATTCTTGCATTAAACAAGCCAGAAAAATAATTGATTTATATGAAGAGTCTGGCATTAATCGCTCAAGAGTTTTAATAAAAATTGCGTCAACTTGGGAAGGAATATGTGCAGCTAAGGAATTAAAAAAATATAAAATCAATTGCAATTTAACATTATTATTTTCTTTTGCACAAGCACGTGCTTGTGCTGAGGCTGGAGTATTTTTAATTTCACCTTTTGTTGGCAGGATTTATGATTGGTATCAAGAAAAAAATAAAACAAGCAAATATATTGAAAGTGAAGATATGGGCATAAAATCTGTACGTAAAATTTATCAATATTATAAAGAAAATAATTATAAAACTATTATAATGGCTGCTAGTTTTAGAAACACTAATCAAATTTTAGCTTTATCTGGATGTGATCGTTTAACAATTTCTCCTAATTTATTAGAAATTTTAAAATCCAATAATCTACCTATTAAACGTTGTTTAAAACCTATAAAAAAAATTAATAATCATTTTTTACCTAATATTTCTGAATCAGATTTTAGATGGCAACATAATCAAGATCAAATAGCAGTAGAAAAACTTTCAGAAGGTATTCGTTTGTTTTTTACTGATCAACAAAAAATAGAAAAGATATTAATGCATAACTTACTATAACAACAAAAATTTTTTACATTAGGATTAAAAATAGTATTTTTTCATAAAACATTTTTAAAAGTAACTTATACTTATAGGTTACTTTTTACTTTATATATACTCTTAAAATAATATAATTAATTTAGTAAGTATATAAAAGCTTTAAACTATTTGATAAAAATATATCAAATTTATATTAATATAAAAAGGAATGGTTTTATATGATCTGTCCAATTGTTCAATTAACTAAAGATTTAATTAAAAAGAAATCAATAACACCTGATGATGCAGGATGTCAGACATTACTTATTAATCGTTTAAAAAAATTTAATTTTCATATTAAAAAATTAAATATAGATGACACCCATAACTTTTGGGCAACTCATGGTAATAATGGTAAAACCTTAATTTTTTTAGGTCATACAGATGTAGTTTCACCAGGAAATATCAAAAACTGGATACATAATCCTTTTGAGTCTGTCATTTCAGATAATTTTATTTTTGGTAGAGGTGCATCTGATATGAAAGGTGCGATTGCAGCTATGATAATAGCTGCAGAAAATTTTGTTTTAAAATATCCTGAACATTTAGGAAAATTAGCATTTTTAATTACTTCAGATGAAGAAGGAAGTGGAAAAAATGGAATAAAAAAAGTGATCAAGAAAATTATTAAAAATAATGAACGTTTAGATTATTGTATTGTAGGAGAACCTACAAGTTCGGAAAAATTAGGTGATATTATAAAAAACGGTCGTAGAGGATCAATGAGTGCCTATTTAACAGTTTATGGAATTCAAGGTCATGTTGCTTATCCTAATTTAATAATTAATCCTGTACATCAAATCATACCTTTTTTAAATGAATTATTACTAATTAATTGGGATAAAGAAACTACTTGTGACGTTCCTACACAAATTCAAATTACTAATATAAAAGCTGATTATTTATGTGAAAACATTATTCCTGGAAAAATCTTTATACAATTTAATTTTCGATTTAATAATGAAATTAACTCAATATATATAAAAAAAATAGTAGAAAAATTGCTAAAAAAAAACAATTTAAATTTTTCAATTAAATGGAAAATTTTTGCAAATCCTTTTTTAACAAAAAAAGGAAAATTAATGGACGTTGTTTTAAAAATACTAAATTTATATAATGGCTTTTATCCTAAAATTGAAACATCAGGTGGCACTTCTGACGGAAGATTTCTTGCAGAACAAGGTGCAGAAGTTATTGAATTAGGTCCAATTAATAAAACAATTCACAAAAACAATGAATGTATTAATATAAAAGATATACAAAAATTAAGTTTAATATATCAAAAAATAATTGAACAACTAATGTTATAAATTCTCTAGTCAAATATGAGTACAAAAACTATATATTATTTTTTTAAAAATCATATATTCCTAAACGTTGATTTACTTCTTTATAAGATTCAATAATATTATTTAAATTTTTACGAAATCTATCTTTGTCCATCTTTTTTAGTGTTTTTTTATCCCAAATTCGCATACAATCTAAAGAAATTTCATCGCCTAAAGTTAGATTGTTTTTAAATAATCCAAATTCTAACTTAAAATCAACTAAAATTAACTGAACCTTACTAAAAAGTTTTATTAAAATATTGTTTATATTTTTTAATAAAATGTATATTTTTTCTAAATGTTGTTTACTAATCCATCCAAAAGCTTCACAATAAGATTCATTAATCATTGGATCATTTTTTTTGTCATTTTTCAAAAAAAGTTCAAATATCTGTGGTTTTATAATATTACCTTCTTCTAAATGCAGACGTTTAGATAATGATCCAGCAACACGATTACGAATCACAAATTCAATTGGAAACATTGTTAATTTTTTCACTAAAACTTGATTCTTATTAATTAGTTTAATTACATGCACTGGAATGTCGTTTTTACTTAAATAATTCATAATAAAGTAATTTAACTGATTATTAACATCACCTTTTTGCTTAATAGAACTACAATTTTTACCATTTTTTGAAGATATATCATCCCTAAATTTCATAATAAGAAAATCTACGTGTTCTGTACAATATAAAGTTTTTGTTTTTCCTTTTGAAAAAATTTTTTTACACATTTATACTCATTTGATAATATATTTTTCGTTAAGAGGATTATATATGAATATTAATTCTTTTAACATATTTTGCTATGATATAATTAATGTTAAATCTTTTAATCTTCCATTTTTCAACAATTTTGAACATATAATCTTCTATATAGGTTCTTGAAAAGAAATCAACTTTAACAATTACATTATTTCATTAAATAAAATAAGAAATATATTTTTATATATTTATGTATTTTTATGAAACATTAAATTTGCATTAATAATTGCTTTTTTTACTTTTAAATGATTTTTTTCAGTTAAAGAAGTTAATGGTAAGCGAACTGTATCGTGTTTAATTAATCCTATTTCTTTTGCAGCCCATTTTATGGGAATAGGATTAGATTCACAAAATAAAATTTCATGTAAACTCATTAATTTTTTATTTAAGACACGTGCTTCTAAAAATTTTCCAGTTTTTGCTAAAAAACAAATTTTTGCTAATTCTTTTGCAGCTATATTAGCTGTAACAGAAATAACTCCATTTCCTCCTAATTGCATAAAATCAAGTGAAGTTTTATCATCTCCACTAATAACATAAAAATCTTTATCCACTAATTCTAGTATTTCATTTACGCGAGATAAATCTCCAGTAGCTTCTTTAATTCCTATGATATTATTAATTTTTGATAATCTTGCAATTGTTTTTGGTAAAAGATCGCATCCTGTACGAGAAGGAACGTTATAAAGTATTTGAGGTAGATCAGTATGATCACAAATAGCTTTGAAATGCTCATATAATCCTTGTTGAGTAGGTCTATTATAATAAGGAGTGACACTTAAACAAGCTGATATCCCACTTTTTTCAAAACTTTTTGTTAAAGAAATAGCTTCTAATGTAGAATTAGCTCCTGTACCAGCAATAATTGGAATTTCTCCATTAGAGAAATCTAGCGTCATTTTGACTATTTTATGATGTTCTTCATGATTTAAAGTAGAAGATTCTCCAGTAGTTCCGACAGAAACAATTGCAGTGGTACCACTATTTATATGATAATTAACTATTTTTTTTAAACTTTTTTTACAAATATTACCTTTAATATCCATTGGCGTAATAAGTGCAACAATACTTCCGGTGAACATTTTTACCTCTTAGAAAACTATTGATTTATAATGTATTATACTTTTAATAATAAAAAAAATTATTGTATATATTTTACAAGATATATATTTAATATTCTATAACTTACATTTTTTTTAGTCTATAAAAAAGTTAGAGAGAATCAAAAATTATAATCACACTTATCATTGTAATTATAAAAATAGAAAATAAAAAGTTTTTTTTTGCCCAAAGATGGTTGTTAACGTCTTTTTTAAAACCATATAAAGATATAGCAATCCATAAAGTATTCAGTATTATTGAAACAACTAAAAATATATAACTAGTATATCCGTTAATGCTTAATAATACATTAAATATTGTGAATAAAAATATATAAAAAATTATATATTTTTTAGTAATAGTAATACCTTTCTTAATAGGTAATAATGGAATATTTACTTTTTTATAGTCTTTAAATCTTGATATAGCAATAGTATATGTGTGGGGTATTTGCCAAAAAAAGAACATAAAAAACAAAATCATTGAACATAAGTCTAGTTGATTAGAAACCGAACAATATCCAATAACAGGAGGAGTAGCTCCCGATAAGCTACCAATTAAAGTACTATGAATAGAATTTTTTTTAAAAAATGCAGTATAAAAAAGAACATATATTATAAATCCTAAAAAAGCAATAAAAGTCGTTAAATAATTCATCCAAAAAAAAGATAATAAAAATCCGTTAATTCCTAAAATAAAAGCATAAATAAATCCTTTTTTTAAGGAAATAATATTTTTAGGAAAAACTCTATTATTTGTTCTTTTCATTATTCTATCAATATCACAATCTATTATGTTATTAAAAACACAACTAGATCCAATAATTAAACTAGTACTAATTATAATTTTTAACAAATATAGATAATTAATATTTTTTTGCGATGCTAAAAAAAAACCACAAATTACAGAAAAAAGATTACCAACAATAATTCCTGGTTTAATAATTGATAGATATGACTTAAACATGTCTGTTCTTTTAAAAACTCATCATATTATAATTAAGATGATACATAATCCATAATGAACCAAAGAAAATTATCATAACTATTATGAAACAAAAAAGAATAGTAACTAAATTCCATTTTTCTTCATCCTTTTTATTGATGTGTAAAAAAAATATAGAATGTACTAAAATTTGAAAAATAGCACATACTATTATTGTAAAAAGTTTTTGTTTTTTTGAAAATTGATTATTTATTGCAATAAAGAATGGAATTATTGTTAATATAATTGAATATAAAAAACCTAATAAATAAGATTTAAAATACTTAAATTTTGATTGAGTATCACAAGATTTTTTATGCATTATATTGTTCCTATTAAATATACCAAACTAAAAACACATATCCATATTAAATCTAAAAAATGCCAAAAAAGACTAAAACATATAAGACGGGTGTTATTATTTCTATTTAAACCGTTTTTAGTTATATGAGAAATTAAAAGTAATATCCAAAAAATACCTGTCGTAACATGAATAGCATGTGTCCCTACTAATAAAAAAAAACTAGATAAAAAACTACTTTTACTAGGCACATATCCTTTTGCAATTAAATGATAAAATTCATATGATTCCATTCCTATAAAAGAAATGCCAAGTAATAAAGTCATTAATAACCATAAATATACAAAACTTTTTATTTTATTTTTAGCATAAATCACTGATAAACCACAAGTAAGAGAGCTTAAAAGCAAAATAACAGTTTCAAAAAATACAAATTTAAGTGAAAAAATATCTTTTCCTGATGGCCCTCCTGCTGTATTACTTACCAATACAGCATAAGTAGCAAACAAAGTTGCAAAAAGAATGCAATCACTCATTAAATAAGTCCAAAAACCAAAAATTTTCTTATCATCAATAGATGAGGAACGTGAATGTAATAAATTATTCTGCATAATTTAAACCTGTTTTATTTATTTTTTGTAAGTATTTTTTTTCAATTTTCTTAATTTCTTTCTTTGAAATTATATAATGTAAATCTTCATCAAAACTTTTAATAACTAATAATGCAACAATACTTAAAAAAGATACAACAGATAACCACCAAATATACCAAATCATTGAAAAACCAAAAATAGTTGTAAAAATAGACATAATAACTCCTATTTTTGTATTCTTAGGCATGACTATATCTTCAATATTTTTTTTAATGCTACGAATATTTTTTTTCTTTTCCCATAATGCATCTCTTGAATTTACTACTGGAATAGTTGAAAAATTATATACTGGAGGAGGGGAGCTCATCATCCATTCTAAAGTTCTACCATCCCATGGATCTCCTGATAGATCAGCGTTTTTTTTACGATCACGAATCGAAACAAAAATCATAATCATTTGGCATAAAATTCCTATTCCAATAATAGCTACACCTATACTAGCAACAATTAAAAAAGGATGAAATTGTGAATCAATGTTTTGACTAATACGACGTGTCATACCCATGAAACCTAAAAAATAAAGAGGAATAAAAGCTAACAAAAACCCAGTGATCCAACAAAAAAAAGCACTTTTACCCCACTTTTCGTTTAAAGTAAATCCAAATGCTTTTGGAAACCAGTATGTTATACCTGCCATACAACCAAAAACAACACCTCCAATTATTACATTATGAAAATGTGCAACTAAAAACAAACTATTATGTAACAGAAAATCAGCACCAGGCACTGACATCAAAACGCCTGCAGCTCCACCAATAGTAAAAGTTATAAGAAAACCGATGGTCCAAAACATAATTGAATTAAAATAAATTCTTCCTTGATACATAGTAAATAACCAATTAAAAATTTTTACGCCGGTTGGAATAGCAATAATCATAGTCATAATTCCAAAGAAAGCGTTGACGTTCGCTCCTGCACCCATAGTAAAAAAATGATGTAACCATACTATAAATGATAGTACAGTAATTGCTAAAGTAGCCCATACTAAAGAATGATATCCAAATAATCTTTTTTTTGAAAAAGTTGCAGTTACTTCTGAAAATATCCCAAATACTGGTAATATTAGTATATAAACTTCAGGATGCCCCCAAATCCAAATAAGATTGACATACATCATTGGGTTTCCACCCATAGTGTTTGTAAAAAAATGAAATCCTAAATAACGATCTAATGTCAACATCAGCAATGTTGCAGTTAATACTGGAAAAGCAGTAATAATTAGTATATTAGAACATAATGATGTCCAAGTAAAAACTGGCATTTTAAACAAACTCATTCCTGGAGCACGCATTTTTAAGATAGTCACAAAAAAATTTATACCAGTCAGCGTTGTACCAATACCAGAAATCTGAAGTGCCCAAATCCAATAATCTACACCCACACCTGGACTATATTCTATACCTGATAATGGAGGATATGATAACCATCCTGTTTGTGCAAATTCTCCTATACCTAGTGCAAGATTTATTAGTATTACACTTGAAAATGTTAACCAAAAACTCAAATTATTTAAAAATGGAAATGCTACATCTCTTGTTCCAATTTGAAGAGGTACTATAAAGTTCATAAATCCAATTACTAGTGGCATAGCAACGAAAAATATCATAATTACACCATGAGCAGTAAATACCTGATCATAATGATGAGGAGGTAAAAATCCTGGCTTTCCGCCTGATGCAAGAACCTGTTGCGCACGCATCATTATAGCATCAGCAAATCCCCTAATTAGCATAATAAATGCTAATATTATGTACATAATTCCTATTTTTTTATGGTCTACAGAAGTGAACCATTCATTCCATAAATATTTCCATTTTTTTAAAAAAGTTATTGCTATTATAATAGATAATATAATAAAAAAAATGCTAGTAATTGTTACCATAATTATCGGATCATGATATGGTATTGCATCTAAAGTTAACTTTCCAAACATCATTTTTCCTTAAATTTTATATTAAAAATTTTTAATTTTTATTGATATGGTGACTTTTATGATTCATTTCAAATTTATGAATAATCATTGAAAAAAGGTCAGGATTGGCAATAGAAAAATATTTAATTTGGTAATCTTCGCTCGTTTTTTCTAATTTTGAAAAATCATTTAAATTTTCTAATTTATTTTTAGATTGTTTTACTTTTTCAATCCATGATTTAAAATCTTTTTCTTGATTTGTTCCAATTGCTTCAAATTTCATATTAGAAAAACCATTTCCGCTAAAATTTGAAGAAATTCCACGATATTTTCCAGCTTTATTAGCAATAAGGTATAATTTTGTTTTCATTCCAGCCATAGCATATATTTGACTACCAAGAGATGGAATAAAAAAAGAATTCATGACTGAATTAGAGGTAATATTAAAAACTAAGGGAACATTAATTGGAAAAACTATTTGATTAATCGTAGCAATTTTCTCTTTAGGATAAATAAATAACCATTTCCAATTCATAGCAATCACATTAATTTCAATAGGATTTTTACTAGATATTAGCGGTTTACTAGGTTCTAATTTTTTAGTTGATTTCCAAGTAATAATTCCAAGACATATTATTATTATAATTGGAACAGTCCACACTATTATTTCTATAGTATGAGATTTTGACCAATTGGGTGTATACTTTGCAGATTTATTAGAAGATCTATATTTCCAAGCAAATGCTATAATCATAAAAATTACTGGGATAACAATAATTAACATTAAAGAAAGAGAAATGAGAATGAGATATTTTTGTTCTGTTGCGATTTGTCCTTTTGGGACAAAAAAATTATCACAACCTAATAATAAACAACTAAAAATTGTTACTAAAATAAATTTATAACTGGTAACGTGTTTTTCAATACTCATTTTAACCTCAAAAAATTTACTTTTTAATATTAATAACATTCCTAAACTAATTTTTTTAAAAATTTTTGTTGTTTTTTTACATAAAAAACAATAAAAAATTATTATTTATAGATTTTTTTTTATATAAGTATAGAAAAATAATTTACTATAAATATATTTTACTCTATTTTTATAACAAAAGTTAATTTTTTGTATAAAAATTATGTATCATTACAAATAATTCTTGCTATTTAAATATAAATTTTTTTGATAAAATTTTTACAAAAACAATAAAGAATTTTTAATTATTTTAGAGTTTTTGAAAAATTTTATAACAATTTATACTAACAAAAAAAATAAATAAAATTTGATATATAATAATATTTTTCTTAAGGAAAAAAATGACGAGTATAGAAAAAACAACTAAAAATATTGAACATAATATACAAATAAAAATTAACTATGAAATTTTTAAAGAAAATCTTAAAAAAGAACTTATCAAGCTTTCAAAAAAAGTTCACATCAATGGATTTAGAAAAGGTAAAATACCTCTCAATATAATTGCTCAGCATTATGAAAAAAAAGTTACACAAGAAGTTATTTCAGACTTAATAAAAAATGATATAGAAAAAATAGCTAAAAAAAATAAATTACATATCATCGAAAATTCACTAGAATATAAAATAATTAATAAAGAAAAAGATAACCTAATTTTTTCTACAATGTTTGAAACATATCCAGAAATTAATTTAATAGACTTAAAAAATATTACAATTGAAAAACCGATCGTTGAAATACAAGAGAAAGATATTCAAAAAATATTATCTGTAATTAAGGAAAAAAAAAATTTTTGGCAAGACAGTAATCAACCTATAGCAATAGGTGATAGAGTAACTATTAACTACAAAGGTATGCTTGGTAAAAAAGAATTAAGCGACATTAATGTATCTAATTTTATTTTAACAATTGATAAAAAAAAACAACATTCTTTTTTAGAAGCAAATCTAATTGGTCGTAAAAAACATGAATTAGTGATGATAGATATCACTTTTCCTAAAGACTATAGTATTTCTAAAATTAGAGAAAAAATTGTAACATTTTCTATATTTATTAAAAAAGTAGAAAAGTTTACATTACCTCATTTTACAAAAAACTTTGTTAGAAATTTTGATATAAAAAATCTTGAAAAAGATAAAATTTATTCTGTAATAAAAAGTTACATGGAAAAAGAGTTAAAAAAATCAATAAATGATTTTATCATGTTACAAATTAATTCAAAAGTGATACAAAAAAATCAGTTTTTTTTACCTAAAACTTTACTACAAGAAGAAATAAAAATATTAAGTTATCAAATAAAAAATTCTCAAAAAGATATAAAAAATATAATACATTTTATTTCTGAAGATATAATAAGAAAAGAAGCAAAAAATTATATAAAGAAAAAATTATTTTTTAAAAAAATTATTAACGTTTATGATATTAAGGTCGATGATAAAAAAATTCAAAATATGGTTCAAAGCTTTATTAATTCTCAT
The DNA here is from genome assembly GCF_000828815.1 of Candidatus Tachikawaea gelatinosa. Lineage (NCBI taxonomy): Bacteria > Pseudomonadati > Pseudomonadota > Gammaproteobacteria > Enterobacterales > Enterobacteriaceae > Candidatus Tachikawaea > Candidatus Tachikawaea gelatinosa. Next base: position 645,767 of record NZ_AP014521.1, read on the forward strand.
GAAAAACCGAATCAAGCATTACGTTTTTTACAAAAAAACAACATATTTATACAACATATATATAATATGATTATGGAAGAAGAAATAATAAAAAATATTTTGAATAATGTGATTATTAAAGAAAAAAAAGTAACATTTGAAAAATTTATGAACTAAAATAACTTTACGTATATATTTATATATTTTTTACTTTTTTAAAAATAGCTTAATTTTTAAAACAAAAAACAAATTTAAACTATATAAAATAGTAAAAAAATAAATTATTCATTAATTAAACGACAAACATTTTATGTTTTATCTAGGATAGAATAATGAAGTTTAATAAAGAGAAATCTTTTATTTATAATATGGGATTAGTTCCGATTGTAATAGAAAAAACACATTATGGTGAACGTGCTTATGATATTTATTCGCGACTTCTTAAGGAAAGAATAATATTTTTAACAGGCGCAATAGAAGATAATATGGCAAATTTAATTGTAGCACAGATATTATTTTTAGAAGCAGATAATCCTGAAAAAGATATTTATTTATATATAAATTCACCAGGAGGAGTAATTACTGCTGGTATGTCTATTTATGATACAATTCAGTTTATTAAACCCGATGTAAGTACTATATGTATAGGTCAGGCATGTTCTATGGGTGCTTTTTTATTAGCTGTAGGAAAAAAAGGAAAACGTTTTTGTTTGCCTAATGCAAGAGTTATGATTCATCAACCGATGGGTGAATATCATGGACAGGCAACAGATATTGAAATTCATGCTAAAGAAATTTTAAATGTAAAAAAACGCATGAATATATTAATGTCAAAACATACTGGAAAAAGTTTAGAAGAAATTCAAAAGGACACTGAAAGAGATTGCTTTTTATCTGCAGAAGAAGCATTGCAATATGGCTTAATAGATTCGATCCTAAAAAATCGTAAATAAAATTATATGCTATTTTTTATAATTAAATAAAATGACAAAAAATATAAAAAATTTTGATATTCTTATTTACCAATAATTTCTATTTAGAGAAAAAGGTAAAAAAATGACGGAAGATAGTAAAAACGATTCTGAAAAGTTATTACATTGTTCTTTCTGTAATAAAAGTCAAGATGAAATAAAAAAATTTATTGCAGGATTATCTGCTTATATTTGTTATAATTGCATTAGTCTGTGTTATAAAATTATATCTGAAGATACTAAAACAGTTACAAAAAAAGTTAAAAAAGAAAAAAAAGAAGAAAAAAAAATATTTTTAACACCTAAAAAAATTTATTCTAACCTAGATGATTATGTTATAGGGCAAGAAAAAGCTAAAAAGGTTTTAGCAGTTGCTGTCTATAATCATTATAAACGTATAAATAACGATATTAAAGATGATGTAGAAATTGGTAAAAGTAATATATTACTAATTGGACCAACTGGTAGTGGTAAAACTCTACTAGCTGAAACATTAGCACGTCATTTGGAAATTCCTTTTACAATAGCAGATGCTACTACTTTAACAGAAGCAGGATATGTTGGTGAAGACGTAGAAAATATTATTCATAAACTTTTACAAAAATGTGAGTATGATGTTAAAAAAGCACAAAAAGGTATTATTTATATTGATGAAATTGATAAAATTTCAAGAAAATTGGATAATCCATCAATTACTAGAGACGTCTCAGGAGAAGGGGTACAACAAGCTTTATTGAAATTGATTGAAGGAACTGTTGCAGCTATACCCCCACAAGGAGGGAGAAAACATCCCCAGCAAGAATTTTTATATGTAGATACTTCTAAAATATTATTTATTTGTGGTGGATCATTTGATGGATTAGAAAAATTAATTGAAAAGCGTATAGAAAGTAGCTCAACAATAGGTTTTGGAGCAAAAATAAAAACTATTAAATCAAAAAAATTTAAAGAAAAAGAATTGCTTACTCAAGTAGAACCTGAAGATTTAATAAAATTTGGTTTAATTCCAGAATTTGTAGGAAGGTTACCAATAGTTGCAACTTTAAATGAATTAAATGAAAAATCGCTCATAAAAATTTTATGTAAACCAAAAAATGCGTTAACAAAACAATATAAAAAACTTTTTCAATTTGAAGGAATAGAACTAGAATTTCTTGAAGAAGCATTGATTTTTATTGCTAAAAAAGCAATACTGCGTAATACTGGAGCTCGTGGTTTACGATCTATTATAGAAATAGCTTTACTTGAAACCATGTATAAAATTCCTTCTATAAAAGGAATTAAAAAAATAGTTATAGATAAATCTGTTATTCAAAAAAATTCTGAGCCAGAATTAATCTATAATCATGAAAGAAACAAAAATTTTCCAACAAATTGATCTTAAAAGGAGGAAAAACTGTTTCATCTTCTATTTATCACATCTTTAGTATTAAATTTAATCTTATTATTTAATGCTTCCTTTATTCATAATAATACCTATGAGCTGAATTGCATATTTTTCTCATTATGCAGTGATGATCTAGAAAAAATACACTACCTACTATATGGGGAGAAAATCTTATGAATCCTACTGATCATTCTAAGTGGATTAAAATTCCCGTCTTACCGTTGCGTGACGTAGTGGTATATCCTCATATGGTAATTCCGTTATTTGTTGGCCGAGAAAAATCAGTAAAATGTCTTGAATTTGCTATGAAACATGAAAAAAAAATCATGTTAGTTGCACAAAAAGATGCATCAACGGATGACCCTAATATTAATGATCTTTTTTTTATTGGTACCATTGCCTCAATTTTACAAATGTTGAAATTGCCCGATGGAACAATAAAAATATTAGTTGAAGGATTACAACGTGCACGTGTTATAAATTTGATAGAAGAAAATTGTTTTATTGCAAAAGTTGAATTAATATCAATGTTTACGATAGAAAAAAAAGAAGAAAAAGTATTAATTCGTACTGCAATTAATCAATTCGAAAACTACATTAAACTAAATAAAAAAATTCCTTCTGAAATATTAACTGCACTAAATAACATAGAAAATGCTGAACATATAGCAGATACTATTGCTGCTAATATTCCTTTAAAATTATCTGATAAACAATTAGCATTAGAAATGCTTAATACCAAAGAAATTTTTGAATATCTTATTGCTATGATGGAAGCGGAAATTGATTTATTACAAGTAGAAAAAAACATTCGTAATCGTGTCAAAAAACAAATGGAAAAAAGTCAACGAGAATATTACTTAAACGAACAAATGAAAGCTATTCAAAAAGAATTAGGAGAAATAGAGGATTTTCCAGATGAATATGAAGCTTTAAAAAGAAAAATAGACAAAGCTAACATGCCAAAGGAAACAAAAGAAAAAGTAGATTCAGAATTACAAAAATTACGCATGATGTCTCCTATGTCTGCTGAAGCAACAGTTGTGAGAAGTTATATTGACTGGATTATTCAAGTACCTTGGAGTAAAAGAAGTAAAATAAGAAAAGCTTTAAATACAGCTCAAAATATGTTAGATGATGATCACTATGGACTAGATCGTGTAAAAGAAAGAATTATGGAATATCTTGCTGTACAAAGTCGTGTTAACAAAATAAAAGGTCCAATTTTATGTTTAGTAGGACCACCAGGAGTAGGAAAAACTTCATTAGGACAATCTATTGCTAAAGCAACAGGAAGAAAATATGTTCGTATGGCATTAGGTGGAATAAGAGATGAAGCAGAAATTAGAGGACATCGTAGAACTTATATTGGATCCATGCCTGGAAAAATTATTCAAAAAATAGCAAAAGTTGGAGTAAAAAATCCTCTATTTTTGCTTGATGAAATAGATAAAATGTCTTCTGATATGAGAGGCGATCCAGCTTCAGCATTATTAGAAGTCCTTGATCCAGAACAAAATGCAACATTTAATGATCATTATCTTGAATTAGATTATGATTTATCTGATATTATGTTTGTTGCAACATCGAATTCTATGGATATTCCTTCTCCTTTATTAGATCGTATGGAAGTGATTCGTTTATCTGGATATACTGAAGAAGAAAAATTAAACATTTCTAAAAAACACCTAATTCCTAAACAAATAAAAAGAAATGCTTTAAATAACAACGAAATCAATATTGATGATACTGCTATCATTGATATTATTCGTTATTATACTCGTGAAGCAGGAGTAAGAAATTTAGAACGTGAATTATCAAAAATTTGTAGAAAAGTTGTAAAATCTATTGTAATTGACAAACTTAAAGAATCTGCCAATATCACCAAAAAAAATTTAAAAAAATATCTTGGAATTAAAAATTATAGATATGATCGTAAAGCAGAAAAAAACAATATTGGACAAGTTACAGCTCTTGCATGGACTGAATGTGGAGGTGATTTGTTAACAATTGAAAGTGCTTATGTAGCTGGAAAAGGTAAGTTAATTTATACTGGTTCTTTAGGTGAAGTAATGAAAGAATCTATTCAAGCTGCGTTAACAGTTGTAAGATCAAGATCAAATATATTAAACATAAATAGTAATTTTTATGAAAAAATTGATATACATGTACATGTTCCAGAAGGAGCAACTCCAAAAGATGGACCTAGTGCTGGTATAGCAATGTGTACTGCTTTAATTTCTTGTTTAACTAATAATCCTGTACGCTCTGAAATAGCCATGACAGGTGAAATTACTTTAAGAGGTGAAATATTATCAATTGGAGGATTAAAAGAAAAATTACTTGCTGCTCATAGAGGTGGTATAAAAACAGTTATTATTCCCTATGAGAACAAACATGATTTGGAAGAAATTCCTTTAAATATTATTGGTAAACTAAACATTTGTCTTGTAAAACATATTGAAGAAGTATTTAGTTTATCTTTAGAAAAAGCTCCTTTTTCTTCTTCCAGAAATAATTGGAAAGGATCTATTAGTCAATCTACTGAAAAACTAATTCAATAAATGGATAATATAACTAGAAATATGTCAATTATTTATTTTTGTTTTATGCTATATAATAATATTTTTAATTGTATAAAAATAATTTTTTAATACATTAACATTATTTTTTATTTTTTAATATATCTAACAAGAAAAACGTTATTATAGTTATAATATTAATATTTATTAAGGAGATAAATGGAGTGAATAAATCACAGTTAATAGAAAAAATTGCTATAGATGCTGATATTTCAAAAGTAACAGCAGGACGTGTTTTAAATGCATTTATGGGTTCAGTTTCTAACGCATTAAGAGCTGGTGAAGAAGTTACTTTAATTGGATTTGGTACTTTCTCTGTACGTAAAAGAGCTGCTAGAATTGGAAGAAATCCTCAAACAGGCAAAGAAATTACAATTCCTGCTGCAAAATTTCCAGGATTTCGTCCAGGAAAAATATTAAAAAAAGTTATTAATGAATAAAATAGATAATAAATATATTAAAAAAAATTTAATTATATTAACAAAATATGTTACAATATCAAAAATATGCTCTGGTTTTTGACTAGCATATAAAATCTGTTAGTCATATCACGATATATATCTATGAACCCGGTCAGGTCTGGAAAGAAGCATCCGTAATAGAATAATATATATGCTGAAATCTGACTAACAGATCATTTTTAAAAAATTATAATGTGCATTAAAAAATGGAAAAAAAAACAATTCTTTTAATCAAAAAATTGATTAAAAACGTTCCAAATTTTCCCAAACCTGGAATTATATTTCGTGATATTAGCAATATCTTAGATAATCCTCAAATTTATTCTCAAATAATTTTATGTATATCTAATCATTATTATGATAAAAAAATAACTAAAATTGCAGGAATAGAAGCTCGAGGTTTTTTGTTTGGTGCACCTGTTGCTTTAAATTTAGGTATTGGTTTTGTTCCAATACGTAAGCCAAATAAGCTACCTAGAGCAAAATATAGCGAAAAATATAATATGGAATATTCTTCAAATTCTTTAGAAATACACAAAGATGCTATTTCTTCTGTAGATAAAGTTTTAATTATTGATGATATTTTAGCTACTGGATCAACTGTCAGTGCTGCGGTTAAATTAATCAGAAAAACAGGAAAAGTAAACGATGCAGCATTTTTAATGAGTTTACATTTTCTAAAAGCGGATAAAAAACTAGAAAAAATTAATATTAATTGTTTTAATATAATAAAAATAACAAAATAGTAAGTTTTTTGTAAACTTTTATAAAAATATGATATAAAACATAAAAATGATTTATCAAGTATTAGCTAGAAAATATAGACCTCAAACATTTTCGGAAATAAATGGACAAACACATATAATAACAGCATTGAAGAATGCATTATCATTAAATCGACTACATCATGCATATCTTTTTTCTGGTACTCGAGGAATTGGAAAGACTACAATAGCTAGAGTTTTAGCAAAAGGATTAAATTGTAAAAAAAAAATTACTGATAATCCGTGTAGAAAGTGTCAACATTGTTTAGATATCGAAAATGGTACAAGTATTGATTTAATAGAAATTGATGCTGCATCGCAAAGTAAAGTAGAAGATATTAGAAATGTTTTAGACAACATACAATATTACCCTTTACATTGTCGTTTTAAAATCTATCTTATAGATGAAGTACATATGCTTTCTCGGTATAGTTTTAATGCTTTATTAAAAACTTTAGAAGAACCTCCTAATCATGTTAAATTTATATTAGCAACAACGGATCCTAATAAATTACCTACAACAATTATATCACGATGCTTACATTTTTATTTACAAAAATTAACTATTAATGAGATTACAAAAAAGTTACAAGATATTGTAAATAAAGAAAAAATTAAAACTGAACTTAACTCATTAACATTAATTGCTAAATCATCTGATGGTAGCATGAGAGATGCTTTAAGTTTAACTGATCAAGCTATAGCTTTAGGTAATGGAAAAATAAATTTTATAGATTTAAAATATATTTTAGGGATTATTGATGAAAAATATTCTTTGTTAATATTTGAATCTTTGGTTAAAGGTAATATTAAAAAAATTATGTGTTTATTAGATGATATTGAAAAAAATGGTCAGTTATGCGAAAACTTATTAATTGAGATTTTATCTTGGATACATCATATTGCTATTTTACAAATTTTACCTGATAGTCTTCCAGAAGAAAAAAAAAAATATTTAGATATATTAAATAATTTAGCTATTTCTGTTTCACCTAGTGATATTCAATTATATTATCAAATATTTTTATTAGGGAGAAAAGATTTTTACTACGCTCCTTGCAATAGAACAGGAATAGAAATGATAATTTTGAAAGCCATTGCTTTTCATCCAAAAGTTACAGAATCTTATAAAACCATTCAAAGTTAATATTAGTTAAAACAAGCTATATTTAATTTTTTCTTTAAGATTACCATGCTACAAATTTATTAAAAAATATTTTTATTGATTATTATCTAGTAAAATATAATTATTAAAATAAGCGAGAAAAATATGTTTAACAAAGGTGGAATAAACAATTTAGTAAAACAAGCTCAACAAATGCAAGATAAGATGTCTAAAATACAAGAAGAAATTAATTTATTGAAAGTAACTGGAGAATCTGGTGCAGGTTTAGTAAAAGTTACTCTTAATGGTGCTTATAATTGCCAAAATGTTCAAATTGATTCTGATTTGTTAAAAAACAATTCTGATAAAGAAATTTTAGAAGACTTAATCGCTGCAGCTTTTAATGATGCCGCAAGACGAATTGAAGAAGTTCAAAAAGAAAAAATGTCATCTGTCTCTTCTAATTTAAATTTACCTTCAGGATTTAACATGCCATTTTAAAAAAATCTTATATATGTATAATAACAAAAATTTATTTTTAATAAAAAAAGATATTCTCTTGAATTTTTTATTTCAGTCCCCATTTCTTTCTGGAATTTGAAAATAAATATTTAGGATATAAAATTCTATGACCCAAAAAGAAACATATAATTTTCAATCAGAAGTAAAACAACTACTAAAACTGATGATTCATTCTTTATATTCTAATAAAGAAATTTTTTTACGAGAACTTATCTCTAATGCTTCGGACGCAGCTGATAAATTAAGATTTTTAGCTCTTTCTAATCCATCGCTATATGAAAATGATACTGATTTATGTGTAAAAATATCGTTAGATAAAAAAAATTGCTTAATTAAGATTAGCGATAATGGCATTGGCATGAAAAAAAAAGAAGTAATTGAAAACCTTGGAACTATTGCTAAATCAGGTACAAAAAATTTTTTGGAATCTTTAAAAACTGAAAGCGAAAACAAAAATGCACAGCTTATTGGAAAGTTTGGTGTAGGTTTTTATTCAGCGTTTATTGTATCTGATAAAGTTTCTTTGCATACTCGTGCAGCAAATGTTTCGGCTGATGAATCAGTTTTATGGCAATCTACAGGAGAAGGAGAATATACTCTTACACAAAAAGAAAAGAAAAAACGAGGTACTGAAATTGTTTTGCATATTAAAAAATCAGAAAAAGAGTTTCTTGATGTTTGGCGATTGAAAAGTATTATTAGTAAATATTCTGACCATATTTCTTTACCTGTAAAAATGGAAATGGAAGATGAAAAAACAAAGCTATTTAAATGGGAACAAGTGAATAAAGCTCAAGCAATATGGACACGAAAAAAATCAGAAATTAGCATAAAAGAATATAAAGATTTTTATACAAGTATTACTAATGATTCTGTTGAACCAATAATTTGGACACATAACCATGTTGAAGGAAAACAAGAATATATTGTTTTACTATATATTCCTTCTAATACTCCATGGGATTTGTTTCATCGCGATAATAAACATGGTTTAAAATTATATATACAACGCGTTTTTATTATGGACGATACCGAACAACTTTTACCGAACTATTTACGTTTCGTAAAAGGTATTGTAGATTCAAATGATTTACCATTAAATATTTCCCGTGAAATTTTACAAGAAAATCACTTAATTAGTAATTTAAAACTTGCGATCACAAAACGTATTTTACATATTCTTGAAAAATTATCTAAAGATGATAATGAGAAATATCAAAAATTTTGGAATACTTTTGGATTAGTATTTAAAGAAGGAGCTGCAGAAGAACATATAAATAAAAAAGAATTTATGAATTTATTAAGATTTTCTTCAACGTATCAAAATAATCCTGAACAAAACGTATCTTTAGCAGATTACATTAGTAGAACAAAAAAAGATCAAAAAAATATTTATTATATTACTGCTGATAATTATATATCTGCTAAAAATAGTCCTCATTTAGAACAGTTTAAACAAAAAAATATTGAGGTATTATTATTATCTGACCGTATTGACGAATGGATGATTAGTTATTTTACAGATTTTGAAAATAAATCTTTTAAATCTGTGAGCAAAATCGACAAAGATCTAGAAAAAATTGACAAAGAAAATTTACAAGATAATAAAAAAAATCAAGAAAAAGAATTTGCACCATTTTTACAAATTATAGAAAAACAGCTAAAAAATCGCGTAAAAAAAGTAAAATTAACGTATGCTTTAACTAAAACTCCATCTATTTTAACGACAGATACTGAAGAAATGAGTACTCAGATGGCTAAACTTTTTAAAGCAGCTGGGCAAGCAGTGCCAGATATCAAATATATTTTTAATATTAATCCTCAACATATCTTAATAAAACACATTATTAAAGTATCAGACAAAGTTATTTTAAAAGACTGGATAGAACTATTATTTGAAGAAGCATTATTAGCTGAAAAAGGTACTTTAGAAGATACTAATAAATTTATTAATCGAGTTAATCGTTTATTATTTCCTTAAAATAAATTAAATGTGAATTAATATTTCTTTTTCATATAAGTTTTTTAAAAAAAATTATGCGTATTATCCTATTAGGAGCTCCTGGTACAGGGAAAGGTACACAAGCTAACTTTATTACAAATAAATATCATATTCCTCAAATTTCTAGTGGAGATATTTTACGTAAGTTTTTAAAAAAAGAATCTAGTGAAAGCAATCATTTAAAAAATGTAATTAAAAAAGGAGAATTAGTTAACGATAAAATAATAATTAATTTAATAAGTGCACGTTTAAAAAAAAAAGATTGTAAAAATGGCTTTTTACTGGATGGATTTCCTCGAACAATTAATCAAGCTATTTATATGAAACAGGAAAAAATTAAAATTGATTTTGTATTAGAGTTTAGTCTTGATGTTCCGTCTATTATTAAACGTGTTACAGGACGTCGAATTCATGAACCGTCTGGTCGAATTTATCATATTAATTTTTGTCCACCTAAAAATTCTGAAAAAGATGATATTACAGGAGAAAAATTAACTATTAGATTAGATGATCAAGAACATATATTAAAGAAACGTTTACAACAATATAATAAATTAACTATACCTCTTATTAACTTTTATAAACAAGAAGTTAAATTAAGTGGAATACAATATCATATAATTAACATGAATAAAAATGTTTATGAAATTCGTCAACGTTTATTAAAAATTTTCAATGTATGATTTAATAATTTTGTTTTTCATAAAAATTGAATGTTTTTATTTTTAAAAAAAAATCAATAATTTTATTAAAACTTTTAATTATATATTCGTTATACTTTATGTATTAATTTTATTATTTTATACAAGATTTTTAATTTATATGCTTTTTTTTTGATAAAAAAGTATCGCTGTTATTTAAAGTATTTATTAAAATTTTAAAAAAAATCAACATAAAATTTTTTGAATATCTAATATAATTTTAAATTTAATTTAATTTTTTTTAAAAATTTTTTTTAGTTTTTATGTATAAAAAAAAATTGTATATATAATGTAAATATTTTTATTATCAAAATATTAGTTTATTAAACTAGTTATTTATTTGTATATTTTTAAATTTTTCAGTTTATAGCTATGAACTGAAAAATTTAAAAAAAATTTTTTACAGAATATTCACATATGATCTAAAATTTTTTTTTTTAAATTTTAAAAAAAAGTAAGATCTATAAAAAATTGTTAAGATAATATTAAATTTATAAGATTTTTCAATTTAATTAGAAAATAAGCATAAAATTTTAATGGTGAGTATAAAAACTAATGTTTTTTTATAATTAGAAAAGCATGTATCCGCAATATTATTTATAATAAGTAATAGCATATGATCATGTACATAGATATTTTTCAAAAAAACTTTAAATAACTAATCAAAAAATGTTCCTACAATTTAAGAGCAGAAATCTTATCTAATAACTGAAATATATCATTACATTTTTTATAAAAAATTTATGTTTTTTAAATATCTATAAATATCTCTAATAAATTATTTAGATATCGTTTACCTTTTCTTGTTAATATCCAATTTTTTTTAGATTCTTTAATATATTTGTTATCAATTGCTTGATTTATTTGCAATCTTATATAGTTTTCTTTTAATCCAGTATAAATTTCGAATGTTTCACGTGGAATATCTTTTAATAAACGAAAACGATTTAAAAAAAACTCAAATGGTTTATCTTTATTTTTAACTTTATAAGTTTTAAATATGTAAGTTCCTTCCATAAATTTTTTTGGAGAGCTCGTTTTAATTATCCGAATGATAGATTTGTTATTGTTAGTTATTTTACTATGTGAACCACATCCAATACCTAAATAATCACCAAAATTCCAATAATTCATATTATGTTTACAGAAATGATTGACTGCTGCATAACTAGATATTTCATATTGTAAATATTTTTGAGAGATTAAAAAATTATGTCCTTTTTTAAAAATTTTCCATATATTATCTTCACTAGGAAGTGTAGGAGTAAAAGAATAAAATTGAGTATTTTTTTCAACCGTTAATTGATACCATGAGATATGTGTAGGTTTTAATTGAACAGCTTTAATTAAATCATTTAAAGAATCCTGTAAAGTTTGATTCGGTAATCCATACATCAAATCAATGTTAAAATTTAGAAAATTTATTTTTTTTAAAAAAACGATAGATTTTTCTATATCAACATTATCATGTATTCTTCCTATACTTTTTAGTTGATTTTTGTTAAAACTTTGTGCACCAATAGAAATTCTGTTAATACCAATTTCTTGATAAGCCTGAAAAGTGCTTAAACAAACAGTACCTGGGTTTACTTCAATTGTAATTTCCACGTCAGTAGTAATTTCAATTTTTTTTTTATAGCATATATCAAAAATTTTATAGAATTTGGATGAAACAAACTTGGTGTTCCTCCTCCAATAAATATTGTATTAATTTTTCTATCTTTAATTAAGTAAAGGTTATTTTGTAAATCAGTTAATAGATGTTTTATATATGATTTTTCTATATTAATATCATGTTCTTTTGTTTGTTTATATGAATTAAAATCACAATAGGGACATTTTTTAATACACCACGGAATATGAATATATAAACCAATTTTGATAAAATTATTATTCAAAGTAGATTCCTATTTTTTTAAAAATTTTATTATAAATAAAAATTAAAACTTGGGAAAAGATCTTTTAAAATGCAGTTAAAAATATACAGTAAAAGTATCGCAATCATTCCTGAAAAATCTATCCCTCCAATTATAGGAATATAATGACGTATTCTGATCATTAAAGGTTCTGTTAATTGAAAAAAAACAATATCTGCATCAGTATAATTTATAATGGCCCAACTTCTAATTGAACGAATAATTATTATCCATGAGACAAGATTTATTAAAAGCTGTAACAAAGAAACAATGCTAATAAGAAAAACAAAATAATTAATTAGAAAAATTTTAAATTGGATAAAATTTAAAAAAAAATATTTTATAACAGAGAAAAATATAGAAAAAAATAATATGCTGAAATTAATACGTTTAATAGATGGAATAAAACGAATATTAAATAATTCAGTCGTTTTTATTACTAACTGCGATAATGAATTGTGAAAGTCACAACGTGAACATTCCATCCAAAGCCTTAATAATAAAACTGTTATATATGAATCAAAAATTATTTTAATGAAAAAAGTTAATGTTAACATAATAATCCTTAATTCTTTTTAATTATTACGGCTTCCAAAAATAGAAGTACCTATCCTTAATAAGGTGCTGCCATATTTAATAGCTAAATTTATGTCTTTACTCATTCCTAATGATAAAGTATCAACAGTATTATATATCTTTTTTAATTTTAAAAAATATATATTAAGTGTTTGATATAATAAGCATTGATCTTCGTAATTTTCATTTTTTGCTGGTATAGCCATTAAACCACGTAAACATAATTGTGGTAATTTTTTGATAGCTTTAGCTAAATAAAATATTTCTTCTTTTTTAATACCAAATTTAGTTTTTTCTTCACTAATGTTCACTTGAATAAGAACATTTATCGGTGAAAATGAAATATTAGACCTATGTTTATTTAATAACTCAGCTGTATTTATTTTGTTAACTGTATGGCACCAATCGAAATATTTTGCAATTAATTTAATTTTGTTTTTTTGTATACTCCCAATAAAATGCCATTCACAATTTTTATTAGTTTTTTTGATTATTTCAATTTTTTTTATTGCTTCTTGTACATAATTTTCTCCAAATAAATATTGTTTATTATTTATCGCATTTTGAATATCGAAAATATTTTTTGTTTTACTAACAGCAACAAGTTTAATTTTTTTATAATCACGGTGATAGTATTTAGATATATTTATAATTGTTTTACGAATAGTTTGTAAGTTTTTTTGAATAGAGATCATAATATTTAAAGTAAGTAATAACAGAGCATTAAAGTAATATATGTTTAATAATTTTTCATATATTATTATATGAAAATAACGATATAAAAAAAATATAAAAAATTTTTTAGTTATTTATTTTTTTTATAAACGTCTTCAAACCAACTTTGTAATATAACGACAGCTGATAATGAATTTATATATTTTTTTTTAAGAGCTCGGTATCCTCCTTTTTTAAATAACTTTGATTTAGCTTCAACAGTACTTAATCTTTCATCATAAAACTCTACAGGAATTTTAAATTTTTCATTGAAGGTTTTAGCAAAAATTTTTACACAATCAGTTAGTCTTTGATCTGTTCCATCCATATTCATAGGATAACCAATTATTATATGATTTGGTTGCCATATTTTTAAAAGATGCTGTATTTTTATCCAGTTTATGTGATTTTTTTTTTTTGATTGAATAGTTGTAAGAGGGTTAGCAATGCAGATTATGTTTTGACCTATTGCTACCCCAATATTTTTTGTACCGAAATCAAAACAAAAAAAAGTTTTATTTAACATTAAGAGTGACCTATTTGATTATTTATATTAATCATATCATCAATACCAATGTTTTTAGCAGCTTTTTTCCATCTTTCAGAAATAGGAGTATGAAATAAAAGAGAATCATTAGCAGGTATTAATAGCCAAATATTTTCTAATAATTCATTTTCTAGCTGATTTTTTTCCCAAGCACAATATCCTAACGCAATTAACATATTTTCTGGTTGTTCTTTAGTACCAATTACTTCAATAATATCACGTGAAGTAGTAATCATAGTATTATCAGATATACGAATACTAGAACTATAAATTTTTTGATTAGAATGCACTATAAATCCATGATCTTCTGCTATAGGTCCACCAGTAAAAACTGGTTTATTTAGTATAGTTTTTGAAAAATCAGAATTATTAGGTACTATATTAAGTTTATTTAAAATACCTTCAATAGTGATGTTTGTTAAAGTTTTATTAATAACTAATCCCATTGCTCCTTTATTATTATGTTCACAAATATAAATAACTGATTTTTTAAAGAAAGGATCTTGTAAAGATGGCATTGCGATTAAAAAATGATGTTGTAAATTCATTTAAGTTTTAAATATATATAGATTAATAGTTTAATTAATTAAAAATTAAAATAATTCATTGAAAAAATATGAAAATTATTTTAATAAGTTTTCAATTTTATTCATTAATATATTAGTAACTGAAAAAGAAAAAATATTTTCAATTTCACAAACACATGTTGGACTCGTAATATTTATTTCAGTTAATTTGTTACCAATAATATCTAATCCTACAAAAATTAATCCTTTTTCTTTTAAAAAAGGTCCAATTTTTTTAGCTATTTTAATTTCTGTTTTACCTAGTTTTAGTCCTTTGGCTTGACCGCCAGCCATTAAATTTCCTCTACTTTCTCCTTTTTTTGGAATTCTAGCTAAACAGTAAGGTATAGGTTCTCCATCAATCATTAATATTCTTTTATCGCCTTCTGTTTTTATTTCAGGTATATATTGTTGAACCATACAGTATTGGCTTTCATAATCAGTAAGATGTTCAATAATTACTGATAAATTAGAAATATCTGATTGTATATGAAAAATAGATTTACCTCCCATTCCATTTAATGGTTTAAGTATGATGTTTTTATTTTTTTTCCAAAAATCATATATTTTTTCTTTATTAGTAGTAATTAAAGTTTCAGGTAAAAATTTTGAAAAAAAAGTTGCTGGATAAAATTTCTCATTACAATCACGTAAACTTTTAGGATTATTTATTACTTTTGTCCCAAAGCGTTCAGCTGTTTCTAAAATATATGTAGCATAAATGAAATTCTCATTTACAGGAGGATCTTTACGCATTAAAATGACGTTAAGTTCAGATAATTTTATTTCCATAACTTTATCTAATTTGTACCATTTTTTATAATCTTTATATACATTTAATAAACGTGTTTTTGCAAATGGCACTCCATCATAAAGAAATAAATCATTAATTTCCATATAATAAATTTTAAAATTTCGTTTTTTAGCTTCTAATAAAATAGCAAAACTAGTATCTTTTTTTATATTAATGGATTGGATAGGATCCATTATAATGCCTAATTTAATCATGTTTTTATAAACAAACCTTTTTTTATAAAAAATTTTTTAAAAGTTACATAATTTTTATATATTTTTTTAATTTATATTTTATTAATAAATAAAATATATATTAATATAATATAAGTAAATAATAATAAAAATTTATAAAATTAGTTAAAATATAGCATTTAAATTTATGTTCTAATGAAGTCAATATGTTGTAGTTTTGGTTTATAAGGATGATATTGTACAGATTTTATTTTTACTACGATAGTTTTTTCATCACTAAGAATAATTTTTATAAAATTTTTATACATTGTAGATTTATTTTGTATATTCATAAAAAATTTTTGATCGACTATTATCCCAATATTTTTTTTATCATTACCGTAAATAATTCCTGGAAATTGATTATTAATTCTTAAACGACGGCTAGCGCTTTTCCCATATAAGTTACGTTCTATTGCTTTTATAGTAATCATTTTAAAGTCTCTATTTTTATGTGTTTTATTAGTATAACAAATAAAATATTTATTTATAAAATTTTTATTGATTTTTTAAAAATTATAATTTCAAATATACTTTTTATTAAAAATTTAGTAAAAATATACAATTTATTGCATTTCTATTAGGCTAATAATTATGATACTTGTTAATTAACAAACACAATAAAATTTAAAAAAATGGATATATGCAATTAAATATTATTAATAGTTAAAATTTTATGTATAATTTTTTCGTTTTGCAATAAAAGGAAAAATAAATGACATATTCACTACCAGCTTTATCATATCATTATAATGCATTAGAGCCATACTTTGATGAAAAAACAATGAAAATTCATCATACAAAACATCATCAAGCATATATTGATAATACAAATGAGATTATTAAAAAAAATCATCTAGAAAAAATATCAATTAATGAGTTAATTAAAACGTTACAAGAAAAGCCAGAAAGTATAAGAAACAAACTTAGAAATAATGCTGGTGGTCATGCAAACCACACTTTATTTTGGAAAATATTAAAACCAAACACAAAAATCACAACTACCTTTAAAAAAATTATTGAAAATCAATTTAAAACTCTAACAAATTTTTTTAATGTTTTTGAAAAAGTAGCCTTAGATCGATTTGGTTCAGGTTGGGTTTGGCTAGTTAAAAAAGATAATATACTAGAGGTAGTGTCTACTGCTAATCAAGATAATCCTTTAATGGGAAAAGAAATAACAGGAGTAAACGACAGTTATCCTGTGTTTGGTTTAGATTTGTGGGAACATGCTTATTATTTAAAATATCAAAATAAAAAATCCGATTATATTAAAGCTTTTTGGAAAATTATCAACTGGCAAGAAGTTGAATCTCGATTTTTTCATAATGAAAAACTAGTTTAGTCATAAAATAGATCGTTAAAAAAAAGCAGTAAGAATTAATTCTTACTGCTTTTTTAGTCTTTTAACCAGTTCTTATATTGATTAATTAATCCATTAGTAGAACTATCATGAAAATTAATCATTAAGTTATTTTTTAACTCAGGAAGAATAATATTAGCTAATTTTTTTCCTAATTCAACACCCCATTGATCAAAACTGAAAATATTTAAAATAATTCCCTGGGTAAAAATTTTATGTTCATAAATAGCAATTAACATACCTAAATTAAAAGGATTAATTTTTTTAATTAAAATAGAGTTTGTAGGTTGATTACCTGGAAATTTTTTGTATAAATTTTCTTTTTGTTTTTGAACATATTCTTTTTCTTCTGTAATATTTAGTGAACTACCAAAAGCTAATGCTTCAGTCTGTGCAAAAAAATTTGAAATAAGTTTTGTGTGATGATCTGAAAGAGGATTATGTGTTTTTACTGGAGCAATAAAATCACATGGAACCATTTTTGTCCCTTGATGCAGTAATTGATAAAAGGAATGTTGACCATTAGTACCTGGTTCTCCCCAAATAATATGACCCGTTTGATAATTCACTGAATTACCATTGCGATCAACATTTTTTCCATTTGATTCCATAAAACTTTGTTGACAATAAGCAGGAAATCGATGCATATATTGATCATACGGTAAGATCGCTTCAGTTTCTGCCTTAAAAAAATTATTATACCAAATTCCAATAAGTCCTAATATTACTGGTATATTTTTTTCAATTGGAGATGTTAAAAAATGTTGATCAATATGATAAGCACCATTTAATAATCTTTTAAAATTTTTAAATCCAATAGATAAACTAATAGATAAACCAATTGAAGACCATAAAGAATAACGTCCACCTACCCAATCCCAAAATTCAAATATATTTTCTTTATTAATTCCAAATTTAATTGCTTCTTTAATATTTGTAGAAATTCCTATAAAGTGTTGTAATATATACTTTTTTTCTTTAGCATATTTTAAAAACCAACTTTTTGCACTTTCTGCATTAGTCATAGTTTCTAATGTAGTAAATGTTTTAGATGTAATTAGAAATAATACTGTTTCCGGATTTAATTTTTTTAATGTTTCAAGAATATGAGTTCCATCTATATTAGAAACGAAATGCATATTAATATGATTTTTATATGGACGTAAAGATTCAGTAACCATTAAAGGGCCAAGATCAGAACCACCAATTCCTATATTAACAACATCAGTAATTTTTTTATTAGTATACCCAACCCACGTACCATTAATAATTTTTTTAGAGAAACAATCCATTTTCTTTAAATTTTCTTTAACTTTTTTCATAATATCTTCGCCGTCAACAATAATTGATTTATTATTATTGTTTCTTAATGCTGTATGCAATACAGGGCGATTTTCTGTTTCATTAATTTTTTCTCCAGCAAACATTTTCTGGATAGATTTTTCTAAATTTACTTCTATAGCTAATTTTTTTAAAATATTCATTGTTTCTTGAGTAATAAAATTTTTAGAATAATCTACTAACATTTTATTATTAATACATATAGAAAAATTTTTAAAACGTTTTGGATCATTTTTAAATAAATCAATCAAATGCATTTTTTTTATTATTTTAAAATGTTTTTTTAATTCTTGCCAAGCTTTTGTTTTTGTAGGATTAATATTGTTCATATAAATACCGTTTTATATAAAACATAAAAATTTTTATTTGTATATGAAAGTTTTTTTATGATTGTATGTATGATTTAATTTAAAATTCAATGTTATAAAAAATATCATAGTTTTTTTTATATAAAAACTGAATAAAATCTCATTAAAATTTATAAAATAAAGCATTTTACAATATATATATATTTTATATCAATTAAAATACGAGGTAACATATGTCAAAAAATTTATCTTTAATTGTAGCTAAATTTGGTGGTACTAGTGTAGCTGATTTTCATAGTATGAACTGTAGCATTGATATTATAAATGCAAATAAAAATATTCGCTTAGTTATTCTTTCTGCTTCTGCAGGTGTGACAAATCTTTTAATTAATCTTTCTAATGAAAAAAAAATAAATCAACGTTCATTATTAATAGAAAAAATTCGTTATATTCAATACTCTATTATTAATCAATTAAAAAACAAAGAAAAAATATATCAAAAAGTAAATAGTATATTAAAAAATATCATAGATCTATCAAATAATAAAAAAATCTCAAAAACGTCTTTTTTAAAAGACGAACTTATTGCATATGGTGAACTATTATCCACTCATATTTTTATAGAAATTTTACATGAACGTCAAATACATGCAGAGTGGTTTGATATACGAAAAGTTCTAAAAACTAATGATAATTTTGGACAAGCTGAACCGGATTGTCAATTAATTTTTAAAAATGCACAAAAATTTCTAACACCTATAATAAAAAACAAATTAGTTATCACACAAGGTTTTATTGGAAGCGAAAAAAATGGAAAGACTACTTTATTAGGAAGAGGAGGAAGCGATTATACAGCTTCTCTCTTAGGAGAAGCATTATTAGCAAAAAGAATTGACATTTGGACCGATGTTCCAGGTATTTATACAACTGATCCAAAAATTGTGCATAAAGCAAAAAAAATTAAAGAAATAACTTTTGAAGAAGCTGCAGAAATGGCTATTTTTGGAGCAAAAATACTTCATCCTGCGACTCTTTTACCTGCTATTCGTAATAATATTCCTGTTTTTGTAGGATCTAGTAAAAAACCAAAAAAAGGAGGAACTATCATACGTCAATATAGTGATAACCCACCTTTATTCCGAGCAATTGTTTTAAGATGTAATCAAATATTATTAACTTTACATAGTGTAAAAATGTTGCATACATGTGGATTTTTAGCTAAAGTTTTTAATATATTAAAACAATACAAAATATCTGTAGATTTAATTACTACATCTGAAGTAAGTATAGCCTTAACTCTAGATATTCAAAACACTCTTTTTGAAGAGACAAATTTATTAAATAAATATTTATTAAAAGATTTATCAAAAATTTGTCATTTAAAAATAGAAAAAAATTTATCGTTAATTACATTAATAGGTAATAATCTATCAAAATCTTATGGTATTGGAAAGGAAGTGTTTGGGATTTTAGAAGATTATCATTTGAGATTAATTTGTTATGGTGCGAGTAATCATAATATTTGTTTTTTGATCTCTAAAAAAGATGAAGAAAAAATTATAAAAATACTACATAAAAATTTATTTGAATAATTTTAGCACAAAAAAAGCTGCAGGCGAATAAACATTCTCAAAAAAATCGTCTGCTTTTTTTAATATAAATTTTATCATAATAAATGATATTTAATCTAATGTTTTATTTTAAATTTAATCCATTCATTGCCAATATGATGTTTAGTCATATTTTCTTCTTCATTAGAAGAAATCAATTCTTGCGTTAATGTTTCTTGTTTTAAAAAATCTTGATGATTCATTAACCATTTTTTTAATTTTTCTGAAGCAGAATAAAAAACATTAATTCTCTTTTCTATTGATAAATTCATTTTTTTTCTTGTTTTTTGAATATTGCTGATAACTTCACGTACTAAGCCTTCTCCTATTAATTCTTCTGTCAAATCGCAATCTAAATAAATAGAAATTTTAGAATTAGATAAAAATTTGCTATTTTTTTTAGAACGTCTAAATATAGAGATATCATTTTTTTTAAATTTTTTTCCATATAGATGAATTTCTCCAGAATTTTGAAATTCATGTAATTGTAATTGATTGAGTTTCTGAATATATTTTTGATATTTTTTAAGATTTTTTCCTAAAATTTTTCCTAAACGATAAAAATTAGGTTGTGCATAAAGTTCTACATGTTCTTCTTCATTAAAGTGATATTCTATTTCTTTAACATTCAATTCAGATTTTATATACTGCTCTAATAATTTAATATTATTTAATACTTTTTTATCTTTATGTAAAATTATAAGTTTTTTTAAAGGTATTTTATTTTTTATATTAACTTCATTTCTTTGTTGTCGACCTAAAAATATAATATTTTTAAAAAATTCTACAGATTTTTCTAAGTCAGGCATAATTAATTTTTTTAAACATTTTGGATAAAAACATAAATGGACAGATTGAACAGTATTAATTTTATTATAAAAAAATTTGCGCATTTCTATGTAACAATAATCAGCAAAAAATGGTGTGAATGGAGCTATTATTTTATTAAATTCACTTAAACAATAAAACAAAGTTTTATAAGCATAATCTTTATCTTCGTGGTAACCAGAAATCCAAAAACGTTGACGATTAAGTCTAATATACCAATTAGTTAATTCTTCAATATATTTTAAGAGATGTGAAATAACGTTATATAAAAAATATTTTTTCATTGAACGATTAATATTAATTTTTAACGTTTGTAATCGAGATATAATCCATTGATCAAATATATTATTTGTTATAAATGTAGTCTTTTTTTTCATTGTCCATTTATCAATTTTTGCATAAACAAGAAAAAATTTAAAAGCATTCATCCAAGGTAATAACATTCTACGAACTAATTCACGAACTCCTGTTTCGGAAAATTTTTGTTCTTCAGCACGTACCAAATTAGAGCTAATCAAATACAATCTAAGAGCATCAGCTCCATATTTTTCAATTACTAGTTCTGGATCAGCATAATTTTTTAATCTTTTAGACATTTTTTTACCATCTTCAGCATTAACAATGCCGTTAACAATAACGTTTTTAAATGCTGATTTTTGAAATAAACAATGACTAATAACTTGTAATGTATAAAACCATCCTCTTGTTTGATCTAAACCTTCAGCAATAAAATTTGCTGGAAAATGTTTAAAAAACGTTTTTTTTTCTGAAAATGGATAATGACTTTGTGCATATGGCATAGATCCAGATTCGAACCAACAATCAAAAACTTCAGAAATACGATAATATATACCTTTTTCATTCGGTATTTTAAATGTTACTTTATCTGTATATTCCCGATGCAGATCATCTAATAAAATACCGCTATATTTTTTTAATTCTGCTCGTGATCCTATACAAATAATTTTTTTATTTAAATTATTTATCCATATTGGGAGAGGGGTACCCCAATAACGATTACGTGATATAGCCCAATCTTTAGCGTTTTCTAACCATTTTCCCATACGTCCATCACGCAAATGTTTAGGAACCCAATTAACTGTTTTATTATTCTTTATTAAATTTTCGCGTATAGATTGTACTTTAATATACCA
Source organism: Candidatus Tachikawaea gelatinosa (assembly GCF_000828815.1). NCBI lineage: Bacteria > Pseudomonadati > Pseudomonadota > Gammaproteobacteria > Enterobacterales > Enterobacteriaceae > Candidatus Tachikawaea > Candidatus Tachikawaea gelatinosa. The sequence goes on from NZ_AP014521.1 coordinate 668,190, forward strand.
AGAAGGAATTATACGATAAATTATCGGTGTATCAGAACGAGGACAAAATGGATAACTATGAACAATTTTTTCATGTTTATATAGTAATTTTTTTTCTTTTAAAATATTAATAATTTTTTTTTCAGAGTCTTTAACATATAAACCATAAAAATCAATAATTTCTTTTGTAAAACAACCATAATCATCAATTGGACAAGGAATATTTTTTATTAATTTTTTTGAAAAAATTACTCGATAATCATCTTCTCCAAACGCTGGTGCTAAATGTACAATACCAGTTCCATTTTTTATAGAAACAAAATTATCTCCAACTACAACAAAACCACCTTCTTTTTTTAACGAAGAAAAGTAATTAAAAATTGGTTCATAAGTTTTTCCTACCAAATCTTTGCCAAAACATTGATCAATAATTTTATAATCATTATGCGATAAAATATTTTTAATACAATTTAATGCTATCCAAAAACAAATATTGTTTTTGTTATCTTTAATTTTTACATAGCAAATACTCTTGTTAACACATAATGCAACATTAGAAAATAATGTCCAAGGAGTAGTAGTCCACACACTAAAATATGTATCTTCGTTAATGATTTTAAATAAAACAAAAATTGAGTTATCTTCTACATTTTTATAATTAGAACTTGCTTCAAAATTAGATAAAACAGTAGAAAGAGCAGTAGAAAAAGGAACGACTTTTTTTCCCTGATAAATTAATTTTTTATTCCATAAGGATTTGAAAACCCACCAAACAGATTCCATATACCATGGTTCCATGGTACGATAATCGTTCTCAAAATCAACCCATCTACCAATTCTAGTAATAGTTTTTTTCCAATTTTTTGTATATTTTTGTACAATATTACGACATTTGTTATTATATGCAGTTATTCCAATTTTTTTAACTACTTCGTTAGCAGACATACCAAGAGATTTATCAATTTCATGTTCTATAGGTAAACCATGACAATCCCAACCCCAACGTCGTGAAACGTAATAACCTTTCATCGTAAAATATCTAGGTATTATATCTTTAATAATTGAAGCAACTAAATGACCATAATGAGGTAAACCCGTTGCAAAAGGAGGACCATCATAAAAAGAATAAACTTTTTTCGTTTGGTTCTTTTTTAAAGATTTTTCAAAAATTTTATCATTTTCCCAAAATTTTAAAATTTTTTTTTCAATTTCACTAAATAAAAATTTATCGTGATCTTTTTTTACACTATTTTTCACAAAAGTTATCTCAATCTTCTATAAAAAGAATTTTTTTATATAAAAAAATATCTCATATATTATGCTAAAAAAATTTTAATATAAAATAAATGTCTTTAATGCTATAATTAAAAGCGATCATATATTGAGTTTTTTTTTTTTACAAGTAAAAAAAAAAATTCGAACAGATTTTTCATATAAAATGATTTATTTTTTTTATATAAAAAATAATATAGAAAGTATATTAAATTTTGTCATCATAACATCTTTTTTAGAGATATTAATAAAAATTGATATAATAAAAATTATTAAATATTTTATAGCATATAAAGTTTTTACTAATTTTTTTTACACTACTAAAATAGGTAATCTTACTTAAAAAATTTTTATTTATTATGCATAGAGATTTTTTACGTTTTTTTTATACTCATTATAATACTTAAATTATGAATGTAAAAAACATCACCATGACAAGGAAAAAACATGTCAATTGAGGAGAACAAAGAAAAATCATTGGCAATTACATTAAGCCAAATCGAAAAACAATTTGGAAAAGGTTCAATTATGCGTTTAGGAGAAGATAGATCTATGGATATAGAAACTATTCCAACAGGTTCGTTATCTTTAGATGTTGCTTTAGGAACAGGCGGTCTTCCCATGGGCCGTATAGTTGAAATTTATGGACCTGAATCTTCAGGAAAAACCACATTAACGTTACAAGTTATTGCTGAAGCACAAAAAAAAGAAAAAATTTGTGCTTTTATTGATGCAGAACATGCTTTAGATCCAATTTATGCAAAAAAATTAGGGGTAAATATTAATGAATTACTATGTTCTCAACCAGATACAGGTGAACAAGCTTTAGAAATCTGTGATGCATTAACAAAATCTGGTTCTGTAGATCTAATTGTAGTCGATTCTGTTGCTGCTTTAACCCCAAAAGCAGAAATAGAAGGTGAAATTGGAGATTTACATATAGGTTTAACAGCAAGAATGATGAGTCAAGCAATGCGTAAGCTTGCAGGAAATTTAAAACAATTCAATACATTATTAATTTTTATTAATCAAATTCGTATGAAAATTGGAGTGATGTTTGGTAATCCAGAAACTACTACTGGAGGTAGTGCATTAAAATTTTATTCATCTGTTAGATTAGATATTCGTCGTATCGGTGCTATAAAAGATGGTGATAGTGTAATTGGAAGTGAAACTCGTGTAAAAGTAGTAAAAAATAAAGTAGCAGTTCCATTTAAACAAGCAGAATTTCAAATTATGTATGGTAAAGGAATTAACAAATTTGGAGAAATTCTTGATCTTGGAGTAAAAAACAATTTAATTGAAAAATCCGGAGTCTGGTATAGTTACGAAGAAAAAAAAATCGGGCAGGGTAAAAATAATGCAATTGATTTTTTAAAAAAAAATTTAATTATTACCAAAAAAATTGAGCAAATATTACGTGATAAATTAATAAATATTATTCATGACAATTTAAAAACTTAAAAATTTTTATAAAAATACTAACAATGTATAAAAAATTAATATCAGTTTCATTTTAACCTATACGTATTTTATATTTTTTCTAAGAAAATTAACTAAAATTTTGCGATAATATAAGATTTTTTAAAAATAATCTTTATAGGAGAAATATGAACAACAGCATAGAGCAAATTCGTAAAAAATTTCTTAATTTCTTTCAAAAAAACGGACACACCATTCTTGAAAGTAGTTCACTTATCCCAAAAAATGATTCATCATTATTGTTTACTAATGCTGGTATGAATCAATTTAAAAATATTTTTCTTGGATATAACAAAAGCTTATATCCACGTATAGCTACTGCTCAGCGTTGTATTCGTGTAGGAGGAAAACATAATGATTTAGAAAATGTTGGCTATACGACTCGTCATCATACTTTTTTTGAAATGTTAGGAAATTTTAGTTTTGGTGATTACTTTAAAAAAGAAGCTATTCAGTTAGCTTGGGAATTATTAACCCATAAAGATTTTTTTAATTTATCTCCTAATAAATTTTGGATTACAGTATATCAAAATGATAATGAAACTTATAATATATGGTTAAAAGATATTGGCATTCCAAAAGAACGCATTATTTTTATTGGAGACAAAAATAACAACAAATACGTTTCTGATAATTTTTGGCAAATGAGTGAAACAGGTCCATGTGGTCCATGTACAGAAATATTTTATGATCATGGCGATCATTTATTCGGATCAATACCAGGAACTAAAGAAACATCAGGTGCAAGATACGTTGAAATATGGAATATTGTATTTATTCAATTTAATCGTGAAAAAAATGGTACTATGATTCCTTTACCATATCCTTTAATAGATACAGGAATGGGACTAGAAAGGATATCGGCAGTATTACAGAAAGTTCATTCTAATTACGAAATAGATTTATTTAAAAATTTAATATTATACATCGCTGAAATCACAGAAACAAAAGATATTACTAACAATAAATCATTGCATGTTATTGCAGATCATATTCGTGCTTGTGTTTTTCTTATTGCAGACGGTACACTACCATCCAATGAGAAACGTGGTTATGTTCTTCGTCGTTTAATTAGACGAGCAGTAAGACATGGAAATTTATTAGGTATTAAAAATACTTTTCTCTGGAAATTAGTGCAACCTGTAATTGGATTAATGTCTTTTATAAAAATTAATTTAAAAAATTATCAGAATAAAATAGAAGAAGTTTTGAAAATCGAAGAAAAACAATTTTTAAAAACTTTAAAACGTGGACTATTTCTTCTAGAAAATGAAATTAAAAATTTGAAGTCTAATGTATTAGATGGAGCAACTGTTTTTCGTTTATATGATACTTTTGGTTTTCCTATTGATTTAACAACAGAAATTTGTCATGAACGCAATTTAATTGTTGATATGAAAACATGTCATAATTTAATAGAAAAACAAAAAAAGATAGCTAGAAAAAGCAGTTTTTTTATTTTAAATGCTGAAAAAAAAAATACTGATAACGAAATTGAGTTTAGTTTTTTTGAACATAAAAAGTTAGACATGCATAAAACAGAGGTGAAATCGATTTATTTTTTAAATAAAAAAGTTAATGAATTAAAAGCAGGACAAAGTGGTATAATAATATTAAATAGTACACCGTTCTATTTCGAATCTGGTGGACAAATTGGTGATGTAGGGATATTAATAAATGATAATTTTGAGTTTTATGTTGAAGATACAAAAAAACATTTAAACACTATAATGCATTTAGGAAACCTTAAAAAGGGTACTATACGAGTTGGAGATCAGTTATGTGCAACAGTTAATAAAGATCATAGATTATCTGTTTCTATTAATCATTCAGCAACGCATTTATTACATTCAGCTTTACGTAATTTTTTTGGAAAAAGTATAGTACAAAAAGGTTCTGTAGTTAAGGATAAATGTTTTCGGTTTGATTTTTCTTATCATAACCAGATTAAACATAAAGAATTGTTTATTATTGAAGATATAGTTAACGACTATATTCGTAATAATATTAAAATAGAAACTTCTTTTATGGATATTAATAAAGCAAAAAATCTTGGAGCAATTGCACTATTTGAAGAAAAATATAATAATACTGTACGGGTCGTTAATATTCGTGATATCTCAATAGAACTTTGTGGTGGAACACATGCAAAACGTACTGGAGATATTGGTACATTTTTAATTTTATCTACATCTAAGATATCTTCAAACGTGTGTCGTATTGAAGCAGTTACTGGTAAACAAGCATTATTCAGTATTCATTCTAATTTTAAAAAAATAATAGAAATAAAAAAAGTGTTGCAAACAAATGATAGAGATCTTGAAAAAAAAGTATCAGATTTATTGCAATATACAAAAAGTTTAGAAGAAAAAGTGTATCAAAACAATAAAAAAGAAGCTATCAAAAATAGCGAGTACTTATTAAAAAAAATTGTAAATATTAAGAATAAAAATTTTTTATTTAGCCAAGTGCACAATATTGATAAAAATATATTTCAAATAATTATTAATTTTTTAAAAACTAGATTAGTTTCTGGTATTATCCTATTAGCAAATGTTTCTGAAAAAAACGTGCTTTTTATCTCATATATTACTAAAGATTTAACTAATCATATAAAATCAAATGATATTATAAAACAAATAACGAGTGAAACAAATGGAAAAGGAGGCGGAAAATCTGATTTTGCACAGGGAATAACTAAAGATTTGATAAAATTTCAAAATATTTGGAAAAAAATAAAATATCGTATTACTGAAATAATAAACAATATATAATATTTTTAAAAAATTATTAATAAATTAGATATCTCTTAAAGAGATAGTCATAAAATTATATTATAAATAATCTAAATTTTTATAGAATATAAAAAATTTTAATAATTTTTTTTAATGTCTTATTAGTATAACGGATAGTGTTAAGGATCTTAAACTTTGATTCTTTTTAATATTTCAAGGAGCAGAGAATGCTTATTCTAACTCGCCGAGTCGGCGAAACCCTTATGATTGGTGATGATATCACTGTAACAGTTTTAGGTGTTAAAGGAAATCAGGTAAGAATTGGAGTCAGTGCTCCTAAAGAAGTTTCGGTACATCGAGAAGAAATATATCAGAGAATTCAAGCTGAAAAAAATCAAAAAACGAACAGTTAATATCAGAACAAATATACTTTCTAAAAGATATAACATAAAAAAAAGTTATTACTTATTTTTATTTTTTTAAATATATAAGAAAAATATTTGACTTATTAAGAATAAAAGTATCATAATCAACATTGTTAACTTTTTTTTAAAAGGTGAGATGGCCGAGAGGCTTAAGGCGCTCCCCTGCTAAGGGAGTATGCATCATATACACGCATCGAGGGTTCGAATCCCTCTCTCACCGTTTATTTTTTTTGCATCCGTAGCTCAGCTGGATAGAGTACTCGGCTACGAACCGAGCGGTCGGAGGTTCGAATCCTCTCGGATGCGCCATTTTATTGCGGTAGATATATCAAGATTAAACAATATTTTTTTTATGTTAATTATTATTAATAATATAGTTATCCTTTTAAGATTCTTATCAAATTTCATTGTTCTAGTATAAAAATATAATTTGCATAAAAATATTTATGCTGATAAAAATAGATACGTATTTATTGTATGATATTTAATAACATTATTTTTTTATTAGGAATTCAACATGATAAAAAACTTTTCAAAAATCTTGACGTGGATGAAAAAAAATTCTCAAATTTTTAACATAAAAAAAGGCATTGAAAGAGAAACTTTACGTGTTAATTTTGATGGACGTTTATCAAATAAAATACATCCAAAAACATTAGGATCGCCATTAAAAAATAAATGGATTACTACTGATTTTGCTGAATCTTTATTAGAATTTATTACTCCTGTATGTGATAATACAGATAAAATGATTGCTATTTTAAGTGATATTCATCGTTACGTAATTCATGAACTAGATCAAGAATTGATGTGGCCATTAAGTATACCATGTATTATTGACGATATTAATCATATTAAAATAGCTAATTATGGGAAATCAAATGTTGGACGCATAAAGACGTTATATAGAAAAGGATTAAAACATAGATATGGACCTTTAATGCAAACAATTGCTGGTTTACATTATAATTTTTCTCTTTCTTTAGATTTTTGGAATGAATGGGCTATTTTTAATAAACAAAAAAACAAGAAAAAATTTATATCATCAGGTTATTTTGATTTAATTCGTAATTATTACCGTTTTGGTTGGATTATAGTATATTTATTTGGTTCATCACCTGCTATATCTAGTAGTTTTCTAAATAAACGTAATGGTAATCAAGATATTTTTAAATTTCATCAGAATCATAAAAGTAAAAATACATTGTGGATGCCTTATGCTACATCATTAAGATTAAGTAACTTAGGTTATACTAATAATACAAATAATATTAGTTTTCTTTATAATTCTTTAAAAGAATATAACCAAACATTATATCAAGCAATTAAAACACCATCTCAGAAATATATTAAAATAGGTATAAAAGATAGTAGAAATAATTTATTACAATTAAATACTAATATACTACAAACTGTTAATGAACTTTATGTACCCATTAGACCAAAAAAAATCACATACCCATATGAAGAAAAATCACCAAATGTTTTTAATATTCAAGACGTTGAATATCTTGAAATAAGATCGTTAGATATTAATCCTTTTTCATCAATAGGGATTGATATTGATCAAGTTTTGTTTCTTGATCTTTTTTTAATTTGGTGTTTATTAAAAGAATCTCCTAAAATTAATAAAAAAGAACTTTTTTTTATTAAAAAAAATTGGGAACGTATCATCCTAGAAGGAAGGAAACCTAAACAAACAATACACTTTCTTGAAGAAAATAATAGTATAAAAAAATATTTTCTTGATGATTTTGGTAAAGATATTCTTACAAATTTACAGTTTTTAGCAGAAATTTTAGATAATAATACTAAAAGTAATAAATATCAAAAAGCTTGTCAAAGTTTTATGCATTTTTTTAATGATCCAGATTTAACATATTCAGGACGCATTTTAAAGATTATAAAAAAAAATGGTTTTCAAAATACAGGTCTTTATTTAGCAAAAAAACATTTTAATTCTTTAAAAAAAGAAAAATTTGAAATTTACAGTAAAGAAGATTTTATAAAAGAAGCAAAACAGTCTATTTTTTTACAAAAAGAATTAGAAGAAAATGATAATACTGATTTTAAAACTTATTTAAAAAAATGGTATAATAATTTTATATAAATGATTTATAAAAAAGTTGATCTAAAAAAAGGTTAAAATATTAATTTATTTATGAAAAAATTACAAGTAAGTCTTTTATAATTTTTTTAATAAGTACTTTTTTTAAGAAAATAAATTAAACAGTATAAAAACATATAATTAATTTTTAATAAAAATATAATAGTTTTTATTTATATATTTAAAAATAAAAAAAAACACTAAATAAATATTATTTATATTTTTATTTTTAAATAAATATACATCGTATTATATAATTTTATTATTTTTAATAAAAAAATATCAGTTATAATTTATTACTTTTTAAGTAGTTTTTTTTAAACAAGAATATAAAAATTTAAAATTTAAGAAACTTCTTATAAGAATATTTTAAAAAATTTATATAAAAATAGTTTTATATAACGTAATATTTGCTAATCAGTAAATATTTTAAATCTCATTATTTATTTATAAGTTTTTTCATAAAACTAAAATTACTTATAAAAATATAACTTTTATGTAAAAATCATTAAATAAGGTGTATTTAAAATGAAAAAAAATCCAATGACATTAAGAGGTTTAAAAAAATTACGTAAAGAATTAAATAATCTTAAAAAAATCAAACGTCCTAAAATAATTGCTTCTATTGCTGAAGCACGTGAACACGGAGATCTCAAAGAAAATGCTGAATATCATGCTGCACGTGAAGAACAAGGTTTTTGTGAAGGAAGAATTAAAGAAATTGAATCTAAATTATCTTGCGCACAAGTAATAGATATAAAAAAAATTCCTAATAAAGGACGAATAATATTCGGTTCAACAGTGACTGTTATGAATGTTCAAACATCTAAACAATCAATATATTGTATTGTTGGTGACGATGAAGCAGATTTTAGAAAAAAGCTAATTTCTATTCACTCTCCAATGGCCCGGGGGCTAATCGGAAAAAAAATAAATGACTTTACTGTTATAGAAACGCCTAAAGGTAATGTAGAATATCAAATTATACAAGTAGAATATTTATAGTGAGTTAATGTCTTTTAAAAAAATTTGTTTTTTCATTTTTCTCGATTTTGTGTTAAAATTTTTTCAATTTTTTTCAGTTAATCAAAAATTAAATATTTTAAAAAAAATAGAGCATAAAGATACAATTTTTGAAAAATCATAAATATATAATACAATACTTTATTAAAATACACAAAAATTGAATAACGCATTAATTTTTATGAAAAAAAAACGTTCTTCTAGTTCTTATCATTGGATCAAAAAACATTTTAATGATCAATATGTACAAGAAGCACATTCTAAAAAATTACGTTCACGTGCTTGGTTTAAATTAGAACAAATTAATAAATCAGAAAAAATATTTAAAAATGGTATGATAATTATTGATTTAGGATCTTCTCCAGGAGGTTGGTCTCAATATGCTCAAAAATATATCCAAAAGAAAGGAATGATAATATCGTGTGATATTATGCCTATGAAACCTATTCAGAAAGTAAAATTTTTTCAAGGAGATTTTTTTGATTCATTTTTTCTTGAAAAAATTACTAAATGTCTAAATAATAAAAAAGCACATATTATAATGTCCGATATGTCTCCTAACTTAAGTGGTATTTCCGCAATAGATATTCCAAAATCAATAAACCTATTAAATTCTGTATTAAATTTTTCTTGTAATTTTTTACGAAATAACGGGACGCTTTTAACAAAAACATTTTTAGGAAAAGATTTTGATCAATGTTTTAAAAATTTTCATTCTATTTTTAAAGAAATAAAAATTATTAAACCTATAGCCTCTAAATTAACATCTCGTGAAGTGTATATTTTAGCAAAAGAACGTCATTAATCATATTTAAAATAATAAATAATATATTTTTAACAAAATTGTTATAGTAATTTTCTAGATACTGTGAATATATTTAAAATAGCGTTATTGCATGATAATGAATTTAAAAAAAATATCAGTATACTAGATTTCCATTAACATAGTTGCAATTATGAGGTTATTTCCCTTGAGCGACATGGCCAAAAACCTAATTCTCTGGTTAGTCATCGCAGTTATATTAATGTCGATATTTCAGAGTTTTGGACCAAACGAATCTAAAAATCGCATAATTGATTACTCAACTTTTTTATCGGAAGTAAATCAAAATAAAGTTCGTGAGGTACATATTAATGGACGTGAAATTCATGTACTTAAAAAAAATAATAATAAATATACCATTTACATTCCCACTGGTAATTCATATTTATTCAATAAATTAATAAAAAAAGAAGTTAAAATAGTAAGTGATCCTCCAGAAGAACCAAGTATTTTAACATCTATTTTTATTTCTTGGTTTCCAATGCTTTTGTTAATTGGTGTTTGGATATTTTTTATGAGACAAGTACAAGGAGGTAATGGTAAAGGAGCTATGTCATTTGGTAAAAGCAAAGCACGTATGTTAAATGAAGATAATATTAAAATTACTTTTTCTGATGTAGCGGGTTGTGATGAAGCAAAAGAAGAAGTAAGTGAATTAGTTGAATATCTACGTGAACCAAGTCGTTTTCAGAAATTAGGTGGAAAAATTCCAACTGGTGTTCTTATGGTTGGCCCACCAGGTACAGGTAAAACTTTATTAGCAAAAGCTATATCTGGTGAAGCAAAAGTACCATTCTTTACAATTTCTGGTTCAGATTTTGTAGAGATGTTTGTAGGAGTGGGAGCATCTCGTGTTCGAGATATGTTTGAAAAAGCAAAAAAAACAGCACCTTGTATTATTTTTATTGATGAAATTGATGCTGTAGGTCGTCAAAGAGGCGCAGGATTAGGTGGTGGTCATGATGAACGTGAACAAACTTTAAATCAAATGTTAGTTGAAATGGATGGTTTTGAAGGTAATGAAGGAATTATCGTAATAGCAGCAACTAATCGTCCTGATGTTCTTGATCCAGCTTTATTACGGCCTGGTCGATTTGATCGACAAGTTGTAGTTGCATTACCTGATGTACGTGGTCGCGAACAAATATTAAAAATACATATACGTCGTGTTCCTTTAGCTAGTGATATTAATCTGTCTGTTATAGCACGTAGCACACCTGGTTTTTCCGGTGCAGATCTTGCAAATTTAGTAAATGAAGCAGCTTTATTTGCTGCACGTCATAAAAAACGTGTAGTTTCAATGATTGCTTTTGAAAAAGCAAAAGATAAAATATTGATGGGTGCTGAAAGAAAATCGATGGTTATGACAGAGAATCAAAAAGAATCCACAGCATATCATGAAGCAGGACATGCAATAGTTGGACGTATTGTTCCTGAGCATGATCCCATTCATAAAGTAACCATTATTCCTCGAGGACGTGCTTTAGGCATTACGTTTTTTTTACCTAAAGAAGATGAAATTAGTACGAGTCGTCAAAAATTAGAAAGTCAAATTTCTACATTATATGGTGGTCGTATTGCAGAAGAAATCATTTATGGTTCAGAAAAAGTATCTACAGGAGCATCTAACGATATAAAAATAGCGACAACATTAGCAAGAAATATGGTTACACAATGGGGTTTTTCTGAAAAACTAGGACCATTACTTTATGCCGAAGAAGAAGATGAAATTTTTCTTGGACGTTCTGTTGCAAAATCTAAACATATTTCCGATGAAACAGCTTATATTATTGATCAGGAAGTAAAAAAAATAATTGATAATAACTATGAAAGATCAAAGAATATTTTAAATGAAAATATAGATATTTTACATAAAATGAAAGAATCATTAATGCAATATGAAACTCTTAATTCTTTACAAGTTGATGATCTTATGGAGCGTCGTTCAGTGCGTCCTCCTGAAGAGGCAATTGATTCTAAGAAAAATTGTTAATTCTATATTTTTTTTAATTAAATATAAAACTTTATTAAGTTTTTTTTCACACAATAAAATCCCCGGATATCATCGGGGTTTTTATATTTTTAATACATATTTATGAAAATATATTCTCAAAAATCCTTTTTAGATCTTACTCATATAGCAATTATGGGTATACTTAATTTAACCCCAGATTCATTTTCAGATGGAAATAAATACAATACTTTATCTAAAGCATTAACTCACACAAAAAAAATGATTAAGGATGGTGCAAAAATAATAGATATAGGAGGTGAATCAAGTCGTCCAGGTGCAAAAAACATCACTGCTGAAGAAGAATTAGAACGTATCATGCCTATTTTAGAAGCTATAATAAAAAGATTTGATATATGGATCTCAGTAGACACTTCTAAACCAGAAGTTATGAAAGAAGTGAAAAAAGTTGGAGTTCATATGATTAACGATGTACGTGCTCTACAATTACCTGGTGCTTTAAACACTGCTTATAACATTAATTTACCAATTTGTTTAACGCATAATCCATTAAAAAATATAAGAAAAAATTTTAAAAAATATGACATATTAAGAGAAGTTGACTGTTTTTTACAAAAAAAAATTTCAAAATGTAAATCCATAGGTATTAAAATGCAAAATATATTAATTGATCCTGGTTTCGGTTTTCAAAAAAACCACGTGGATAATTATCAATTACTTGCTAATTTAACTTTTTTAAAGCATTTTAAATTACCTATATTAGTAGGAATATCAAGAAAAACAATGATTAGCCAAATACTTAAAAAAACACCGATACAATGTTTATCTGGTAATTTATCTTGTATAGTAATTGCTGCAATGCAAAACGTACAAATTGTTCGAGTACATGATGTTAAAGAAACCAGTCAAGCAATTAAAATAGTTGAAATGATAAAGTATTATAAAAAGGATGAGTATAATTAATTATGAATCAACATAAATATTTTGGAACAGATGGTATTAGAGGTAAAGTAGGAAGTAAACCAATAACTCCAGATTTTGTTCTCAAATTAGGTTGGGCTGCTGGTAAAGTACTTTCTAGAAATGGATCAAAAAAAATAATTATTGGAAAAGATACAAGAATATCTGGTTATATGTTAGAATCTGCTTTAGAAGCAGGTTTATCTGCTGCTGGCTTATCTACGAATCTTACTGGGCCCATGCCAACTCCTGCTATTGCTTATTTAACTCGCATTTTTTGTGCAGAAGCTGGTATTGTAATTTCTGCTTCTCATAATAATTTTGATGATAATGGAATAAAATTCTTTGCTGCAGATGGAACAAAACTACCTGATAAAATTGAAAAAGCTATTGAATTAGAAATAAATAAACCATTAACTTGTGTTAGTTCTATAAAATTAGGACGCGCTAGTCGTATCTCTGATGCTGCTGAACGATATATTAAATTTTGTAAAAGTACTTTTCCTAATGAATTAAATCTTAATAAATTAAAAATTGTAGTAGATTGTGCAAATGGTGCTACTTATCATATTGCACCTCATGTATTGCGTGAATTAGGTGCAGAAGTAATTCCAATTTCAGTTTGTCCCAATGGTATTAATATTAACAAAATGTGTGGCACTAATTATTTAAATTTTTTAAAAAACCGTGTAATTTTAGAAAAAGCTGATGTTGGATTAGCTTATGATGGAGATGGAGATCGTGTTATTATGATTGATCATTATGGTAATAAAGTGAATGGTGATCAAATTATTTATATAATTACATATGAAAAATTACGTCAAAAAATGCTTGTTGGAGGAGTTATTGGAACGCAAATGAGTAATATGGCATTAGAACTATCTTTAAAAAAATTAAATGTTCCATTTGTAAGAACACAAGTTGGAGATCGTTATATTTTAGAAAAGATGAAAGAAAAAAAATGGAATTTAGGAGCTGAAAGTTCTGGACATATTATATTACTTGATCAAACAACGACTGGTGATGGAATTATTGCAGGATTACAAGTTTTAACTATAATGGTAAGAAATAAAATGAGTCTTTATGATTTATCTAATAAAATAAAATTATATCCCCAAGCTTTAATTAATTTTAAAATTAGTAATAATAAAAATTTAATAAATTCTCACAAAATAAAAAAAATAATTGATCAAATAAAAAATAAATTGCAAGGAAATGGTAGAATAGTTTTACGTAAATCTGGAACAGAACCTTTATTAAGAATAATGATTGAAAGTCCAGATAAAAAAAAAGTTAATTTTTTAGCAAATTATGTTGAAAAGATTATAAAATTGAATTAATAAAGCAATGATGATAAATTTTTGAAAATAAAACTATAATATAGTTTATATAAGTAATTTTATTTTTTTGCTTTTTTTTTTAAAACATATAAAATGCATATAATATTTATTTTCAACAAAAAGTAAAAGATTATGTACAAGACTCTTTTAATAGTTTTTTCAATGATATCAATTAGTCTTGTAGGATTAATAATATTACAAAAAAGTAAAGGGACAAATATAACCAATTCATTAAACTCGGATGATTCGTCTGCATTGTTTGGTTACGGTAATACAAATAATATTTTTAGTAAAATTATCACTATTTTAGCAAGCTTATTCTTTATAATCAGTTTGCTTTTAGGAAATTTAAACAATAGTTATCATTCGCAAAAAAATTTACAAAAAACAATCAAACAAAAAAATATACAAAAAGAGAACAATAACGAAATTCCTGAATAAAGTATATTTGTTAATTTGATACAAAATTAATGATAATAATTTTGCCGAGGTGGTGGAATCTGGTAGACACGCTACCTTGAGGTGGTAGTACTCATTTGAGTTTGCGGGTTCAAATCCCGTCCTCGGTATTTTAATTAAAATTATTAGTAAAGCTTGCAATAAAAGAAAATTTGTTGTAATGTATCAGGTGTAAAGGTTATTCAAACGCGGGGTGGAGCAGTTCGGTAGCTCGTCGGGCTCATAACCCGAAGGTCGTCGGTTCAAATCCGGCCCCCGCAACCATACTTAGTATAATAATAAGATTAATTGATATTTTATTGCTTTTTAGAATAATTAAATTAAATAAATTGATAAAAATAAAACGTTAACACTACTAATTTATAGTATAAACCTCGAAATATTCGAGGTTTTTTGTTATTACAGTATAAAAAATAGTTTAAATTAGTTATATTTTTGAAGAGGTATAAAATTTGCCTTTAACTGAAGAGCTTAAAAAATTAATTCAAACATCAATTAAAAAACTTAGATATGAATGCATTGATATAAAGTTTATAAAAAAAAAGACAATAAATATTTTACGCATTTACATTAATAAAGAAACCGGTGTTACGGTTGATGATTGTGTAAATGTTAGTCAAAAAATAAGTGAACTTTTAGATATAAATGATATTTTTAATGTATCTTATAACTTAGAAATATCATCTCCAGGTTTAAAAAAAACTACTTTATCTAACAAACAATATAAAAATTTTAGGAAAAAACCTTAACTAATAAAACTTTTAAAGAAAATACTTATATAGTAATAAAAAATTAATTAACTAATATTAAATATTAAAAAATTTTTTACTCAAAAATTTTAACAAGCATATTTCATTAAAGATTTTTAATATAGTTCAGATTGAGGTTTATCAAGATGAACAAAGAAATTTTAGCTGTTGTAGAATCTGTTTCAAACGAAAAAGCTTTACCACGCGATAAAATATTTGAAGCATTAGAAAGTGCTCTAGCAACAGCAACTAAAAAAAAACATGATAAAGAAATAGATGTACGTGTTATTATCAACCGAAAAAGTGGAGATTATAACACATATCGTCGTTGGCAAGTAGTTAAAGACGTTTCACAACCAACACGTGAAATTACATTGGAAGCAGCTAATTTTGAAGGTGACACTTTAAAAATTGGTGATTATATTGAAGATCAAATTAAATCTGTAAAATTTGATCGTATCACTACACAAACTGCTAAACAAGTAATTGTTCAAAAAGTTAGAGAAGCAGAACGAGCAGTAGTTATTGATCAATTTAGAAAAAAAAAAGGTAATATAATTACAACAATAGTAAAAAAGATAAACAGAGAAAACATGATTCTTGATCTTGGAAATAATGCTGAAGCCATTATCTTAAAAGAAGATATGTTACCAAAAGAAAACTTTAGACCAGGAGATAGAATTAGAGGTGTTTTATATGAAATTCGCCCAGAAACAAGGGGTTTTCAATTATTTCTTACTCGATCTAAATCAGCAATGCTTATTGAGTTATTTCGAATTGAAGTACCAGAAATAGGAGAAGAAATTATCGAAATAAAAGCAGTTGCAAGAGATCCTGGTTTACGCGCAAAAATAGCAGTTAAAACAAATGATAAAAGAATTGACCCAATAGGAGCTTGTGTAGGAATGAGAGGATCTCGTGTGCAAGCAGTTTCTAGTGAGCTTGGTGGTGAACGTATAGATATTATCCTATGGAATAAAAATCCAGCACAATTTGTTATTAATGCAATGACACCAGTAGATGTTGTTTCTATAATAGTTGACGAATCGAAACATTCAATGGATATTGCTGTTGAACCTGAAAATCTTGCACAGGCAATTGGTCGAAACGGTCAAAACATAAGACTTGCTTCTCAGTTAAGTGGATGGGAACTAAATGTTATGACTGTAGATGAATTAAAGATAAAGCATCAAGATGAAGCTTACACGGCTATTAATACATTTATTAAACATCTGAATATTTCTAAAAAACTTGCTACTCATTTAGTAGAATTAGGTTTTTTAACTCTTGAAGATATTGCGTATTTATCAATTAATGAATTATCAGAAATATCAGATATTAATAGAGAAAATTTACAAACACTTCAGAAAAAATCAAAAGAAGTTTTAACTAGTTTATCATTACATCAAAAAGAACAATTAATTTATAAAAAACCTAATAAAGATTTATTAAATCTTGATGGTATAGATTATATATTAGCTTATCGTTTAGCACAAAAAGATGTTTTAACACTAGAAGATCTTGCTGAACAAAGCGTTGATGATTTAATTGAAAAAAATATTGAAAGTATTGATGATAAAAAAGCTAGTTCTATTATTATGGCAGCACGAAATGTTTGTTGGTTTAATAATAAAAAAAATAATCAATAAAAGGAAGAAAAGGGTATGATAAAAACCACTATAAAATCACTTGCAAAAGAAATGCAACAATCAATAGAAATACTGATTAAGTATTTTTCTGACTTGGGTATTAAAAAATTAAAAGATGATTTTATAACTTCCAAAGAAAAAAAAAAGTTATTTTCTTATTTAAATTATGAACCTTGCAAACTGGATTTAGAAAAAGCAATTTTACGTAGAAAAACACAAAAAAGTACTGTTAATGTATTAGGTTCTGGAGGAAAAACTAAATCAGTTCGAGTTGAAGTTATAAAAAAAAGAACATACTTAAAAGAAGATAAGACTGTGGTTGAAAAAAAAAATATTTTAAAACAAAAAATAAATACAGTTGTTGAGAATAAACTAAAAAAAACTGAAAAAGAACAAATACAAAAAAAAAATCGTCATGAAAAGAAACGATATCCTTCAAAAATAGAAAAAATACGTTTAGAAATAGAAGCAAAAAAATTAAAAAGAAAAGCAGAAGAAGAAACGTATCGAAAATTAGAAGAAAATGCACGTCGTATTGCAAAAGAAGCACGTATTATTGCAAAAGAAAAACCAATAGATTGGAATAAAGATAAATCTAATAGTTATGAAGAGATTGATTATCATTTAACAACATCAAAACATGCTCGGCAAGCAGAAGATGAAATAGATCAAGCAATAGAAAGTGGTAAAGGAAAATCTCGTAATATAAAAATTAATAAATCTAAAAAGAATAACAAAAATTTTGACTCAAAAAAAGATCGTGAAGAAATTCGTGCTGTTAATAAAATTATTAGAAATAATAAAAATAGAAAAGTTTTAAAATCAAGCGCTCTACAACAAGTTTTTAAAAAACCAATTCAAATAATGAATAGAAACGTAGTTATTGGAGAAACTATTAACGTTGCAGATTTAGCAAATAAAATGGCAATAAAAAGTTCACAGTTGATTAAAGCAATGATGAAATCAGGTATTATGATAACTATAAATCAAACCCTTGATAAAGATACTGCTCAATTAATTGCTGAAGAGATGGGTCATAAAGTTATTATTAAAAAAGATAATGCATTAGAAGAAGCAATTATGAAAGATCGTGATACCATAGATATAAAAGAAGCAGAAATTCGTGCTCCAATTGTAACTATCATGGGTCATGTTGATCATGGAAAAACTTCATTATTAGATTATATAAGATCAACAAAAATAGCAGATAAAGAATCCGGAGGAATTACTCAACATATTGGAGCATATCATGTAGAAACTTCAAACGGAATGATTACTTTTCTTGACACTCCTGGTCATTCTGCTTTTACTAATATGCGTGCTAGGGGTACACAGGTTACTGATATTGTTGTTCTAGTAGTATCTGCTGATGATGGAGTAATGCCTCAAACTATTGAAGCTATTCAACATGCAAAGTCTGCAAATGTACCAATTATAGTTGCTATTAATAAAATAGATAAAAAATCTGCTGATCCTGAACGTGTAAAAAATGAATTAGTAAAACAGAATATTCTTCCAGAAGAATGGGGTGGAGATAATATATTTGTTCAAGTTTCTGCTAAAACAGGGAAAGGTGTTGATGATTTATTACAAGCAATATTATTACAAGCAGAAATAATGGAACTAACCGCAGTTAAAAAAGGTATGGCAAAAGGTATTGTAATAGAATCATTTCTTGATAAAGGAAAAGGACCTATAGCTACTATTTTAGTAAAAGAAGGAACATTAAAAAAAGGTGATATTGTTTTATGTAATTTAGAATATGGAAAAATACGTGCTATGCGTAATGAACTAGGAATAGAAATAAAAAAAGCTGGACCTTCAATTCCGATAGAAATATTAGGTTTATCTGGTGTACCTTTAGCAGGAGATGAAATTACAGTAGTACGTGATGAAAAAAAAGCTAAAGAAGTAGCTCTTTATCGGCAAGAAAAAATACGTGATCTAAAATTATATCGCCAACCAAAATCTACATCAGAAAATTTATTTTTAAATATAAAAAAAGGAGAAAAATCAGAACTAAACATTGTTTTAAAAGCAGACGTACAAGGTTCATTAGAAGCTATTTCAGAATCGTTAATGAAACTTTCAAATAATGAAATAAAAATAAAAATAGTTTCTTCTAGCGTTGGCGGTATTAGAGAAACAGACGTAAATTTAGCTATTGCTTCTAATGCAATTATAATAGGTTTTAATGTCCGTGCAGATTATCCAGCACGTCAAATTATTGAAGCTGAAAGTGTAGATTTACGTTATTATTCTGTAATTTATCACTTAATTGATGAAATAAAATCCTCTATGTCTGGAATGCTTATTCCAGAATATAAACAAAAAATTATTGGTTTAGCAGAAGTACGTAGTATATTTAAATCACCTAAATTTAATGCTATTGCTGGATGTATGGTTACAGAAGGCTTAGTAAAACGCAATCATTTATTAAGAGTACTTAGAGAAAACATTGTTATATATGAAGGTGAATTAGAATCACTTCGTCGATTTAAGGAAGATGTTAACGAAGTTCGTAGTGGTACAGAATGCGGCATAGGTGTTAAAAACTATAATGATATTCGAATAGGAGATATTATTGAAGTTTTTGAAATGATTACGATTAAGAGAACAATTAATTAATCAAAAGTTCATCATCTTAGTTCGACTAATGATAAATAAAATAATAAATCATTGAAACACGGAGGAGGAGAGATTCGAACTCTCGGATAGTTTCCCATCGGCGGTTTTCAAGACCGCTGCCTTAAGCCTCTCGGCCACTCCTCCAAAATTAATTATTTTGATTATATCTTTTATAAAAAAAAAGGTAAAGTTTTACTATTATATTTTTTTTATTTATATGCAAATTGATCATTTATAAGAAATATAGTTAGTTAAAGATTTTCAACTAACTTTATAGCGCATCCTAAATAGTTCATTGGTGTTAAATTTTTTAATTTTTTTTTCGATTCTTCTGGAATTTTTAAAGTTTCAACAAAGTTTTTTATTTCTTTTTTATTTATATGTTTTCCGTATGTGAGTGTTTTAAGTTTTTCATAAGAATTTTTAATACCATAACGACGCATTAATGTTTGTATAGGTTCTGCTAATATTGCCCAATTTTCGTTGAGTTCTTTTAATAATTGCGTTGTATTTATTTCTAGTTTTTGAATACCTTTTTTAAAAGATTTATACGCTATAATAGAATAGCTAATACACACACCAAGATTTCTTAAAACAGTGGAATCAGTTAAATCACGTTGCAAACGTGATTTTAATAGTTTATTAGATAAAAAAATCATTATTGCATTTGATAAACCAAGATTTCCTTCAGAATTTTCAAAAAAAATAGGATTAATCTTATGAGGCATAGTAGAAGAACCTATTTCATATAACTGAGTTTTTTGATGAAAATAATTGCGTGAAATATAACTCCATAAATCTCTAGTAAAATCTATCAAAATATTATTAAAACGAACTAAACAATCTAAAAATTCTGCAATATAATCATGCGGTTCAATTTGCGTTGTATATGGATTCCAAGTAATTCCTAAATCAGTAACAAATTCTTTACTTAAATTTATCCAATTAATTTCAGGATATGCAAAAAAATGTGCATTATAATTCCCAACAGCACCGTTAATTTTACCTTTAATTGGTATTTTTTCGAAAATATTTAATTGATTTTGCATACGATATACAAAATTGGCTATTTCTTTTCCCATTGTTGTAGAGGTAGCTGGTTGCCCATGCGTACGTGATAATAGTGGGATTTTTTTGTATTTATATGCTAAATTTTTAGCTAAATTAATTAAATCTTTACAACAAGGTATAATTATTTCTGTTCTAGCTTTTTTTAACATCAGCGCATATGCAAGATTGTTAATATCTTCAGAAGTACAAGAAAAATGCAGAAATTCTGCAATAGATTTTAGTTGTTTATTTTGAATAATTTTTTCTTTTAAAAAATATTCAACTGCTTTTATATCATGATTAGTTTTTTTTTCTATTTCTTTTATATATAAAGCATCAGATTCATTAAAATTTAGAATTAAATTTTCTAAAAATATGTTTGAATCTTTATCAAAAGATGGTAGTTCTTGAATTTTTTTTGTTGAAGCAAGCTTTTTTAACCATTTTATTTCAATTTCTATACGAAATTTAAAAAATCCATATTCGCTAAATATATCTTTTAAATCAATTACTTGCTGATTATATCGACCATCAATTGGTGAAATAGCTTTTATACTAAATAGTTGCATTAATATTTTTCCAAAAAAATAAAATTTATTATATTTTTATTTTATGCTAAAGTTTTTTTTAATTTTTTACTAATGGTAATCGAAGATCAATTATACCGCCACCGAGACAAATCTCTTTTAAATAAAAAACTGCTGATTGTCCTGGGGTAACCATACTAATAGGTTGATTAAAAGTAACTAAAATTTTTTTATTTTCTAAAAATTCAACTTTACAATCATAATCGTTTTTACAATATCTTATTTGTACTGTACAACACATTAAATTTTTTATTAAATTATTATCAATCCAATGTACTTTTTTAACGATTAAACCTGTCGACATTAATAATGGATTATTAGAACCTTGAGCTACTATTAGTATATTTTTTTTTACATTTTTTTCTACAACATACCACGGATGTAAATTATTATTCTGTTTTATTCCTCCAATGCCTAATCCTTGACGTTGTCCTATTGTATAAAACATAATGCCATTATGTTTTCCGATGACTTTTTGATCAATAGTTTTAATTAACCCCGGTTTTTCAGAAAAATAATGACTTAAAAATTTTTTAAATTTACGTTTTCCTATAAAACAAATACCTGTTGAGCCTTTTTTTTTTGCTACTGTTAGTTGTAATTTTTTTGCTATATTACGTACATCATTTTTATATAAATCTCCTAATGGAAACAAACTTTTTTTTATTTGTTTTTGATTCAATAAATAAAGAAAATAACTTTGATCTTTTTTGCGATCCATACCTCTTAATAAATGTTCTTTTCCATTGAAAAATTTTTTTCGTACATAATGTCCAGTCGCAATATAATCAGCATTTAAATCTTTAATAGAATAATTAAGAAAAGTTTTAAATTTAATTTCTTTATTGCACAGTACATCAGGATTTGGAGTTTTTCCATTTTTATATTCTTTTAAAAAATTTTTAAAAACATTCTCCCAATATTCTGCAGAAAAATTAATTATTTTTATTTTAATACCAATTGTTTTACAAACTGATTTAGCATCTTCAAAATCAATGAAAGAAGAACAATTTTCCTCGTGATTATCATCTTCTTCCCAGTTTTTCATAAATAATCCTTCTACATGATATCCCTGTTTTTTTAACAAGTATGCAGTAACAGATGAATCTACACCACCTGACATAGCAACGATTACTTTTTTTTTGTTCATTCAAGATAGTTTTTTTTAAATTTTAATTTGATAAAAATTTTTTTTAAATATTTAATAAATTACTATTTTTAATAGCATGAATAATGTATGTTTTTATATAAAAAATTCATTTAAAACTAAAAAATCTATTATATAATAGTTTGTATTTCTAAATTGCTCATAATATAACAACAACATGGTAAAATTTCTCCTTTTTTTAAAAAAGCTAAAGGTTTTTTATAATATATAATTTTACCTTTTAATAATCGCATTCTACAAGACCCACAATAGCCTTGACGACATTGAAATTCAATTTCTATATTATTTTTTTCTAAAATATTTAATAAATTTAAATATATATGAATTTTTTTTAGTTTTATTCTAGATGTATTTAAAACTATATTAAAATCGGACATTTTATAATTTAAAACTTTTAAAATCATCTTTTTTAATTGAAGAATCTATTTGTCCTACTAAATAAGAACTCACTTCTACTTCTTGAGGAGCCATTTGCACGTTATCTGAAACTAACCATGTGTTAATCCAAGGAATTGGATTAGATCTTGTTTTAAACGGTAATTTTAAACCTATTGCATTCATACGAATGTTTGTGACATATTCAATATATTCAGAAAGAATATCATTATTTAGTCCTATCATTGATCCATCATAAAATAAATATTTTGCCCATTCTTTTTCTTGCATCGCTACATCTTTAAAAAGATCAAAGCATTCTTGTTCCGATTCTTTTGATATTTTTTTCATTTCTAAATCGTCTTCACCATTTCTCATTAAATTTAAAATGTGTTGTGTGCTAGTTAAGTGTAATGCTTCATCACGTGCTATTAGACGAATAATTTTTGCGTTACCTTCCATCAACCCTCTTTCTGCAAAAGCAAAAGAACAAGCAAAGCTTACATAAAAACGGATAGCTTCTAAAGCATTTACGCTAATTAAACAAAGATATAACTGTTTTTTTAAGGCATACAGATCAACATTAATTATTTTATCATTAATTTTATGTTTGCCTTGTCCTAAAAGATTCCAATAGCTTATCATTTGAATAAGCTTGTCATAATATGAAGCAATATTTTTTGCACGTTCAACAATATGTTGGTTATCTACGATATCTTCAAATACTATTGATGGATCTCTGACAATATTTCGAATAATATGCGTATAAGAACGAGAATGAATCGTTTCAGAAAAAGACCAAGTTTCTATCCATGTTTCTAATTCTGGAAGTGAAACGATAGGTAAAAAAGCTACATTTGGACTACGTCCTTGAATAGAGTCTAATAATGTTTGATATTTTAAATTACTAATAAATATATGTTTTTCATGATCAGGCAAATTTTTATAATCTATTCTATCGTGAGAAACATCTATTTCTTCTGGACGCCAAAAAAATGATAGTTGTTTTTCAATAAGATTTTCAAAAACATGATATTTTTGTTGATCAAAACGTGCAATATTTACAGGTTGCCCAAAAAACATTGGTTCTATTAATTGATTATTTTTTTTTTGTGAAAAAGTAGTATATAACATATTATAATCCATAAATTAAAATAAATTAGCACTTAAAAAAAAACATAAATTTAAATTTTGCAAGCTCCATCTCTACAACCTTCTTCTTGAAAAAAAAGTACCATTTCTTCTTGCATATCTTTTGCACCATCTCTAGTATTCTGATAGTACAAAGTTTTTATCCCTAATTTATAAGCTGTTAATAAATCTTGCATAAGTTTTTTCATCGGAATTTTTCCATTAGCAAATTTTGATGGATCGTAATTAGTGTTTGATGAAATTGATTGATCAATAAATTTTTGCATTATGCCTACTAACTGAAAATATCCTTTATTTGAAGGAATATCCCATAGTAGCTCATATTTATTTTTTAATAGCTCATATTCTGGCACTATTTGACGAAGAATCCCATCTTTTGACGCTTTAATACTAATATATCCTCTAGGAGGTTCAATTCCATTAGTAGCATTAGAAATTTGTGATGATGTTTCTGATGGCATTAAAGCAGATAATGTTGAGTTTCTTAAACCATGTATTTTTATTTTTTTTGATAAGTCTTCCCAATCGTAATGTAATGGTTCATTACAAATTTCATCTAACGATTTTTTATAAGTATGCACAGGCAGAATACCTTTTGCATAATTAGTTTCATTAAAATATGGACATGAACCAAGCTCTTTAGCTAATTCATTTGATGCTTTTAATAAATAGTATTGCATTGCTTCAAAAGTTTTATGTATTAAATTATTAGCACTTCCATCTGAATAACGTACATTATTTTTTGCTAGATAGTAAGCAAAGTTGATTACTCCTATACCCAATGATCGACGCCCCATTGCACTTATTTTTGCAGCAGGAATTAAGTAATCCTGATAATCTAATAAGGCATCAAGTGCACGTACAGAAAGATTTGCTAGTTCTTCAAATTCATTTAAATCTTTAATAGTACCTAAATTAAAAGCAGAAAGAGTACATAACGCTATTTCTCCAGAAGAATCATTAATATGTTTTAATGGTTTTGTAGGTAAAGCTATTTCCATACAGAGATTAGATTGTCTAATAGGAGCAATTTTTGCATTAAAAGGACTATGTGTATTACAGTGATCTACATTTTGTATATAGATTCTACCAGTAGAAGATCTTTCTTGCATAATTAAAGAAAAAAGATCAGTAGATTTAATGTATTTTTTGCGAATATCTTTATTTTTTTCATATTTTATATATAATTTTTCAAATTTTTTTTGATTTGAAAAAAAATATTCGTATAAATTTGGAACATCAGACGGACTGAATAAAGCAATTTTTTTATCTGTTAAAAATCTTTGATACATAAATTTATTAATTTGTATTCCATAATCCATATGACGAACTCTATTATCTTCTATGCCACGATTGTTTTTTAAAACTAATAAATTTTCCACTTCTAAATGCCATATTGGATAAAAAATTGTAGCCGCTCCTCCTCTTACCCCTCCTTGAGAACAAGATTTTACAGCAGATTGAAAATGTTTATAAAATGGAATACATCCTGTATGTGAAGCTTCACCGCCTCTTATAGGACTACCTACAGCACGAATTCTTCCTGCGTTAATGCCAATTCCAGCGCGTTGAGAAATATACTTTACTATAGCGCTAGATGTAGCATTAATAGAATCCAAACTATCATCACATTCAATTAATACACATGAACTAAATTGACGTGTAGGTGTACGAACACCTGACATAATAGGAGTAGGCAGTGATATTTTAAAAGTAGAAGTTGCGTCATAAAAACGTCTAATGTAATCCATTCGTTTATTAGAAGAATATTTAGAAAATAGACATGCTGCAATTAAAATGTATAAAAATTGTGTACTTTCATAGATTGTTCCTGTTACTCTATTTTGTACTAAATATTTACCTTCTAATTGTTTTACCGCAGCATATGAGAAATTCATATCACGCCAATGATCAATAAACTTATCCATTTCATTGAACTCTTTTTCAGTATAATCACTTAATAGGTGTGTGTCATATTTTCCTAAGTGCACCATTCGTACAACTTGATCATAGAGTTTAGGAGGATCAAATTGACCATAAGCTTTCTTTCTAAGATGAAAAATTGTTAATCGTGCAGCCAAATATTGATAATCAGGAGTTTCGCAAGAAATGAGATCAGCAGCAGATTTAATAATAGTTTCATGAATATCAGAAGTTTTAATTCCATTATAAAATTGAATATGTGAACGCAGTTCAACTTGCGAAATAGAAATGTTATTAAGTCCATTAGCAGCCCAATTTAATACTTTATGAATTTTATCTAAATTTATTAATTCTTTTCGACCATCTCTTTTAGTAACGAATAAACTATGATTCATCTCAGATTTAACCTGTTTTTTATTTTCTTAAGATTAAAATATTCCTTTATCTATTTATGTATAATGTATTTATAGTAAAGATTTTTGAGATAAATAATCTATATACGAATCAATGAAGAAATATTTTTATATTTTAAAAATAGTTTTTTTGGATAAAATTATTTAATATTTATTTAAAATAATATGAAATTTAAAAAATATTACATAGTGATTTGTAGAAAAACATTTTTTGTTAAAATGTACATATTATAATTTATATAATATAAATATTATTTAATAATTTTTATTTTTTTATTATATTTTTATGTGATTTTATTAAAAGACTTATAATATTGTTATAAATAAATTTATTATTCTATAGTTACTTATATATTTTATAAAAAACTTAGAAATAATTTATAAAATATTATAGTCTTTTAATATTTGAATTACATTATAGATTTTAAATATATTTTTATAAAATCAATAATTTTTGTTTTAATTAAACGATATTCTTTACATCGTTACTTTTCAATGAAATGTTATATAAACTATTATTATCTTAAATAAATCATTTAAAAACAATTGCGATGAACGTTCGCCAAAAATTATACAATATGGTATTGTATTAAAAATTACATGATTTTGATAACATTTGTTAACCTATATAATATTTTATGACTACATTTGAACAAAAAATAAAACTAATTAGTATTGAAGACGAACTTAAAAACTCTTATCTTGATTATGCTATGTCAGTAATTATAGGACGTGCTTTACCTGATGTAAGAGATGGTCTAAAGCCGGTACATCGTCGAATTCTTTATGCTATGCGTGAATTAGGTAATGATTGGAATAAATCTTATAAAAAATCAGCACGTATTGTAGGAGATGTTATAGGTAAATACCATCCCCATGGCGATTCTGCGGTATATGAATCTATTGTAAGAATGGCACAATCGTTTTCTTTAAGATATCCGTTAATAGATGGTCAAGGAAATTTTGGATCAGTAGATGGTGATCCACCAGCGGCAATGCGTTATACTGAAATTCGTATGAAAAAAATTGCTTCTGAATTTTTATGCGATCTTGAAAAAGATACTGTAAACTTTATAGAAAATTATGATAATACTGAACAATTACCAGAAGTTTTACCAACTAAAATACCTAGTCTTCTAGTCAATGGTTCTTCTGGTATAGCAGTAGGTATGGCAACTAACATTCCTCCTCATAATTTAAAAGAAGTTATTAACGGTTGTCTTGCATACATCAAAAATAAAAATATTAGCATAGAAGAATTGATGAATTTTATATCAGGTCCAGATTTTCCTACAGCAGGAATAATTAACGGAAATCAAGGTATAAAAGATGCTTATAGAACTGGTCGAGGCAAAATATATATTCGAGCACGTAGCAGATTAGAAATCAATCATAAAACAGCTCGTAATACTATTATTGTGTATGAGTTACCTTATCAAGTAAACAAAGCTCGTTTAATAGAAAAAATTGCTGAATTAGTGAAGGAAAAACGTTTAGAAGGTGTTCATTCTCTTAGAGATGAATCCGATAAAGACGGAATGCGAATGATCATTGAATTAAAACGTGATTCTATAGGAGAAATAGTTTTAAATAATCTTTACTCTATGACACAGTTACAAACCTCTTTTGGTATTAATATGGTTGCTTTGCATCAAGGTAAACCTAAAACTATGAACTTAAAAGAAATAATTATAGCTTTTATTGATCATAGAAAAGAAATTGTATTAAGGAGAACTATTTTTGAACTAAATAGATCACGTGATCGTGTACACATTCTTGAAGGATTATTAATAGCTATATTAAATGTTGATAAAATTATTTCAATTATTCGTTTATCTATAGGAACAAAAGAAGCGAAAGAAACTTTAATAAATTATTCATGGTCTTTTAAAAATTTAGGTGAAAACATAAACGCTTTTGGTGAAAATAAATTGTTGTTTGATATTTTTAAAAATAATTTTAGTTCAGCTAACAAAAATGAATATTATTATTTAAGTGAAAAACAAGCGCAATCTATTTTGGAATTGAAACTACAAAAATTAACAGGATTAGAACATCAAAAAATTTTTAAAGAATATAATACGATCGTTGAAAATATATATGCTTTAGAAAAAATTTTAGATAATAAAAATATTTTAATGGAAGTTATTTATCAAGAGTTAAAAGATATAAAAAATAGATTTGGAGATAAACGTCTTACTGAAATTCATAATGCTACATTAAATTTAAATATAGAAGATTTAATTCTTCAAAAAGATGTTATTGTAACTTTATCACATAAAGGATATGTCAAATATCAACCATTAAATGATTATGCAGCACAACATCGAGGAGGAAAAGGAAAATCAGCTGCAAAAACAAAAGAAGAAGATTTTATTGATCGTTTATTAGTTACTAAAACACATGATACTATTCTTTGTTTTAGTAATAGAGGAAGATTGTATTCAATGAAAGTTCATCAATTACCAGAAGCAAATAGATACTCTAGAGGTCGACCTATTGTTAATCTTTTACCATTAGAAAAAAATGAACGTATAACAGCAATTTTACCAATAAATGAATATAAAGAAGAAATTAATATATTTATGGCGTCTGCTAAAGGTACTGTTAAAAAAACAGCTATTTCGGAATTAATTCGCTCTCGTAATGCAGGTATTATTGCAGTAAATTTACGTGAAGATGATGAATTAATTGGTGTCGCTTTTACAAAAGGTACAAATACTATTTTACTTTTTTCTTCTACAGGAAAAGTAGTTTGTTTTAATGAATCATCTGTTAGAACTATGAAAAGAACAGCATCAGGAGTAAGAGGAATAAAATTAGCAAAAGATGATTATGTAGTATCTTTAATTGTATCTAATGAAAAAATACCAGGTACAATTTTAACAGTAACAAAAAAAGGGTATGGAAAACGTACTGAAATAAACAAGTATCCTATTAAATCAAGGGGAACACGAGGCGTAATATCAATTAAAGTTACTCAAAGAAGTGGACCAGTCATAAGTGCTATACAAGTTTTTGAAAATGATCAAATTATGATTATCACTGATACTGGTAAATTAGTAAGAATAAGAGTATCTGAAGTTAGTACTCTTGGGCGAAATACACAGGGAGTCATACTTATCAGAACGTTAAAAGAAGAAAGTGTAGTAGGTCTACAACGTGTTGTTGTTGAGTCAGAAATTTTTTAAAATATTGATATTTAACAAAATTATTTGATAACACGAGATACATAACTTTTAGATCGTGTATCAATTTTCACTGTTTCTCCAATTTCTATAAAAGATGGAACTTTTATACTGGCACCAGTAGAAAGAATTGCATTTTTAGTAGTCGCAGTAGAAGTTTCGCCTTTTATGCTAGGATCTGTTTTGATAATTTTTAATTCAAGAAAATTAGGAGGAGTAATAGAAATTGGAACATTATTCCATAATGTAATTATATATTCTACTTGATTTTTTAACCATTGATAATTATCTCCTATTATTTTTTGTTCGACTGATAATTGGTCGAAATTATTATTGTTCATGAAATAATAAAGTTCGCCTTCTTGATAAAGATATATAAGAGTGCAGTCAAAAATATCAGCAGTATTTATTAGTTCAGTTGATCTAAATGTTTTTTCAATAAGTTTTCCGTTAATTAATTGACGAATTTTCACTTTATTGAAAGCTTGTCCTTTTCCTGGTTTAGTAAAATCATTTGATTCAATAACATATGGTTTGTTTTCAAATAAAATTTTAGCACCAATGCGTAAATTATTAATTAAATATGAAGGCATAGAGTTTTTAAAATTAATTATAAAGTATATTTTATTATATTTTTGGTAGTTAGACATAAACCCCCTACAGTTTGGTTAGTGTAGGGGATTTATAAAAACTTAAATAAAATCAATAAGATAGATAAGATAAAGAAACAACGAAATTACATCATTCCACCCATACCGTTACCCATTCCGCCGCCCATTCCACTAGCAGAACTTAAATCTGGAGTATCTCCTTTAGGTAAATCAGTAACCATGCATTCAGTTGTAATCATTAATCCTGCTACAGATGCAGCATATTGTAATGCTGAGCGAGTAACTTTTGTTGGATCCAATATGCCAAAATCCATCATATCTCCATATTGTTCAGTAGCAGCATTATATCCATAGTTATCTTTACCACTTTTTACATTATTTGCTACCACTGATGGTTCTTCACCTGCATTAGAAACAATTTGACGCAAAGGAGCTTCCATTGCACGCAATGCAACTTTTATTCCAATATTTTGATCTTCATTTTGACCTGTAAGATTAGAAATAGTTTCTGCAACTCTTACTAATGCTACACCACCGCCAGCAACAACACCTTCTTCAACAGCTGCTCTTGTAGCGTGAAGTGCATCTTCAACACGTGCTTTCTTTTCTTTCATTTCTACTTCAGTAGCTGCTCCAACTTTTAATACTGCAACACCACCTGCTAGTTTTGCAACACGTTCTTGAAGTTTTTCTTTATCATAATCAGAAGTTGCTTCTTCAATTTGTTGGCGAATTTGATTGACACGTCCATGAATTGCAGATTCATCTCCTGATCCATCAATTATAGTAGTAGTATCTTTATTAATTATTATACGTTTAGCTTGTCCTAAAACTTCGAGAGACGTTTTCTCTAATTCCATACCAATCTCTTCAGAGACAACAGTTCCTCCGGTTAAAACAGCAATATCTTGTAGCATCGCTTTTCGGCGATCACCAAATCCTGGTGCTTTTACCGCTGCAACTTTAACTATTCCACGCATTGTATTTACAACTAAAGTTGCTAATGCTTCTCCTTCTACATCTTCTGCAATAGTTAAAAGCGGCTTTCCAGACTTTGCAACAGCTTCAAGCAGAGAAAGCATTTCTCTAATGTTAGATATTTTTTTATCTGCTAATAATATATATGGATTTTCTAATTCTACTATACCTGTTTCTTGTTTATTAATAAAATAAGGAGATAAATATCCTCTATCAAATTGCATTCCTTCTACAACATCTAATTCATCTTGTAGACCTGTACCTTCTTCAACTGTTATAACGCCTTCTTTTCCAACTTTTTCCATAGCTTGTGCTATTAAAGCACCAACGCTTTCATCAGAGTTAGCAGAAATTGTACCAACTTGAGTAATAGCTTTTGAATCATCACATTGCACTGATAATATTCTTAATTCTTCTACTGCAGCTATAACTGCTTTATCTATTCCTCTTTTTAAATCCATTGGATTCATTCCAGCAGCTACAGCTTTTAATCCTTCTTTTACTATTGCTTGAGCTAAAACAGTAGCAGTTGTTGTACCATCTCCAGCTGTATCATTAGCTTTTGATGCAACTTCTTTTACCATTTGTGCGCCCATATTTTCAAACTTATCTTCAAGTTCAATTTCTCTAGCAACGGAAACACCATCCTTAGTAATAGCTGGAGCACCAAATGATTTATCTAAAATAACATTTCTACCTTTAGGTCCTAAAGTAACTTTCACTGCATCTGCTAGTATATTTACTCCACGTAACATCTTTGCACGTGCGTCGTTTCCAAATTTCACATCTTTAGCTGCCATATCAAATATCCTTTCAATTTATTTATTCAATATAATAAAATTATGATTCAACAATCGCTAGAATATCACTTTCTGAGATGATCAGCACTTCTTCGTTATCGATCTTTTCAGTTTTAGCATTATAACCTTCATTAAAAATCACAACATCGCCGACTTTTACATCTAGCTTTTTTACTTCTCCATTTTCTAAAATACGGCCGTTTCCTATAGCCAAAACTTCACCGCAAGTAGATTTTCCAGCCGCAGAACCTGTTAGAAAAATACCTCCTGCAGATTTAGCTTCTACTTCTTTACGCTTAATAATTACACGATCGTGCAATGGACGAATCTTCATTTATCAACTCTCCTTTTGAGTTTTTAGAAAGTTAATTACTATTTAATAAATTATCTTTATTCCATAAACAATGAGATAAGGACAAGATAAATAATTTTCAAGAGGTAAAATTAAAAAATATTTTTTTTATAATATTTATTTGTTTTGTTTATTGTTTTTTTCTTTTGCTTTTGAGTATTCTAATATTGCATTTTTTTTAGAATAATTATAATCAATAATAGGTTTAGGATATTTTAATTGATATTTTTTGCTTTTAGTCCAATTATAAGGAGTATAGATGTATTTATTTGGAACATCTCTAAGTTCTGGAAGCCATTTTTTAATAAACTTTCCTTTAATATCATAAAGTCTTCCTTGAAGAGATGGATTAAATATTCTGAAATAAGGTGTTATATGAATACCAGTAGAAGCACACCATTGCCACCCTGAATTATTTGCTGAAAAATTTCCATCCAATAATTTTGACATAAAATATTCTTCACCTATTTTCCAATTTACTAAAAGATTTTTTGTTAAGAAACTTGCACTAATCATTCTTAATCTATTATGAATCCATCCAGTAGTATTTAATTGTCTCATAGTAGCATCAATTAACGGATACCCTGTTTCTCCAGATTTCCATGCTTCTATTTGATAAATATTATTTTTCCATTTAATATCTTCTGTCCATTTAATAAATGGTTGATTCATTGATAATAAAGGATATCCATAAATAATATGTTGATAAAATTCTCTCCAAATTATTTGGTCAAACCAATATAACGAAAAATGTTTTTTTTCTAAAAAGTTAGGATAAAGGTTGTTTAATATGCAAAAACATTGTTGAGGAGATAATACACCAATTGTTAAATAAGGAGATAAGTTACTTGTACTATCGGTATTATGAAAAATTTTACGTGTATTATTATAGTTTTTTGATAAATTTTTTAAGAAAAAAGTTAAATGGTTTAATGCTGATTGCTCACCAGCTTTAAAAAATTTACTTTGATAAAAATTAGGAACACAAGTATTTTTAGTAAATTTTTTAAAAGTAAATTTTTTAGGATATTTTAAAAGTTTATAAGTATTTTTTGCTAATTTTTTTAAAAATTTTTTTTTAAATGGAATATATCGTCGATATAAATTCTTTTTTTTATTTAAAATAGTACCTGGTTTAAATATTAAAGTATTATCAAATTTTTTGCAATCAACTCCATGACTTTTTAAAATATTTTCTAATTTAAAATCTCTGTTTTTTTCATCAAATTCATATTGACGATTATAAAAAATTTCTTTAATATTTTCATTTTTACAAAAATATATTAAAAAATTTATGCAATCTTCAAAGTCTGTACATTCGTGATATATGAGATGAATATCAATTTCCCATAGCTTTTCTTCTAAATAAGATAAGTTTTCGTATATAAAATTAATTTGCTTAGCAGAAATATGATATTTTTTCCATTGTTGGATAGGTGCTAAGAATATCGCTAATATTTTAGAGTCTATATTATTTTTACATGCAGCATGTACTGCTTGATTATCAGAAATTCGTAAATCATTTCTAAACCAGATAAGACGTTTCATTTAAATTTTTGGGATATAAGTTTACAAATTGAACTTAAAGGTTTAAGTTCAATTTGTAAAATAAAAATTAGAAAATCTTTATTGACATTAATTGATGAATATTTTTAATAATCTGCATTTTAATTCTATGACCAATTTCGTGTAATACCCCTATTTCAGGACTATAATCAACTAAATTAGTTTCTTTTATTTCATCTCTTGCTACTGATTCAATACTTCCTATTCCATCAATTAATCCTATTTTTTTTGCTTGTTCTCCGTTCCAAATCAATCCAGAAAATAAATCTGAATCATTTTTCAAACGTTTTCCTCTTCCTTTTTTTACAGCATATATAAATTGCTGATGCGTGTTGTCTAATACTTTTTTCCAAAAAATCTCAGAATTTTTATTTAAAGGTAAAAATGGGTCAAGAAAATCTTTATTTTTACCAGCAGTAATAGAACGACGCTCAACACCTATCTTCTCCATAAAGCTAGAAA
The DNA here is from genome assembly GCF_000828815.1 of Candidatus Tachikawaea gelatinosa. Classification (NCBI taxonomy): domain Bacteria; kingdom Pseudomonadati; phylum Pseudomonadota; class Gammaproteobacteria; order Enterobacterales; family Enterobacteriaceae; genus Candidatus Tachikawaea; species Candidatus Tachikawaea gelatinosa. The sequence continues at coordinate 702,418 of NZ_AP014521.1, forward strand.
AACCAAAACTTGAACTAATTACTCCAATTGATCCAATTAAACTTGCATTATCTGCATAAATTTTATCGGTAATAGATGCAATATAGTATGCACCAGACAATCCCATTTCATCAATTACAGAATATATTTTTTTTTCTGGATGTAATTTTTTTTCAAATTGAATTGCACTATAAATTCTCCCAGATTGAACCGGGCTTCCTCCAGGACTATTAATTCTTAATATTATAGCTTTGACATATGGATTATCAAATGCATTTTTAATACATGGAACAATATGATCTGTATCAGATAAAGTACCTGATGAAATTTCATCTTGTATATTAATATATGCTACGTGAGGAGATGGTTTGTTCTGAAAATTTAAGTGTTTTCGAACAGAAGAAAATTTAAAAATAAAAAAAGAAGCTATAGCAATAAAAAAAGAAATACGGAGTATTTTTAATATAATTTTCAGTTTACGTTCTTTCATTTGTTCACGATGTAAAGAAAATAAAATTTTTTGTACTAATTCTCTTTCCCAAAAAATGTTTTTTTTTTCTATCATTATTACTCCTTTCAAAAATATCTTTAAATATTGTTACGTAATAAGCAGTGTTTAAAAATTTTTCAGAGGTGTTTTTTTGTTTTTTATTACAGGAGCATACTTATCTAATAACATTAAAGTAACACCATTTGTCCATCCAAATCCATCTTGTAAAAGATATTCTCCACCTTTTGCCATTCCTTCACCTTCTGCTATATATTTTTCAAATAATTTATGTTTTTTTTGATATATTGTTTCTACATTCTTTAAAAAATTTAATCCAATTAATTTTGATAAACGAACATTATTATACTGTTCAAAGCCTTTCACTGCTACCCATTGTAAAGGTGCCCAGACGTTAGGATAGTCCCATTGTTGACCACTATATACAGTAGTTGTTACTAATCCTCCTTTTTTAAGAAGTTTTTTCTCTACAATTTTTCCTACCTTAATTGCTTGATTATTATTTGCAGCCTTTACATATAAAGGAAAAACAGTTGCTGCGCTTAAAAATGTATTTAATTTGTTTTTTTTCCAATTATAATCACTATAATATCCTGCTTTTTCGTTCCATAAATAACGATTTATTGCTTTTAATCTCTTGTTAGCTAAATCTGAATACATTTTTGCTATATGTAAATTATTAGATTTTTTGTTTGCTTTCTCTAACGTTTTTTCTAAATGATATAGTAATGAATTTAAATCTACAGGAATTAAAGAAAGAACGTTAATAGTAGATAAATCTTTTTTGTCATTTAACCAACGTGAACTAAAATCCCAACCAGAAGCTGCCCCAGCTCGTAAATTTTGATAAATTTCTAGTTTATTTTTTTTTTTTGATTGTAAAGCTGTATTTAAATCTGATAAATAAGATTCAGGACGAGGAGTAGTATATATATCAAAATAACGATTTAGTATACTACCATCTTTCATTTTTACTACTGTATCTTTTGCTTGACCTATAGATAATTTATTGCTTCCTTTCATCCAATAACGATATTCTTGTTCAAGTTGCGGTTTATATTTTAAATAAGCAATATCTCCAAAACGTTTTACTAATAAATCAATCATTGACGAAAAAAAAGGAGGTTGAGATCGACTTGTATAATAAGTTCTGTTACCGTTTGGTATATGGCCCCATAAATCGATTAAGTGAGCAAAATTATCTATCATTTCTAAGACTAAATCCCAGTTATTACTTTTTGATAGACCTAACATGGTAAAGTAACTGTCCCAGTAATACATTTCATCAAATCTACCACCAGGTACAACATATCTACACGGTAAATCAATTAAAGAATCATATTCATTTATTAACTCTGCTCTTCTAACTAAGGCTGCCCAAAGATCATTAATATGATGTTTTAATGTTGCTTTGGCATTTGCTACCCAACTTTTTTTTTTAACGGGCACGATAAAATTTTTTTTAACAAATTTTTTAAGATCAAAATCTGGCTTATTTTTATCTTCTTCAAATTTTTTTAAAATATCTGATGGAGACTTAATAGGTACACAATCAGCAAAAGTTTTTTGATCTGAAAATATTTTAGCATTTTGTACAGCAACGAATAATTTACCAAAAATTATATCTGGAGATTGTAATTTTTGAAATACCCTATGTTTTTTTTTTGAAAAAATTTTTTGTATAGGGTGTATCGAGATTTTTTGTACAATTTTTTCAATACGATTTATAACTTTTTTTTTGTATTCTAAAACAGATTTTCTTTGTATTTCTGTAACTTTATTGCTAATTGCAAACGATGCATTGCTCATTGCAAGCAATGAGATAAATAAAATATATTTATTTATTTTAGAAGAAATTATCTTCATATACATATCCTTTTCTCTATAAACGATATTTGCAACAAGTAATTTTTTTTATGTTCAAATTATAATAATAAAACACCATTTTTAATTGATTATATTGTTACGAATTTTAAAATGATACTACAATTTTTAATTACAAGCTTTTACAATTAATGTAATACCTTCTATTTTTATAACTTTTATTAGCGTTCCTTTTAAGAGGTTTGTTTCTGATTTAATTCGCCAACTGCTATCGCCAAAAGACATTCGACCTGTTTTGTTAACTAATGTTTCAGATAAAATGCCTTGTAATCCAATTAATTGATGTTCTTTTTGATTCAAACTATTGTCATTTTTTTTACAAAAAATAAAATTAAACCATTGCAACGATCCTAAAGAAATAACAATTAATAAGGTTGAAAATATTAAAGCTTGGTGTAACCAAAAATTAATATTAAAAAAGTATGATAAAAAACCAGTAAATAATAAGGATAGTCCTATTAAGAAAAAATATCCTATTCCTATAAAAATTTCTATTATTAAAAAAAAACTTCCTATTAAAAGTAAGTTATCCCAGAAAAAAAATTGCGTTATTGCTAGTTTGTTCATACCTTTCCGTTATTCATAACATTATTCTTAATAAGTTCGCTAATTCCTCCAATTGCGCCAATTAAATTAGTAGAATCCAATGGCATCATAATAACTTTACTATTTTTTGATGATCCTATCGTCTTTAATGCCGCAGTGTATTTTTGTGCAATAAAATAATTAATTGCTTGTATATCTTTATTAGAGGAAATAACCTTAGAAAGAATTTGTGTTGATTTCGCTTCTGCTTCTGCACCTCGTTCACGCGCTTCTGCATTTAAAAAAGAAGATTGACGTTCACCTTCTGCTTTTAAAATTTGTGATTGCTTTTCACCTTCTGCTTTTAGGATAGCAGCTTGTCTTATACCTTCTGCTTCTAAAATTTCTGCACGTTTTGTACGTTCAGCTTTCATTTGAGCATTCATTGAAGCAACTAATTCAGCAGGAGGACGAATATCACGAATTTCTATTCGTGTAATTTTAATACCCCATGGACTTGTTGCTTCATCTAAAATTTTTAATAACTTAATATTAATATCATCACGTCGGGAAAGCATTTCATCTAATTCCATAGAACCTAATACAGTTCGCATATTTGTCATCGTTAAATTAGTAATTGCTAATTCTAAATTACTAACTTCATAAGCTGCACTAGAAGGTTTCATGACTTGAATAAAACAAATAGCATCAATTGTAACATTTGCATTATCTTTAGATATAATTTCTTGAGAAGGAATATCTAACAGTTGCTCCATCATACTGATCCTTCTCCCAATTCTATCTATTAAAGGAACAATTAAGTTTAAACCTGGTTTTAAAGTAGAGGTATATCGACCAAACCTTTCTACAGTCCATTGAAAACCTTGAGGAACAATTTTTATACTTGATCCAACTAATATTAAAGAAAGTAATATTATTGTAAAAATTAATGACAACACTTTGCTATATCTCCTTTATAAAAACAGTTCACTATTAAATTAGCATTTTTTGTTAAAAAATATAAATACAATTATTATATTTTTTATTTTAGAAATATATATCATAATTTCATGTTAATGAAAAATAGATAAAATACTCTCATAAATAATTGCTATAATTCATTTTTTTAAAAAATTTTTAATACTTTAATTGTATAAAATTGAATTAATATAAGCACTATATAAATTTTTATCATAGTTTTCTAGCATTTTTTTTTTTATAATTAATAGTGTTGTTTAGTTATTAAATATTGTTTATAAAAAACGTTTACTCTTTAAATGTATTATCAAATAAAAAAAGACATTTTTTATGGATCAAGTTTATTAATAATAATAGTCATACATTCATTACGTTTAACAAATATATTACGTGATATATAGAAAAACATATAAATTTTTTTAAACAATTTTAATATATATGAATTATTTTTATATATAAAAAAACAAAAGTTAAATAAAACATGAAAGATAAAAAAACTAAAAAAAGTGCTGTCATTGTATTTAGTGGAGGACAAGACTCAACTACATGTCTGATAAATGCATTGAAAAACTATGATGTTATTCATTGTATAACATTTCACTATAATCAAAAGCACTCTCAAGAAGTAAAAATAGCTATAAAAATATCAAAAAAACTTAATATTTTTTTTCATAAAATCATTAATTTAAGTGTATTAGATACACTTACTGAAAGTTGTTTGATCAATAATAATCTTAAAATACCTTGTCATAGTTCAACTAATAAAAAAAAACCACCAAAAACATTCGTTCCTGGAAGGAATATTCTTTTTTTAACATTGGCATCAATTTATGCATACAAAAATAAAATAAATACAGTTATAAGTGGGGTTTGCGAGACAGATTTTTCCGGTTATCCAGATTGTAGGAACAAATTTATAAAAACATTAAATACAGCAATAATATTAGGTTTAGATAAAAAAATATTATTTAAAACTCCATTAATGTTTTTAAAAAAATCAGAAATATGGGCATTATCTGATACTTTAGGAAAGTTAGATTTTATAAAAAATAAAACATTAAGTTGTTATAATGGAATTAAAAGTTTTGGTTGTGGAAATTGCTCAGCTTGTTATTTAAGAAATCAAGGACTTTTAGACTATCAAAATAATAAAGAAAAAGTAATTAATAATCTATTAGAGAAGAAAAAAAAATATAAAATAGATTAAAAATTTGTTTTAGTTTATTTACAAAAATTTTATAACTACTAATAATATGAACAAAAATTTTATTATAAATTTAAAAAGAAAAATGTTGAAAAATAATATTTATAAAAATCAATATTCTCCAGAGCTGCTTCAAAAAATTTCTAGAAAAAAAAATCGTATACTTTTGAAAAGTAATAATAGCTTTTCTTATGGAGAAGACATTTGGAACTTATATGAAATATCTTGGTTACAAAAAAATGGTTTTCCTCAAATTGCTATAGGTGAGATTATTGTTCCATTTGATACTGAATATTTTATAGAATCTAAAAGTTTAAAACTTTATTTAAATAGTTTAAATCAAACTTTTTTTGATAATGAAAGTGATGTTTCCAAAGTAATTCAAAGTGACTTAACACACTGTATATTACATGATATAAAAGTAACATTATTTCCTATATCATATTTTAGTTCAAAAAAGATTAATTTTTTTGAAGGAGAATGTTTGGATGATTATAATATCAATATTAAAAATTTTGAATATAATACTAACGATCTCTTAAATGCAACAGAACCAGTTAAAATTAAAAATAAGACATTATTTACAAATTTGTTTAAAGCAAACTGTCCAATAACAAATCAACCTGATTGGGGATCTGTACAAATAATATATTCAGGTAATCGTATAAAAAAAAAAAATATAATTAAATATTTATTTTCTTTTAGAAAACATAGAGAATATCATGAACAATGTGCAGAGATAATTTTTGATGATATTAAACATTTTTGTAAGCCAAATGAACTTTTTATATATCTTCGTTTTGTTCGAAGGGGGGGTATTGATATTAATATATGGAGAGGTACTCGATCTTTTGCTCCAATCAATTCAAGATTAGCTAGACAATAAAAATATATTTTTAGTGGATATAAAAATATAATATATACTGTTAGTACTTTTAATAAAT